>DATFTN010000257.1:0-2387 GCA_035261845.1 Myxococcales bacterium | reverse complement strand
GGGGCGCTCCTTCAAGCTTCCTGCACCCTGCATAGCGCAACGGGCTGCGCGGCGCTCCGGTGCGGCGCGGCCGGTGTCGGGGGGCTCACTTCGATGCGCCCGAGGACTTGCCGGGCTCCGGGGCGAGCACGACGGTCACGTCGACCGTCTGGCAGCCGCCCGGCACCGGCGCGGTGCAGATCTGTTGGAGGGCCGCCTTGTAGGGCTGGTACCCCGCCATCGAGACGGTGAGGGCGCACGCGAGGGAGACCGCACCGATGTGCTGGGCGCGCAGATCGCCGTCCTCGTCCGACCTGCCGAGGTCCTGGGGGAGCAGTTGGGCGGGGCAGTCCAGCGTTCCACTCGCACCCTCGAGGGGCTCCTGGGCGGCCGCCTGCCCGGTCGAGACGCGGGCGGCGACCAACGCGGCACGCTCGTGCCCGCACCCGGCGGCGAGCGCGAGGAGGATCGCTGCGAGACGACGCATGGCCTCACGTTGCCGCGCGGGCAGGCCGTCCGCAAGCTCCGCAGGGGGGCGCCGGTCCGGGTACGACCTCGCGGTGGTGCGCGCGCGCGCAACCGGCGGCCGCACCGGGCGTTTTGAATCACTTCGCCGGGCCGATGAGCCGCTCGCCCGCGCGGCGCCGGAGATCGAGCGCGAGGAGAGTGCCGACGACTCCGCGCCGGAAGAAGAGCACGGTCAGGGCGAACACGGCGCCGGTGACCACTCCGCTGGCCGAGGTGCTGAAGGCGAGCGCGTCCTGCAGGAGCAGCACGAGGGTCGCGCCCACCAGGGGCCCGAGCAGGGTGCCGGTTCCGCCGAGGAGCGTCATCATCACCACGATGCCGGAGGTGCTCCAGTTGACCGCGTCCAGCGACACCACGCCGTGGCCGACGGTGTGCAGCCCGCCCGCGAGACCGGAGAGTCCTGCCGAGAGCAGGAATGCGACCAGCATCTGCACGCGCGGGTTGTAGCCGACGCTCTGCGCGCGGACCCGGTTGTCGCGGATGGCGCGCAGCGCCTGGCCGAACGGCGACTCGATGGCGCGCGCGGCGACCAGGTACCCGAGCGCCGCCAGCGCGAGCGTGAAGTAATAGAGGTGCAGCGGGTTCTCGAAGTGGATCGGCCCCACCGCCGGCCGCGGGATCCCGGGCAGCCCGTTGTCTCCGCCCGTGTAGTGGTCCGCCTGGCGCGCGATGAAGTCGACCATCTGCGCGAAGGCGAGCGTGATCATCGAGAAGTAGATGCCCGCGCTGCGGATCGAGAGGTATCCGGTGGGCAGCGCCAGCACGAGCGCCGCGACCGTCCCGGCCAGGATGGCGACCGGGACCGGCAGCCCGGTGCGCAGGAGCACGTTGGCGGTCACGTACCCGCTCGTGCCCCAGAACATCGCGTGGCCGAAGGAGAGGAGGCCGGCGTATCCGAACACCAGGTCGAAGGCGAGCGCGAACAGCCCCCAGGAGAGGATGTCCACTGCGAGGATGGGATAGATCATCCGGGGCAGGATGAGCAGGACGAGCAGCACGCCGATGCGGACGATCCACCGCCTCGCGTTCATCGAGCCTCCTGCAGGCCGAACAGTCCGCTCGGCCGCAAGAGGAGCACCAGCGCCATGAGGATGAAGATCAGCGTGTTGGCGATCGGTGGATACAGCGCCGAGCCGATCGCCACCAAGACGCCCACTGCGTATCCGGTGACCACCGACCCGAGGATGGAGCCGAGCCCCCCGATGACCACCACCGCGAAGGTGGTGATGATCAGCTCGGAGCCCATCAGCGGATCGACGCTGTAGATGGGCGCCGCCAGGACGCCCGCCAGCCCCGCCAGCGCCGAGCCGAACCCGAAAACCGCGGTCACCCAGAGCGACACGTCGATGCCGAAGGCGCGCGTGATGGTCGGGTTCTCGGTGCAGGCGCGGATGACGGCGCCCACGCGGGTGCGCTCGATGACGAACCAGGTCAGCGAGCAGACCACGACCGAGACCACGATGGCGAAGAGCCGGAAGGTGGGGAAGAAGATGAACCCGAGGTTGGTCGCGCCGGAGAGCTGCGCGGGCGGCGCGTAGGGCTGCCCCGAGATCCCGTAGATGAGGCGCACCCCGTCCTGGATGACCAGCGTCAGCCCGAAGGTGAGCAGCAGGTTGTAGGACGCCGGCAGGTCGTAGAGCCGCCGGACCATGGTGCGCTCGAGGAGCATGCCGAACAGGCCCACGGCCAGCGGCGCCATGGCCAGCGAGGCCCAGAAGCCGAGTCCGAAGCGCGCCCCGAGCGCGTAGGCGGTGAAGGCGCCCAGCATGTACAGCGCACCGTGAGCGAAGTTCACGATGCGCAGCATGCCGAAGATGACCGCGAGCCCCAGCGAGAGCAGCGCGTAGAAGGCGCCGTTCACCAGCCCGTTGAAGACCTGG
>DATFTN010000256.1:0-9458 GCA_035261845.1 Myxococcales bacterium | reverse complement strand
CGCGCGAGGCACGGTCACCGCGTTGCCGAAGAGGATGTCGCCCACCGCGTGCGCTTCCTGCGCGATGCGCGGGCTGTTCAGGATGGCCAGGACCAGCGCGCTGGCGACGATGTATCCCAGCCCCACGATCGTCTCGGCCGCCAGCTTGCGGTGTCCGGGGCGCAGGGAGAACAGCGCGGCCGCGGCGCAGGCGAACACCAGCGAGAACCAGACCGGCTCCAGGATGATCGGGACGGCCCCGTGGGTATGCGGATCGATCCCCGCGACCGCGCCGACGAAGAAGGCGGTGGCGACGCCCACGCCGCTGATTTCCGAGAGCGCCGCGGAGACGAACACCATCCGCTTCAGCACCACGAACACGCCCAGATAGGAGAGCAATCCACTGGCGAGCATCCCGGCCACCAGCGGCTCGCGCCACAGCTCGCGTCCGGCCCAGAATTCCGCGAAGCCGGTCACCCGGCCTCCTCGCGCGCGCCGCTCTCCGGCCGGCCGGCTCGCGCCTCGTCGACCGGCGGGCCGATCACGATGGCGATCTGGCCGCCCAGCTCCGCGACGCGCACCTCGCGGCCGTAGAGGCGGCCGAGGCGCTCGGGCGTCATCATCTCGCGCGCCGGACCGACCTCGAACAGCCCGCGCGCCCGGTCCACCAGGGCGACCTCGGTGGCGAATCCCGCCACCGCGGTGAGCTGGTGCGTGACCAACACCACCGACAGGTTGTGCGCGCGCTTGAGCCGCTCGACCAGCTCGAGCAGGACGCGCTCGGCCGCCGGATCCATGGCGCTGGTCGGCTCGTCGAGGACCAGGAGCTCCGGCTCCGCCGCGATTGCGCGGGCGATCAGCACCCGCTGATGCTGGCCGCCGGAGAGGGCGTAGAGGGGACGGTCGGCGAGCTCGCCGACGCCGATCTCCTCCAGCGCCTCGCGGGACCGCTTCCTGTCCTCGGCGCCGAATCGACGCAGTGGCCCGAGGAGGCTGGTGCGGCCCATCAAGACCACGTCCAGGACGGAGAGGGGCCAGCTCTGGTCGAGCCGGTCGCGCTGCGGGACGTAACCGACCCTCGGCGGACGGCCGGTCGGGAAGACCAGGCGGCCGCCGAGGAGGGGCAAGAGGCCCAGCATCGACTTGAGCAAGGCGGTCTTGCCGGCGCCGTTGGGGCCGAGGACGCCGAGGGTGGTGCCGGAATGGACGGAGAGGGCGAGAGGGGGAAGGAGAGGAGTGCGATAGCCGATGACCGCGCGTTCCAGGCGGACGAGGTCCAAGGGGGAAAGGCAATTAGCAGAGGCGGGGAGGGCGTGTCGAGGATCGAGAGTCGGCTGCGACGGAGAGCTTCGACGGCGAGCAGACGCTCGGTTAGGTTCCGGACGATGCGGCTCGGGTCACAGCTCTGGATTCCGCATCGGTGGAAGGGGGAGCCGATCTTCGGGACGTTCGTCGAGAGGCCGAACAAGTTCCTGGCGATTTGCCGGATCGGGGATCGGGTCGTCGAGGCGCACGTGCCGGACAGGGGCAGGTGTCTCGACCTGCTCCTTGGAGGGCAGCCCGTGGTGTTGGTGAAGGTGGAGAGGGGGATGGTGGCGAGGAGGACGGAGTACACGGTGCTGCTGGCAAGGGCACGGACGGCTCCGTCGACGTGGGTGAGCCTGGATCCTGCTGGTGCGCCGCGGCTGGTGGAGGTGGCGCTGGAACGGGGACTGCTCTTGGAGCTGGCGGGGCACACGGTGGCGGGAAGGGAGATGACGTTCCCGCGGCTTCGGGGGCGGCCGCGTTCCCGCATCGATTTGATCCTGCGGTCCCCGGCGGGCCGGGAAGTGCCTTGCGAAGTGAAGAGCGTAGGAGCGGCGAGAGACGGGGTGGCGCTGTTCCCAGATGCGCCGACCCTGCGTGGCCTGCGCCACGTGGCGTTGCTCGAGCGGCTCGCCCGGCGCGGAAGTCCGGCCGCGCTGGTGCTCTGCGCTCAGCGGGGGGACGTGCGGGCGATCGCGGCGGACGATTCGATCGATCCGGCTTTCGCGCGAGCACTGGCGGGGGCCCGCCGCGCGGGCGTGACCATCGCGGGGCTGCGTTGTGCCGCCCACCCCGGCGGGATGGAGCTGCTGGGCTCCGTGCCGGTCTTGTAGGACCCTACTTCGCCAGCGCCGCCGAGTTCACCCCGGCCTTGCCCGCAGCGCTGGGTCCCTCGGGTTCGTGGACGAGCGGGCAGGGGTTCTTGTCTTTCGGGCCCTTTTCCTTCGGGTAGCGCAGCCGCGTGTTCTGGTCGCGGCAGAGGTAGCGGCAGATCCCGTCCTCGCCGAGCCCTTCGTCCTCGACCACGCACTTGCCGGGGTTGTCCAGCTCGAGCAGCGCCGCCTTGATCCGCCCCTTCGTCGTCTCGTCGTCTTCCTTCGCGTACGCCGTCTCGAGCGAGGCTCGGGTGGACGGGTCGCGCCGCTCCCTCACCTTCTCGAGGAGCAGCTCGCGCGCCTCCCATTCCGGCTCCGACGCGAGCTGGGTGGCGAGCTGGGCCGGGGTGTGCCACTCCGGCAGCGTCATCAAGCGGAACAGCGCGCCTTCCCACACTTCCTTGGCCAGCTTGCGGTTGTCGGCGATCTTCTCCAGCGCCGCCACAGCGGCCTTGGAGGTGTCGGCGCGCCGTCCCAGCACGTCCAGGGCCACGCACTGCGGGAGGGGATACTCGGTCCTCCCCAGCTGGCACGATTCGACCACCTGGGCAGAGTAGGTGACGATCTCTTCGCCGGTGGCGTCGAGCAGCCGGTCCAGTGTCGAGTGCTGGCTGGCGCCGCGGATGCAGTCGTGCTTGATCACGCCGCGCTTGCGCGCGTCGCTGTCGAAGGTCGTCGGCGGCATCGCGTCGAGCGCAACCGCCGCCGCGAACGCCTTCTGGAGCGGTCCTTGCGGAAGGCACGCGTGCGGTTTCACGTCGGGTTTGAGCGTCTCCACTTCGTGGAGCGCGCGGGCGCGGCGGGATTCGGGGCTGTAGTAGTCGTAGAGGGCGAAGCCGCCCAGGGCGGCGATGCCGGCACCGACGAGGATTGCGCGGACTTTCATGTGGGCGAGCCTACGCCCCCGTAGGAGGCTGGCGTCAAGACGCAAGTCGCCAGAAGGGTCGGCAGCGTTCGGGGAGGGCCTTCCCCGAGAGGAAGGTCAGCTGCGCCGAGCTTCCTCGGCGAAGGCGCGGAGGAGCTTCGCGGACGCGGTCTCGCGGACGCCGGCGCGCAGCGCGGCGGGGTCGAGCCCCTCGGCGCGCAGGTCGCCGGCGCGGGAGTCGATCAGGTCGCGCAGTGTTTCCGGGCGCAGCTCGGGGTGGAACTGGACTGACGCCACCGCATCGGACAGTCGAAGGGCTTGCGTGGCGCACTTCTCGTTCGAGGCGAGCAGCGTGGCCCCGGGGGGAACCGGGTCGACGGAGTCGGAGTGGGTGGCTTGCACCTCGGCGATCCCGTCCTCTGGAACCCAGCCGCGGAACAGTGGATCCTTGCGTCCCTCCGCGGTGAGCTGCACGCGGACGGTGCCGATCTCGCGGCCCTTGGGGTTGCCCACCACCTGCGACCCGGCCGCGCGGCCGAGCATCTGGTGACCGAAGCAGACGCCCAGGACGGGCGTTCCGCGCTCGCCGATGCGGAGCAGCTCCTCGGCCACCTCCTCCATCCACGGCTCGGGGCTGGTCAACGAGAGCGGCGAACCCGAGACCAGCACTCCCTGGGTCCCGGCCGGCAGCTCGAGCGACTCGCCCAGGTACGCGCGCAGCACCGGCAGCTCGGCCCCGAGGGCGTGGTTGAACCAGTCGGGGTAGTCGCCGTGCCGCCGCACGATCTCCGGCGCCGCCGTGCCGGTCTGGACGACCACCAGTCGGGGAATGGACATCGAAAACCCTCCGCAGGGGAAACATAACGCTTTCCGGCCGCCTGGGCGAGTCCTCTTCCCGCGGCCGGCTGGCCGAGCGCTTGACGGCCGTCCCACCCCGCTCCACCGTGGGTCCCGTGGAAAAGCCGGCCCCCATGGAGGAGACCCGAGCCAGCCAGATCGAAGGCTTGCGCGAGCACTTCCAGAAGCGGGGCGTGCGCAAGGTGAAGCTGGGCGGCTTCGACGTCGACGGCGTCCTGCGCGGCAAGTACGTGTCGTTGGACAAGTTCTGGAGCGTGGCCGAGGGCGGCCTGGGCTTTTGCGACGTGATCTTCGGGTGGGACCTGGGGGACCAGCTCTACGACAACGCGACCGTCACCGGCTGGCACACCGGCTACCCGGACACGCGCGCCACAGTCGATCTCTCCACCTTCCGCATGATCCCCTGGGAGCCGGGGACCGCCGCCTTCCTGCTGGACTTCGAGGCCGAGCCGGGCAAGCCCCTCGCAGTTTCCCCGCGCCAGCTGCTCAAGCGGGTGGAGGACAAGGCCCGGTCGATGGGCTTCTTGGTGAAGGTGGCGTCCGAATACGAATTCTTCCTCTTCCGGGAGACGCCGGAGTCGGTGCGGGCGAAGGGGTACGCGAACCTGACGCCGCTCTCGCCCGGGATGTTCGGCTATTCCTGGCTGCGAGCGAGCGAGAACGCCCCGTTGGTCCACGACCTGCAGGACCAGCTCGCCGCCTTCGACCTGGAGTTGGAAGCGTTCCACACCGAGACGGGGCCCGGCGTGTACGAGGCAGCCATCCGGTACGACCAGATGCTCCGCGCCGCGGACAAGGCGGCGCTGTTCAAGACCGCGGTGAAGGAGATCTGCGCGCGCCATGCCGTGATGCCGACCTTCATGGCGAAGTGGAACAAGGAGCTTCCCGGCTGCAGCGGGCACCTGCACCAGTCGCTTTGGTCGCTGGAGGGACAGCCGCTCTTCCTCGATCCGCGGGCGCACCAAGGCATGGGCAAGCTGCTGCAGCATTACGTGGCCGGACAGGTGGCCCTGATGCCGGCGATGACCGCGCTGATCGCGCCGACCGTGAACTCGTACAAGCGGATGGTGCGCGGCGCCTGGTCTCCCACGATGGCGACCTGGGGAGTGGAGAACCGCACTACCGCATTGCGCGTCATCCCGGGGTCTCCCGCCTCCACCCGGGTCGAGTACCGATTCGCGGCGGCCGACATGAATCCGTACGTGGCCATCGCCGCGTCGGTCGCCGCCGGCCTGCACGGGGTGCAGCACGAGCTGCCGCTTCCTCCCGAGACGACGGGGAACGGATACGAAGCGAAGGGGCAACCGCTTCCGCCGACGCTGCGCGCCGCGACCGATGCGCTCTCGCGCAGCAAGGAAGTCCGCGAGCTCCTGGGCGACGCCTTCGTCGACCACTACGTGCGCACCCGCGACTGGGAGTGCCGCCAGTTCGAGTCGGCGGTGACGAAGTGGGAGCTGGAGAGGTATTTCGAGATCATCTGAACGGAGCCCGAGATGCCGTCGGTCATGTCCTTTCCCACCCGGATCGTCCACGGCCGCGGCGCCATCCGCGAGCTGCCTGCCGAGCTGAAGCGGATCGGCGCGGGCAAGCTGCTTCTCGTCACCGACAAGGGGATCCTCCAGGCCGGGCTGCTGCGGTTCGTCACGCCGCTGCTCGAGCAATCCGGGGTGCCCTTCACCGTGTTCAGCGAGTTCGATCCCAACCCCACCGACTCCGATGCTCTGAAAGGGATCGAGGCGTACCGCGCCGCGGGCGCCGATGCGATCCTCTCGGTCGGCGGCGGCGCTTCCCTCGACATGGGCAAGGCGATTCGCCTGCTGGTGCACCATGGCCCGCCGCTCAGCCGCTACGACGATGCGCAAGGCGGCGATCGGTACATCACCGGGGAGCAGCCTCCCTTCGTCGCGGTCCCCACCACCGCCGGCACGGGCAGCGAGGTGGGGCGCTCCACCGTGCTCATCATCGACGGCACCAAGGTGGTGATCTTCAGCCCCCACCTGCTGGCGAACGCCGCTCTCCTCGACCCCGAGCTGACCATCGGGCTGCCGCCGTTCATAACCGCTGCGACCGGGATGGACGCGCTCACCCACAACCTCGAGGCGTACGTGGCGAAGGGCGACCATCCGCTCGCCGACGCGATCGCGCTGGACGGGCTGCGCCGCATCGCGCAACACCTCGGCCGGGCGGTCAAGAACGGCAAGGACGTGGAAGCCCGCGAGCAGATGCTCCTGGGCAGCGCGATGGGCGCCATCGCCTTCCAGAAGGGGCTGGGAGCGTGCCACTCGGTCGCGCACGCGCTCACGCCGGTGGCGGGCACGCACCACGGGCTGGCGAACTCGCTCATGCTTCCCACCGTCATCCAGTTCAACCGGACGGCAGCCGAGGAGCGGCTGGCGACCGCGGCCCTCGCCCTCGGCGCGGATCCCCGGATGGGAGTGCCGGAACGGGCGCACGCCTGCGCGCAGCTGGTGGACGATCTGCGCAGCGCCTGCGGCCTCCCGCGCAAGCTGTCCCAGGCCGGCGTCAAGAGGGAAATGATCCCGCGGCTGGTCGAGAAGGCGCTGGCGGACGCCTGCCACCAGTCCAATCCGCGCCCCTGCACCCAGGTCGACTTCGAGCGCCTGATCCAGGAGGCGTTCTAGGGCGGGCGCCTGGCGGACGTTTTTTCGCCTCCGACCTCGCCTTACCCGATCGGGTTAGAATCGTGCCATGGACACGTTCGCCGCCGCGCGCAGAGAGCTGGAGCAGATCGCCCGGCGGGAGCCGATCGATCTGGCGCGCGCCGCGCTGGCCATCGCCCGCGAGGAATACCCGCACCTCGACGAAGAGCGCTACCTGCGGGCGCTGGACGAGCACGCGCTGCAGGTGATGCGCGGCCTTCCCGCGGGCGCCTTGCCGGAGCGCCGGGTGGGCCGCCTCAACGCGGTGCTCTTCCACGAGCTCGGCTTCGCCGGGAACCAGGCCGAGTACTACGATCCGCGCAACAGCTTCCTCAACGAGGTGATCGAGCGGCGAACCGGAATCCCTCTCACGCTCTGCCTCGTGTACATGGAAGTGGGACGGCGCTGCGGGCTCAAGGTCGACGGCGTCGGGTTCCCGGGCCACTTCCTGTGCAAGGTGACGCTCGACGACGGCGGCGAGCTGATCGTCGACGCCTTCCACCGCGGACAGCTGCTCGGGCTGGCGGAGCTGAAGCGGCGCTTCGCGGCCGCGGCCGGCGACGCCGCGCGCTTCGACCTGCGCCTTCTGCGCCCGACGCGGCCGAAGGAGATCCTGGCGCGCATGCTGCAGAACCTGCGCTCCATCTACCTCGAACGGGGAGACCTGCCCCGCGCGCTCTCCGCGGTCGACCGGCAGCTGGTCCTCCAGCCCGACGATCCGCGCGTCCTGCGCGATCGCGCACGGCTGTGCGAGCAGCTGGGCGGTTCCGAGGCTGCCGCCGCCGATCTGGAACGGGTGCTCCACCTCCAGCCGGCGGCGTCCGACGCAGCCGCGCTCCGCGCCCGGGTCGACCGCCTCCGCGGCGCCGGCAAGCTGATGAACTGAAGCACCTGACTGCTCCGATCAATTGACCGTGATCTGTTGGGGGGTCGAGGGGGGAGCGAGCTTCCCCCTCGTAGAGGCGCCGAAGGCGCCGGATCGAAGAGCGTGGCGTTGCCGGCAGAGACGTCACACTGGCGATTCTACGGTTTGTACAGCCGCAGGCGCTCGACGGGCTCGCCGCCGACGAGATGTTTCTCGACGATCTCGTCGACGTCCTGCACGGTGACGCGGCCGTACCAGACGCCCTCGGGGTAGACGACCACCGAGCAGCCCAGCGCGCAGTTGTCGAGGCAACCGGCCTTGTTGGCGCGGATGTCCGCGTCCAGCCCGCGCGCCTTCAGGGCCGACTTGAACGCCTTGTGAAGCGCCTCGCTGCCCTTCTGCGCGCACGAGCCGCGCGGGTCGTCGGGTCCGCGATCGTTCAGGCAGACGAAGAGGTGCTTGCGGAAGGGCGGCGGCATGTCAGTCCTCTTCCAGCGCGGAGCGGAAGGCGGCGGCCGGGTCGGGAGCGGAGCCCATCGCCTCGTCGAGCAATGCGTCGGCGCGGCCGCGCACCGCCGCGGCCGGGTCCAGCGCCAGGACCAGGATGCGCCGGGGGACGGCCGCGAAGAGCGCCTCGCCCGCGCGCGGCAGCGCCACGGCGGCGGCGCGAGCGGCGGCCGCGCGCTGCACCTCCTCGGGCGTTCCGCAGGCGACGCAGGCGGCCATGTGCGTCGCCCGCGCCGCGCCGCACAACCGCTCGAGCTGCTCGCCTGGGAGCAGCTCGGCGTGCAGCAGCACCGCGTCGGCTCCCGCGGCGCGCGACTCGTACACCTGGAACTCCTCCAGCAAGAGGTCGCAGCGCAGCACCGGGACCGAGACGGCCTGGGCCGCCCTCGCCAGCGCGACCAGCTCGGCAGGCGGATCGTCGACGGCGATGGCGAGGGCCGCGACCTCCGCCTCGTCGAGGCCGCGCGCCGCCTCCGACAGATCGGGACGCGACGCGGCGAGGACCGGGACGCGCTCGATCGCCTGCCGCTGCCGGTCGATCGCCTGCGCGAAGTTGCGGATGCTGGGCGCGATGCCGCGCGTATCCGGCCTCGCCGCAGCCAGATTCTGTTCTCTTCTGCGCCGCACCGCTGCTTCGTCCATCCGCATCTCGCGAGCATGTCGCGCAACACCTCGGTGTGCAACGGGAGAATCCACGAATCGCATCTAGCGCACACGCTCCGTTGAATTGACCGTGATCTGTTGGGGGGTCGAGGGGGGAGCGAGCTCTCATGATTCGTCACTTCTTGGTTCGTGCGCCTGGGGCGAGGCCGAGTCGCGATCGTGAATTCCACGTCCGAGCATGAGTGGCGTGGATCTCCGTTTTGCTTTCCGGGGGAGCGCCAAGCCCAGTCAGGCGAAGAGTGCAGCTCGCATGGGAGCCCGGTCGGCAGCACGGGCTCTGGGCCACCCGGATTTGACGCGCTGCGGCCCGTCCTGGAACAGGTTCACGCACGTGGCCTCGGCACGGGCGACGCGTCATCGCGCCATCCGGCGCGGGCAGCGAGTCGCCGAGGTTCCGACCACTCCCCAGAAGCAACTTCGGCGTGGGGCGCATCATCGGTCGTTTGACCGATGCCTGCCTTTTCTAGTTGACGAGTTCAGCAGGCCGTTCGGATCGGCCCTCCGACCATCGCACAATCCTGAGTCCTGAGCGCTCAGGACGCGTTCCCCTGCACGGAGGATCGAGTTCCACTCTGGCGTGTCCCTTCACCACCCCGGGTGCATCAGCGGCCGGCGCAGAGATTGGAAAAACGGCCGTGCTACCAAACGTGCATGATCAACTCACTCGAAACCGTAGCGTTGCTCAGCGATCCGGATCTCCTCGCCGGGACACACGAGCTGGTCGACCACTCTTTGTGCACGGAGGCAGACCTCCTCGTGTATCTGAGCGAGGTCGACGAGCGGAAGCTGTACGCCGACCGCGCATTTCCCTCCATGTTCGCATTCTGCGTCGGCGAGCTACGGTTCTCCGAGGACGCCGCTTACAGCCGGATCATGGTGGC
>DATFTN010000255.1:0-9642 GCA_035261845.1 Myxococcales bacterium | reverse complement strand
ACGAGGGTGGCTCCGCTCGCGGAGCCACGACGTACTCTGCCGCGCCGGCGCCTGCGCCGGGGCAGCAAGACTCGGGCTCGACCTATGACCCCCCCCGCTTAGGCCCCCCGATCCCCGGCGCCGCCAACCTCGGCCTCAATCCCACCTTTCGCGACGACGCCCACGCCGGCAGCCGGCGCGAGCCGTTGATGCTCGAAGTGCACCTCTTCGACGTCGACCAGGACCTCTACGGCCGCGTCCTGCGCGTGCAGTTCGTGCACCGCCTGCGCGACGAGCGGCGCTTCCCCAACGTCGAGGCCCTGAAGGCCCAGATCGCCCGGGACGTGGCTTCAGCGCGGCGCCTGCTGGAGGGGTAGGGAAATGCAACCACTCCCGCTGTAAGAAAGCAGCACACCTAGGCACAGGTGCGAGCCGTCCCTCGCCTGAAATCCTCCCGAAACTCCGGTGGCTTTCTCGCTAGGCCAGCAAGCGTTCTGTTATCGTCGGGGCCTCTCCGAGAGGTGACTCGATGGCTGGCCGGCTTGGCGAGCTGCTCGTCCGCGAAAACCTGATCTCCCTCCAGCAGCTGCAGAAGGCGCAGGAGGAGCAGAAGAAGGCGGGCGGCCGCATCGGGTACCACCTGACCAAGCTCGGGTTCATCGAGGAGTCCGAGCTCACCAACTTCCTCTCCAAGCAGTACGGCGTCCCCTCCATCAACCTGAAGGAATTCGACATCGACTCCGAGGTGGTGCGGCTGGTGCCGAAGGACGTGGCCGAGAAGCACCAGTGCATCCCGGTCAACCGCGCGGGCGCCTCGCTCATCCTGGCGATGAGCGACCCCTCGAACATCTACGCGATCGACGACATCAAGTTCCTCACCGGCTACGCCATCGAGGTCGTCGTCGCCAGCGAGCAAGCCATCAAGGAGGCGCTGGAGAGGTACTACACGGAGAAGGCCCCCTCCTACGAAGAGGTGATGGAGGGCTTCGACGAGAACGAGATCGGCTTCGAGCACGACGCCGAGGAAGGCATCAACGTCGTCGACCTGGAGAAGAGCGCCACCGACGCGCCGGTGGTGAAGCTGGTCAACCTGGTCCTGCTCGACGCCATCAAGAAGGGCGCCTCCGACATCCACGTCGAGCCGTACGAGAAGGACTTCCGCGTCCGCTACCGCGTCGACGGCGTGCTGTACGAGGTGATGAAGCCGCCCTTCAAACTGAAGGCCGCCATCACCTCCCGCCTCAAGATCATGGCCGAGCTGGACATCGCGGAGCGCCGGCTGCCGCAGGACGGAAGAATCAAGCTGAAGCTGGGGAAGGGACGCGAGATGGACTTCCGCGTTTCCGTATGCCCCACGCTCTTCGGCGAGAAGGTCGTCATGCGCCTCCTCGACAAGAGCACCCTGCAGCTGGACATGACCAAGCTCGGCTTCGACATCGAGCCGCTGCGGATGTTCAAGGAGGCCATCGACCGGCCCTACGGCATGGTGCTGGTCACCGGGCCCACCGGCTCGGGCAAGACCACCACGCTCTACTCCGCGCTTTCCGAGCTGAACAAGACCAGCGACAACATCTCAACCGCGGAAGACCCGGTGGAGTTCAACTTCTCCGGCATCAACCAGGTGCAGATGCACGAGGACATCGGGCTAAACTTCGCCGCCGCGCTGCGCAGCTTCCTCCGCCAGGACCCGGACATCATCATGGTCGGCGAGATCCGCGACTTCGAGACCGCCGAGATCGGCATCAAGGCCGCGCTCACCGGCCACCTGGTGCTCTCCACGCTGCACACCAACGACGCGCCCGGCACCGTGTCCCGGCTCCTCAACATGGGCATCGAGCCGTTCCTGGTGACCAGCGCGGTGAACCTGATCCTCGCCCAGCGCCTCGCCCGCAAGCTCTGCCAGGAGTGCAAGAAGGCCGTGGACGTGCCGGCCCAGGCGCTCACCGACATCGGCGTGCAGCCCGACGAGATCGGCAGCTTCCAGGTGTTCGAGCCGGCCGGCTGCCGCACCTGCAACGACCGCGGCTACAAGGGCCGCGTGGCCCTCTACGAGGTGATGCCGTTGTGGGACAGCTTGAAGGAGCTGGTCATCAACGGCGCCTCGACCGCGGAGCTGAAGAACGAAGCCATCCGGCTGGGCATGCAGACGCTGCGCATGGCCGGCCTCGCCAAGCTGAAGGCGGGCACGACTTCCATCGAGGAGGTCGTGGGCAACACCGCTCCCGACACCACCCGGTAAAGGACACCACGTGCCGAACCTGCACCAGCTCCTCAAGGCGATGGTGGAGAAGGGGGCCAGCGACCTCCACATCACCACCGGCTCGCCTCCGCAGCTCCGCATCGACGGCGTGCTGGTGCCCCTCAAGACGCCGCCGCTCACCCCGGTGGAGACGAAGCAGCTCTGCTACTCGATCCTGGCGGACGCGCAGAAGCACAAGTTCGAGGAGGAGAACGAGCTCGACCTCTCCTTCGGCGTGAAGGGCCTCTCCCGCTTCCGGGCCAACCTGTTCATGCAGCGCGGCGCGGTGGCGGCGGCCTTCCGCACCATCCCGTTCAAGATCCTCACCTTCCAGGAGCTGGGGCTCCCGCCCATCGTCAGCGAGCTGTCCAAGAAGCCGCGCGGCCTGGTGCTGGTGACCGGACCGACCGGCTCGGGCAAGTCGACCACGCTGGCCTCGATCATCGACAAGATCAACACCGAGCGCCACGAGCACATCGTCACCATCGAGGACCCGATCGAGTACCTGCACCCGCACAAGAACTGCGTGGTGAACCAGCGGGAGGTGGGCGCCGACACCCACAGCTTCAAGAAGGCGCTCAAGTACATCCTCCGCCAGGACCCGGACGTGGTGCTGGTGGGCGAGATGCGCGACTTGGAGACCATCGAGGCCGCGCTGGTGATCTCCGAGACCGGCCACCTGGCCTTCGGCACCCTGCACACCAACTCCTGCGTGCAGACCATCAACCGCATCCTCGACGTGTTCCCGCCCTACCAGCAGCCGCAGATCCGCGCCCAGCTGTCCTTCGTGCTGGAAGGTGTGGTGACCCAGAACCTGCTCTCCAAGGCGGGTGGTCCGGGGCGCGTCCTGGCGATCGAGGTGATGGTGCCCAACGCCGCCATCCGGAACCTGATCCGCGAGGACAAGGTCCACCAGATCTACTCAGCCATGCAGGTCGGCCAGTCGAAGTTCGGCATGCAGACCTTCAACCAATCGCTCGCGTCGCTGGTGCAGAAGGGCATGATCACGCTCGAGGAAGCGGTGAGCCGCAGCTCCGACCCCGACGAGCTGCGCAACATCCTCACCTCCGGACCCCGCACGGGCGTGACCCGCCCGATTCCGGCGTCCCGCCCCTAAGGAGACCTCATGGCCGCCCCCGCAGCTGCCGCCAAGGTCCAACCCGCCCACCACAAGCTCCCGATCTTTACCTGGCAAGGCAAGACCAGGTCTGGCGAGGTGAAGAAGGGCCAGATGGAGGCCACCGACGAGGCCTCCGTCCACCAGCGCCTGCGGTCGATGTCGCTGCAGAACGTCAAGGTCCGCAAGAAGTCGCAGTTCAGCTTCAAGCTGCCCGGCATCGGCGGCATCTCGCAGAAAGACATCGTCATCTTCACCCGGCAGTTCGCGACGATGATCGACGCCGGCCTTCCGCTGGTGCAGTGCCTCGACATCCTCGCCAGCCAGCTGGACAACCTCGCCTTCCGGGAAGTGCTTACCAAGGTGAAGGTGAAGGTCGAGTCGGGCTCCACCCTGGCGGACTCGCTCAAGGACCATCCCAAGGTCTTCGACACGCTTTTCGTGCAGCTGGTCGCCGCGGGCGAGATCGGCGGCATCCTCGACACCATCTTGAACCGCCTGGCGGCCTACATCGAGAAGAACGAGAAGCTGAAGAGCAAGGTCAAGGGCGCGATGGTCTACCCCTCGATCGTGCTCACCGTCGCCATCGGCGTCACGGTGGTGCTGCTGCTCTTCGTCACCCCGACCTTCGAAAAGATGTTCAAGGACTTCGGCGGGGCGATGCCGGCGCCCACCCAGATCGTGATCGACCTCTCCAAGTTCCTCCAGAAGTACATCCTCTTGATGGTCGGCGTGGCCATCGCCGTCGCGATCGCTTTCAAGACCTGGAAGAACACCAAGAAGGGCCGCGAGCAGTGGGATCGGTTCACCATCCAGACCCCGATCTTCGGGCCGCTCATCCGGAAGGTGGCCGTGGCCCGTTTCACCCGGACGCTGGGCACCATGATCAGCTCCGGCGTTCCCATCCTCGACGCGCTGGAGGTCGTGGCGAAGTCGGCCGGCAACGCGATGGTGGAAAAGGCCATCCGCTACACGAAGGAGAAGATCTCCGAGGGCAAGACCATCGTGCAGCCGCTGGCGGAAACGAAGGTGTTCCCCAGCATGGTGGTGCAGATGATCGGCGTCGGCGAGGCGACCGGCGCCATGGACCAGATGCTCAATAAAATCGCGGACTTCTACGACGACGAGGTGGATGCGGCCGTGGCCGCGCTGACCAGCATGATCGAGCCCGTGATGATGGTGTTTTTGGGCGGCATCGTCGGCGGCTTCCTGATCGCCATGTACCTGCCCATCTTCTCCATCGCCGGCGCGGTGAAGTAGCGAAGTGGTCGTCGACGCCCCCGTCTCCGAGCGGCCCGCGCCGCCGGACCTGTACCGCAAGCTGGTCCTGCTCACCGGCGTCCGGCTGCTGGTGGGCACCGCGCTCCTGGTGGCCAGCGCCGTGCTGTCGCTCGGCTCCGAGACCTTCCCGGGACGGGTCGAGACGCACCTGTACGCGATCGTCGGCAGCCTCTACGTCGCGTCCCTGGTCTCCATGGTGCTCTTGCGCCGCCGACGGTTCCTGCGCGGCCTGGTCTACGCGCACGTTGCCGCCGACGTGCTCGCGGCCACCGGCCTCGTCTACCTGACCGGTGGACCGGAGAGCGTCTTCACCATCCTGTACCCGGTCGCCATCGTGAACGGCGCGATGGGGCTTGGGCGCCGCGGTGCGGTGCTCGGCGCGGCGGCCGCCTCGCTGGCGTTCTCGGCGCTCGTCTTCGGGATGGAGAACGGCCTGATCGAGCCGGCGTCGACCTACCTGGCCCACCCACCGCTCCCGGCTTCCCGGCTGGCGCTCACGCTGGTCTTGAACGTCTCGGCGTTCATGCTCGCCGGCGCGCTGGCGTCGTTCCTCGCCGAGCAGGTGCAGGGAGCGCGCGCGCAGCTGGAGGATCGCCAGACGCGGCTGGACCAGCTCGAGGCGCTCTACTCGGCGATCGTCAAGTCCATCTCCAGCGGCATCGTGACCGTCGACGAGCAGGGGCGCATCACCTACCTCAACCGCGCCGGGCTGGAGATCACCGGTCTCACCGAGGAGCGCGCCCTCGGGCAGAGCCTGCACGAGCTGGTCCCAGCCCTCGGCGAGGCGCTCGACCGCGGCAACTGGAGCGGCCGCCAGCGGAACGAGGCGACGGTGCGCGGCGCCGACGGGCGCGAGCGGGTGCTCGGCTGGGCCGCCGCGCGCATGGCCGAAGGCGCGCACGGAAACGTGATCGTCTTCCAGGACCTCACCGAGTTCCGCCGGATGGAGGAAGCGATGCAGCGCGCCGACCGGCTGGCGGTGGTGGGAGCGCTGGCGGCGGGCCTGGCGCACGAGGTCCGCAATCCGCTCGCCGCGATGTGCGGCTCGATCGATCTCCTCAGCATGTCCCCCAAGCTGGGTGAGAAGGAAAAGCGCCTGATGCAGGTGGTGCGCGGGGAGGGCGAGCGCCTGGAGGCGCTGCTCAAGGACTTCCTCGCGTTTGCCCGGCCGGCTTCGCCCCAACTCGCCGCCGTCGAGGCGGGCCCGCTGGTCGAACAGACCGCCGAGGTGTTCCGCCGCGAGGCCGGGCTGAAGGGCACCTCGGTGACCGTGGAGGTCGATCCGGGCGTGTGGCTGTCGGTCGACGCCAACCAGATCAAGTCGGTGCTGTGGAACCTGCTCGCCAACGCGCGCGACGCGACGGACGCCGGCGGGAGCATCGCCGTCAAGCTGCGCCGGCAAGCGGGCCAGGCGCTGCTGGAGGTCGAGGACACCGGGCTGGGCATCTCCGGGGAGGACCTGCCGCGCATCTTCGATCCGTTTTTCACCACCAAGGCCGGCGGCACCGGGCTGGGCCTCGCCATCGTCCACCGGGTGGTGGAGGCCCACGGCGGCCGGATTGCGGTGCGCAGCGAGCCCGGCCGCGGCAGCACCTTCTCGGTGGCGCTCCCGCTGGCCGCCGACCAGGAACCTTTGCGCGCCGCGCGCGCGGGGTAGAGTGACGGCCATGGCGCGGCTGCTCGTCGTCGACGACAAGGACAGCATCCGGACGATGCTCGACATGCGCCTCACCGCGGAGGGGCACACGGTGGAGCAGGCGGAGAACGTGGCCACCGCGGACCGAGCGCTGTCGGGCGGCGACTTCGACGTGGTGATCACCGACCTGCGCATGGGGAAGGGCGGCGACGGGCTGGACGTCCTGCGCAAGGTCAAGGAGCGCCAGGCGCAGACCGAGGTCATCGTGATGACGGCCTTCGGCAGCGAGGAGGTGCGCGAGCGGGCGCTGGAGCTGGGTGCGCTCTGCTACCTGGAGAAGTCGCCCCGGCTCGCCTCCGAGGTGGTGCCGCTGGTCAAGCGCGCGCTGGAGAAGCGCGACCTGGCGCTGCGCGGGAAATCGCTGGCCGAGGACAACCAGCTCTTGCGCGAGCGGCTGGAGGCGCGCGCGCGGCTGGGCGAGATGGTGGGCCGCAGCGCGCCCATGCAGTCGGTCTTCGAGCTGGTGGACAAGGTGGCCGCGGCCCGCACCACGGTGCTCATCACCGGCGAGAGCGGCGTGGGCAAGGAGCTGGTGGCGCGGGCCGTGCACGCCCGGAGCCCGCGCGCCCAGGAACCGTTCGTGCCGGTCAACTGCGGGGCGATCCCGGAGGGGTTGATCGAGAGCGAGCTGTTCGGCCACGTGAGGGGCGCCTTCACCGGCGCGCAGACCGACAAGGCGGGACTCTTCCAGACCGCCGAGGGCGGCACGCTCTTCCTGGACGAGATCGCCGAGCTGCCCACGACGCTCCAGGTCAAGCTCCTGCGCGCCATCCAGGACCGGCGGATCCGCCAGGTGGGCGGCACCGAGGACGTGGAGGTCGACGCGCGCATCGTCGCCGCCACCAACCGCGACCTCCCCGCGGAGGTGCGGGCCGGCCGGTTCCGCGAGGACCTCTACTACCGCCTGAACGTGGTGCAGATCCGGGTCCCGCCGCTGCGCGAGCGCCGCGAGGACATCCTGCTCCTCGCCGACCACTTCCTGCGCCGCTTCGGCGCCGAGCACCGCCGGCCCGACGTGCGCCTGTCGCGCGAGGCCAGGCGCCGGCTCGACGAATATGGGTTCCCGGGGAACGTGCGGGAGCTGGAGAACCTGATCGAGCGCGCGGTCGCGCTGTCGAACGGCGAGGAGGTGACGGTCGACGCGCTGCCCGCGCCCCTGCGGGGCACCCGGTCGCTGCCTGCCGACGGACCGCTCCCGGAGAACTTCTCGTTGGAGGCGCACCTGGCGGGCATCGAGCACGAGCTGATCGATCGGGCGCTCGCCGAGGCCCGCGGGATCAAGAAGGACGCGGCGGCGAGGTTGGGCCTCACCTTCCGCCAGTTCCGCCACCGCCTGAAGAAGCTGTCCGGCGAAGACAACGGGGCCGACCCGGAAGGCGACGACCAGGACGCTACTTGAGGTCGCGCCGGGAGAAGATCGAGACCGCGATCACCAGCAAGGCGGCGGCGTAGGCGACGCCGTAGACCGCCGCGCTCGGGGCGAGCCCGTGTGGGACCGGCAGCTCGTTCGAGGCCAGCGACTTCACGTTGAGCAACTCGAGATCGGGCAGGACCCGGTAGACGACGCCGGTCATGGCCTTGGCCAGCTCGCTGTGGCTGCGCTGCTGGAAGGCCTTGAGGTCCGTCAGCAGGTGGCCGATCAGGAACAGCGACAAGGAGAACGCGCTGGCCAGGATCGGGGTGGTGAAGCTCCCGAAGAGGAGCGCGGCCGCCGCCATCAGGGCCAGCTCGAGCAGGATGAGCAGCGCGGCCACGGTCGCCGCGGAGCTCAGCCCGTAGCCCGCCAGGCGGAGGACCCCCGCCAGGACGCCCAGCATCAGGACCACGCTCACCGCCAGCATGGCGCACAGGCCCAGGTATCGCCCGAGGAGGAAGGCCCCGCGGGTGACGGGCCGGGCCAGGGTGGGGAACACCGTGCGGCGCTCGACCTCTCCGGCCACCAGGCTGACGCCGATCAGCACGGCGACCAGCACGCCCGACAGCTCGATGGCGGCGAGTCCCAGGTCGAGGATCACCCGGTCCCACTGGCCGATGGTGAGCTGGGCCACGAACATCGAGCTGGCGATGAGGAGCACGGCGAAGATCAGCAGGTTGTGGAGCAGCTTGCTCCGCACCAGCTCGCGCACCGTGTTCCCAGCGATCAGCCAGGGCATCCTCAAGAATCCGCTCATTGCACCTCCAGGGCCGCGACGGTCCCGTTTCGCCCGCGGATCCGCAGCCGCTCTTTCGCCGTCGATTTCGCCTGGCCGTCGGGTCCCAGGAGGTAGAAGCCCCCGTGCGGCTCTCTCGGAACGCCGGGGAGCTCGCCGGCCCTGACCAGCGCCGCGATCGACGGCGCGTGCTGCCCGGTTCGCGCCGCGTAGCGCGCCCCCGCCGCCTCGATCTCGCGCAGGTCCCGTTCCATCTGCAAGTCTTGAAGACGCTCGGTCCACTCCCGCTGGGAAGACTCTTCGGTGGCCTGGTCCGCCATCGCCGCGGCGAGCTGCGTGGCGAAGGCGAGGTCGCCCCCTTCGGTCAGCGTCCTGGTCGCGAGCAGCCCGACGTACCTGGGCGCCCCCGGCAGCCGGGCCGCGGTGGCGAAGCTGCGGCCCGCCTCTTCGAACCGGGAGAGGTAGTACGACTCGAGGAAGCCGAGAGTGAACGGGATGTGCCAGTCGTCGGGGCGCTCGCGCATTCCCTTCGAGAGGAGCGCCTCCGCCTGCAGCACGTTGGTCACCTTGCCGTCGGTGGTCTGGCGCGGCATCGCGTTGCCGGCGAAACGGTAGGCGCCGGCGAAGGCCGGATCCAGATCGGTGGAATAGGTGAGCAGCCGGTTCATCGCGCGGTCCTCGCGCGCGCCTTGCTGGGCGGTGACCATTTTCGAGCCCCGGCCGCCGTGCACCTGGATGGCTTGCAGGAACATGAGGTCGGAGACCATCGAGCGGAGCCCGAAAGAGAAGGGCCGGACCACCTCGGCGGGGAAGGCGGGGATGTCGAAGCCGCCTTCGGCCAGGGTAGGCGAGAGGCGCTCGGCGCGCGCGCGGGCCAGGGCGCAGCAGACGGCGAGCACCACCACCGCGGCGAAGGGGGCGGACGAACGGGCCAGCGCGGATGCGTTCACTCGATGGAGACTGACGGAGGCCATTTCACTCGTCCAAAAAAGGGAAAAGAGGGGCGGCCTCGAGGCCGCCCCTCCGAATGCAAGTCCGAGTCAAACCGACGACTCGTTACACGTCGTTGTGGTCGTTCGCCGGCTCGCCGCCCGCGATCGGGCCCGCCTGGGTGCAGGGCGGGGTGGCCGGGGTCGCGAAGAGGCGCGATCCGGTGGCGATCGACCAGCGGTCCAGGTCC
>DATFTN010000254.1:0-15574 GCA_035261845.1 Myxococcales bacterium | reverse complement strand
GCGATCCCCCGACCCGACCTGTACAGAAGCGGGGCGGGGAAAGCAGATCGAGACGCAGGTCAATCCTTCCTCGGACGTGGAATCACCAGCGTGCCGCCGAGTCGCCGTGCTCGCGCGGCCTCAAACTGATCGTGCACCCCTGTGGGTGGCGCGCTCCAGCGCGGTCCCCGCGCTGCGCTGCCGGCGCACACGCAGTGCAGGCCGATAGCGTCCCGGTGGCCAGGTTCCCGGCCGGTGCGGGCTTGATTTCGAGCCGCAGCGCGCGAGAGCGCGAAACGACTCGAAGAATCGCCCACACCGGCACGGCGCCGCGTTGCCCCCGGGCCGGACATCCAGCCCGCCGGGCGCCGGCCGGTGCAGGCCTGACGCACACATGCACGGAGCCCGCCAGCCTGCAGCGACCCGGACAAAAGCAGCACCTGCCCGCGGCTTGCCGTATGAACTGAAGAGGGCTTTGAAAGGAGCGCGGATGGAAGCGGCGCCGATGGTTTTCCCCGTCCGGTATGTCTCGGAGGGGGCCGCCATCCAGACGACCTCGCGGGGCCTCTCCGGCGAAGGGATCGCGGTGCGATCCCTGGTGCCTCCGCGCGTCGGCGCCCGCGTCTCCCTCGCTCTGTACCTGCCCGGCAATTCCAAACCCGAGGTGGCCGTCGGCGTGGTGGCCGCCTCGACGCGCGATCGGCCGGTCCCCTCCGGCTTCTGGGTGCAGTTCACCGCCATCGACATCGCCGCGCGTGAACGGATCACCGCGCTGGTCGCCGACAAGGCGCGCAGGGCGCGCGAGCTGCGCGCACCGCGCGGGTTCCAGCGCTTCCACACCCAGTTCACGGTCCGCTTCCGCACCGCCCGCGAGTTCGTCCGCGAGCACTCGCAGAACATCAGCCGCGGCGGCGTGTTCATCCAAACCAGCTCCCCTCCCCAGATCGACGAGGTGATCACCGTGCAGCTGGAGCTGCCCGACGGCGGCGCGCCGGCGATCACCAGCGGCCTGGTCATGCACCGGGTGACGCCGGAGGAGGCCGCCGAGCAGGGCACGATCCCCGGGATCGGGGTGCAGTTCCTCGACGCCGACGATCGGTTCCGCCAGCGCGTGGACCAGTACGTCGAGCGGCTCGGCTCCGCCTCGGCCTGAGCCCGGGCGCGCCGCCCGAGCGCCGCCCTGGGAGCTGCCATGAGTCACCACGTCATCATGGTCGACCCGGCGGTGGCACCGGCGCCTGAGGCAGTGCGCCACGAGGCTCGCTCGCGGTTCGAGGAGATCGCGGAAGGACTGAGCGGAATCCCGGCAGACAGCCCGTTCTGGGCCTCCGTTCAAGTGGGCCGTCTCTGCCTGGTGGTGAGCGGCTGGTCGTTCTTCTATACGCTCGACGGGGAGACGCTCCGCGTCACCGAGGTGCGCAAAAGCAGGTAGCTGGCGCTTGCGGGAATCTCCTCACGTGTCCACCCTGTTTCGGTCTACGTAACGCCTCGGACAATGGATTGCGCGTGACGTACTCAGTCCACTTTCGCGTCGACCTGGCGAAGGTCCCCGGCGTCGCGCGCGTCGAGATCCAGAAGACGATGGAGCAGATCGCCGAGGCGCTGGGCACGGTGCCGGCCTCGAGCCCGTTCTGGACTTCGATGAGAGACTCGCTCTTGCAGATCGAGGTGAAACGCTGGCGCGTCGTGTACCGGGTCGACCCGACTCACGAGGACATCCAGATCGTCGAGCTGTCCCCCACCCGGCCCCCGACCCGGCGCTAGAAGCCCGCTACCTGGCCGCGGCCTGCTGCGGCGGCTTCGCCGCCGGCTTGACCTTCGGCTTGGCCGCCTCGATCGCCTTCCGCTGGGCCATGTGCTCCTCCAGCCAGATGGTCATCGGGCTGGCGATGTACCAGGTCGAATACGTGCCGGAGATGATCCCCACCAGCATCGCCAGGGCGAAGTCCTGGATGGTCCCTACGCCGTACACGATGAGCCCGAGGAGCGACAGCGCCGTTGCGCCCGAGGTGAGGATGGTGCGCCCCAGCATCTCGTTGATGCTGCGGTTGATCAGGTCGCGCAGTGGCATGCCTTTGAACTTCTTAGCGTTCTCCCGGATGCGGTCGTAGATGACGATGGTGTCGTTCACCGAGTAGCCGACCACGGTGAGGATCACGGTGACCGAGGTCAGGTTGAACTCGTGCCGCGTCACCAGGAAGTACCCCAGGGTGACGATGGCATCGTGGATGAGCGCGATCACCACGCCGGGCGAGAAGCGGAAGTCGAAGCGGAACCCGACGTAGATGAGGATCATGCCGATCGCGTAGATCACGGCCAGGATCCCGTCGTTGCGCAGCTGCTTGCCGACCTGCGGGCCGACGTACTCGGTGCGCACCACGTCGACCGAGTCCTTGCCGAACTTGTCACGCAAGAGCTGCCCGATCTTGTCGCCTGGGCCCTGCGCGATGACCGTGTACTCCTGGTCCTGCGACTCGCGCGAGGTCAGCGCGCGCACTTCCTTGGTCTGCACGCCGGCCTTCTCCACCGCCGCTCGCAGAGCGGCTGGATCGACCGGCTTCTTGAAGAGGAAGTCGAGCTTGTCGCCGACCTCGGGGTCGAAATGGAAGCTGGTGAGCTGCGCCTGCGCCAGGTCCTGGGCGACCTCCTGCTTCAGCTTGGCGGCCGCCTCGGGGGTGAGCAGGGCGATGCGCTCCACCCGGATGAGGAACTGGTTGTCCCGCTTGTTGCCGTACTCCTGGACGGTGGGCTCGCCGAACCCCGCCTGGCTGACCACCTCGCGCACGTCTCCCGCGGCCACTTCCTTGTCGAACTTGACCTGCAGCTCGGTGCCGCCGGCGAAGTCGACGCCGTAGTTCAAGCGAGGCCAGACGATCGCGCCGATCAGGATCAGCGCGTTCACGATCAGCGAGAACGTCACCGCCACGCGGCGGTACTTGACGAAGTCGTGATTCGTGCCGGGCTTGATCAGTTCGAAGTACTTCATCTGCATGGCGGTTCCCTAGACGCTGAAGGCCTTGTGCAGCTTGCCGTGGCCGACGAACCACTCGACGATGGCGCGGGTCACCACGATGGAGGTGAACATCGAGGCCAAGAGGCCGATGATGAGGGTCGTCGCGAATCCTCGCACCGGCCCCGAGCCGTAGGCGCGGATGACGAACCCGGCGACCAGCGCGGTCACGTGGCCGTCGAAGATGGTCCAGAACACCTTTTCGTAGCCCGTCTGCACGGCGGAGGCGAGCGAGCGGCCCTGCGTCATCTCCTCCCGGATGCGCTCGTTGATGAGCACGTTGGCGTCCACCGCCATGCCCAGGGTGAGGACGAACCCCGCGATCCCCGGCAGCGTGAGCGTCGAATCGAGCAGCGCCATCACCGCCAGCACCACGATGCCGTTCAGGACCAGGGCCACGTCCGCCACCACGCCGCTGAAGCGGTAGTAGACGGCCATGAAGAGCAGCACGGCGACCAAGCCCCAGAACGCCGCCAGCGATCCGCGCTTGATCAGCTCCGGTCCGAGCGAGGCGCCCACCGAACGCTCCTCGAGGATGCGCACCGGCGCGGGCAGCGCTCCCGACTTGAGGACCAGCGCGAGGTCCCTCGCCTCCTGCAGGATCTCGTTGATGGGCTTGAGGCCGCCCAGGTGGATGGAGCACACCCCGCCCGGGATGGGTCCCTGGATGATGGGGGCCGAGTCCACCGAGTCGTCCAGCACGATCGCCATCCGCTTCTTCACGTTGGCCGTGGTGAGCTTCTCGAAGAGGTCCGCGCCGGTCCGGTTGAAGCTGACCTGCACGTACGGCCGGTTTCCCTCGCCCGGAGAGTTGTCGAAGGCGACCCGGGCATCGGTGATGTACTCGCCGGTCATTCCCGCCTTCTTGTCGAGGAGGAAGGTCCGGTAGTAGGTCTCGCGGGCGAGGCGCTCCTCGACCTTCTGGATCCCGAACTCCTTGCCGGGAGGGGCCTTGCCCTGCACGAATTTGCGCAGCTCGACGCCGTCCTTCGAGCGCAGGAAGGGAGAGGTGACCAGGGCCCCGCCCGCGCCTTCGTAGCGGTCCCAGTCCAGCGTGATTCCCTCGGGAAGGTCCTTCAGCTGGGTCAGGCTGCGGTCCTCGTCGTCGACGATCTTGAACTCCAGCTGCGCCGTCTTGCCCAAGAGCTCCTTGGCTTTCTCCGGGTTGGAGTAGCCGGGGAGCTGCACCAGGATGGCGGACTCGCCCCGCTTTGCGATGGTCGGCTCGGACACGCCCCACTTGTCGACGCGGTTGCGGATCGCCTTCACCGCCTGGTCGACCGCGCTCTCCTTGAGCTGCTTGACCGCGTCGTCCTTCATCGCCAGCTCGAAGGAGGTGGAGCCGGTGCGCCGGATGTACATGTCCGGGTAGTCGTCGGAGAAGCGGGCCTTCGCCTGGGCGAGCGCGTCTCCTTGTCCGGTTGTGGTCACGATCCCGGTGTCGGGGTCGCCCTTGACATCGACACCTTTGATGCCGTGCCGGTCGAGGTCTGCGGACAGCTCCTCGGCGCGGCGCACGGCCTTCTCACGGACGGCGCGCGCCACTTCGACGTCCATCACCAGGTGGATGCCCCCCTGCAGGTCGAGGCCCAGGTTCAAGTGGCGCCCGGGCGCCCACTTCGGCCGGGCCTTCTCGAACACGCCGGACTCGTTGCGCTGGTCGGGCGGCAGCCGGAAGTAGGTCCAGGAAGGGACCAGGGCGTAGAGCGCCGAGAGGGTCACGGCCACGATCAGGCCGGCTTTCCAATACCAGGAGCGATCCATCGGTTCTCCCATGCTGCGGCCTGCGGCCTCCGCCCGTCGCCGGCTCCTCCGCTACTTCTTCGCCACGTCCTCGGCGGCCGGGGCGGGAGCCTCCTTCACCACGAAGGGCCGGTTCACCTGGTCCTTGAGCACCCGGACGCGCACGTTGTTCGCGATCTCCAGCGTGAGGACGTCCCCCTGCACGCCGGCGATCCGGCCGATCAGGCCCCCGTTGGTGACCACCTCGTCGCCTTTCTTGAGCGCCTCGAGATAGGCCTTGTGCGTCTTCTGCTGCTTCTGCTGGGGGCGGATGATCATGAAGTAGAAGATCCCGAAGAAGATCGCCACCAGGAAGAGCATGTTCCCCGGCCCGGCGAGCGGGGACTGGGCAGGCGCCTCGGCCTGGGCGATGAGCAGCGAAAGCACGGCGGACTCCTTTGCGAAAGCGGGCCCTTCTAACAGAGGCGGGCGACTGCTTCAACCCGCGAGCCGGCCGGTTTCGTCCAGCTTTTGCAGCGAGTCCATCATCAGCCGCTGCATGTTCTGCGGCGGGAACGCCGGCGGCACCATCCCCGCGGGCCCGCGCAGGAAGGTGAACGTGCCGCCCGGCGGCTGGCGCAAGAGGCACCTCAAGTGCAATCTCAGTCCGGACCCTCCCGAAAAGACTCCAAAAGTCTGTCCATGTAGTTGCGTGCCCCACCCGCCTCGATCGCCGATCGCAGCCCGGCCATGAGGTCCATGTAGAAGGTGAGGTTGTGCAGCGTGTTCAGCCGGAACGCGAGCAGCTCCTGCGCCGCGAACAGGTGGCGCAGGTAGGCGCGTGAGAAGGTCCGGCAGGTATAGCAGCGGCACTCCGGGTCGGCGGGACCCGGATCTCTCGCGTAGCGCGCCGCCTTGATCTGCAGGCGCCCCCGCCGGGTGAAGAGCAGGCCGTTGCGCGCGACGCGCGTGGGCAGCACGCAGTCGAACAGGTCGACGCCCGCGAGCACGCAGCGCAGCAGGTCCTCCGGCGTGCCGACGCCCATCAGGTAGCGCGGCTTGTCCGCGGGCAAGAGCGGCGCGGCGTGGGCCACGCCTTCCCACATCCGGGCCGGATCCTCGCCGACGGAGAAGCCCCCCAGCGCGTTGCCCGGCAGCCCCAGGGCGGCGATCTCCGCGGCGTGCCGCTCGCGCAGGTCCCGGTCGAGCCCTCCCTGGACGATCCCGAACAGCTCCCCGCCCGGATCCTTCCGCCACTCCTCCTTGCAGCGTGCCGCCCATCGCGTGGTGCGCGCCACCGCCTCCTCGTGCTCCTTGCGGGAGGCCTGCGACGGCGGGCACTCGTCGAGGCACATCAGGACGTCCGGGCCGAGCTGCCGCTGCACCTGCACCGCCAGCTCCGGCGTGAGCAGGTGCCTCTTGCCGTCCAGGTGGCTGCGGAAGAGCGCGCCCTCGTCGGTGATCTTGCGCTGCTCGGCCAGCGAGTAGACCTGGAACCCGCCCGAGTCGGTGAGGATCGGCCCTGGCCAGCTCATGAAGCGGTGAAGCCCGCCCATCTCGGCGACCAGTTCAGGCCCCGGGCGGAGCAGCAAGTGGTAGGTGTTGCCCAGCACGATCTGGACGCCGATGCTGGAGAGGTCGTCGGGCGCGATCGCCTTCACCGAGCCGGCGGTCCCCACGGGCATGAACTGCGGCGTGTCGACGCGGCCGTGGGGCAGCTCGAGCACGCCGCGGCGGGCGGCGCCGTCCTGGTGGGTGACCTTGAAGGAGAGCATCGCCGCGGTCCTTACAGGATCAGCATCGCGTCGCCGTACGAGAAGAAGCGGTACCTTTGCGCCACGGCCTCCCGGTACGCCGCCCGGACGCGGGCCAGACCGGCGAACGCGGAGACCAGCATGAAGAGCGTGCTCCGGGGAAGGTGGAAGTTCGTCAGGAGGCCCTGGACGGCGCGAAAGCGGTAGCCGGGAGTGATGAAGAGGTCGGTCGATCCGGGCCCGGCGCGGAGCGCCTCGCCGTCGTGGGCCGCCTCGAGCGTCCTCAGCGCCGTGGTGCCGGCCGCGACGATCCGTCCGCGGGCGGAGCCGACGGCCTGCGCGGTGGCGGCCGGGACGTGGTAGCGCTCGCGGTGCATCCGGTGGTCCTCGACCCTCCGCGCGCGCACCGGCAGGAAAGTGCCCGGACCGACGTGGAGCGTGATCGGCGCCACTTGGACACCCCGGCCTCGCAGCTCTTCGAGGAGCCGCGGCGTGAAGTGCAGCCCCGCGGTGGGCGCCGCGACTGCTCCCCGCTCGCGCGCGAAGATGGTCTGGTAACGCTCGCGATCGTCGGGGCGCACGGGGCGCTCGATGTACGGCGGGAGAGGCATCTCGCCGGCATCGTCGAGGTAACGCCACAGCTCCTCGCCGCCCCACGGCAGGCGCACGACGAGCTCGCCCTCTCCGCGCGCTTCCACCACCTCGAGGCGGGCTCCATGCGCTTCGATCGCCGCGCCGGCGCGCAGCGGCTTGCTCGATTGGGCCAGCGCGAGCCAGTCCGTCCCGCCCAGCGGCTCGACCAGCAGGACCTCCACCTTCCCGCCCGTCCCTTCCTTGCGCCCGCGCAGCCGAGCCGGGATGACCCGGGCATCGTTCACCACCAGGACGTCCCCCTCTCGCAGAAGCCCAGGCAGCTCCCTCACCATCCTGTGCTGCGGCTCCCCCTGCTCCCTGGGCAACACCAGAAGTCGCGAGGCATCCCTCTCCGGCAGCGGCTCCTGCGCAATCAACTCCGCCGGCAACTCGTAATCAAACTCCGCTACGTCCACTCCGTCCCTCTAGCATGCCTAGAGCGTTTCACGCGGAGGAGGGGAGGAGAGGGAGAACCTCGTTTTTTGAAAAACAAGTTCCTCCGCGCTCTCCTTCTCCTCCGCGCCCTCTGCGTGAAACGTTTTGAGCCTTTCCAGCGGGCGGATGGCGCGGCGCGGCAGGGGTCGGTTGGTTGGGGAGGGGGTCGCCGGGCGGTGTGGCAATGAGCAGGTTGCGGAAGCATGGATGTGCCGGTGCTGCACCTGGTGAACCGGTTCTGGATCGGTGGGGCCGAGCGGCAGTTCGTGGAGCGGCTACGCCTGCACCCGCCCGGGTTCGCCGCGGTGGTCGGCTGCCTGGAGCTGTCGGGCCCGATGCTCGACCAGGTGCGCGCGCTCGGACACGAGCCGGTGCTCTTCCCGCTCCGGGGATCGATGGCGCGGGCGAACACCCTCGAGCAGGTCGCGCGCGTGGCCGCTCTGATCCGGGAGCAGCGGGTGCGCATCGTCCATGCCACCGACTTCAACACGAATCTGATCGCGCAGGCGGCGGGCCGGCTGGCCGGCGCGAGCGTGATCGTCAGCCGCGTCGACCTCGGCCACCTGCGCGAGGGATTCGGCAGATGGCACCGCCGGGTCGAGAAATGGAACGCGCGACACGCCGACGTGGTGGTCGCCAACGCCGAGGCGGTGCGCGAGGTCTGCATCCGCGAGGAGGGCTGCAGACCGGAGCGCGTGGTGGTGGTGCGCAACGGGATCGACCTTCCCCGCTTCGATCGGCTCGCTTCGCAGCCGCTGCAGGCGCCGCTCCCGCTGGAGCCGGACGACATGCCGGTCGCCGTGATCGGCAACCTCTGGCCGGTCAAGGGCCACCGCACGCTGGTCGAGGCCGCCGCGCTCCTTTCCGCCAGGCTCCCCCGGTTGAAGTTCCTCTGCGCGGGCGAGGGTCCGGAGCGCGAGCACCTCCAGAAGCGGATCGGCGAGCTGGGTCTGGGCGGCCGCGTGTTCCTCCTCGGGCACCGTCTCGACGTGCCCGCCATCCTGGCCCGGTCCCACGCTGCCTGCCTGTGCTCGAGCGCCGAGGGGCTCTCCAACGCCCTGATGGAGGCGATGGCCGCCCGGCTGCCGATCGTCGCCACCGCCGTGGGCGGAAACCCCGAGCTGGTCCGGCCGGGGGAAAACGGTCTGCTCGTCCCCTCCGGCGATCCGCCCTCCCTGGCCGACAAGCTGGCCGAGCTTCTCGGCGACCGGGAGCGCGCCGCCGGAATGGGCCGCCGCGGCCGGGCGCGCGTCGAGGCGGAGCTGACCCTTTGGCGGATGGCGGAGGGCTACGGCGCGGTCTACCGGCGCCTCCTGGAAGGCGCGCCGGCGCCGCGGGAAGCGCTCTCGCCCCAGATGCCGTAGAAAAGCGGGATGGGCCTGGTCTCGGACGCTGCGGCGATGGCGCGCGGCCGCGCGGGCGCGATCTTCCTCACCGCGGCCCTGGCGCTGCTTCCCGCGTACTTCCTGGCGGGCGGCATCGTCTTCCTCGCGGCCGCGCAGGCGAGCGCGCAGGCGGAGGGAGGGTCCACGCAAGCGGATGCGGCGGCGGCGCGGGGCCGTGAGCTGCCGCCGGACGCGCCCGCCGAGGCGCGGCGCGACGTGCTGCGCGAGGCGAGCGGCCCGGCGGCTCCGCGCCTCCCGCCGGTGTCTCTCGCCCTGGCCGCGGGAATCCTCGTCGCCTCGCTGGTCATGATGGGCGCGATGTTTCTCGCCCAGGCAGCCCTGCTCCAGGTGGCCGCGGGCGCCTCCCGGCCCTCCGCCGCTTGGGCGGCCGTGGCGGCGCGCTTCCCCGCCTTGAGCGGCACCGCGGCGGCGGCGCTGGCGCTGATCGCGCTGGGGCTCGTCGCCTGCGCGCTCCCCGGCTTGTTCGTGGCCTTCGCGTTCAGCCTGGCGGGCGCCGTGGCGGTGGCGGAAGGCATTTCCGGGTTCCCCGCCTTGCAAAGGTCCTGGGAGCTGATCAAACGGGCGTGGCCGCAGCAGCTCGCGCTGATCCTCGGAACCGCCGCGCTGGTGGTGGTCCTCACCCAGGGCTTGGGGCGGCTGCTCACGGACGGCGCCATCCTCGCGCATGGGCTGCTCGACGCTGCCGTCGCGGCCGCCGTCCTGCCGCTGCCCGTCTTCGGCAGCGCCGTCCTCTACCTTCGGGAGCGGAGCGCCGCGGAAGGAAAGCCGGTCGACGAGCTCCGTCAATACATCCGGCGGACCTCGGAGCCCGGATAGTAGTGGGCGAGGATCTCCCGGTACGAATCGCCCCGCAGGGCGCGGGCCCGGGCTCCCCACTGACACAGGCCGACTCCATGGCCGTTGCCGCGTCCTCTGAACACCGCGGCGTCCCCCTGCACCGACACCTCGAAGAGGAGCGACGGCAACGCTTCGTACCCGAGGATCTGCCGCAGCTCGACGGCGGCCAGGGTGCGCGCTCCCGAAGGCGTGTCGATGCGCAGCGTGCGCGCGCGGCCGCTGCCCGTGCGCGCGGAGATGCTCAGCGAAGTGACCTCTGCCAGCACCCGGCCCGCCTGCCGCAGCTCGGCCGTGATCTCTGAAAGCGGCTTGCGCACCACCCAGGCGCGGCCCGGATCCGCGTCGTCCTGCTCGGAGATCAGGTAGGGCGTGCTGCCCGAGGCGAGATTGAACGCGTCCTCCCCGGTCTCGCTCCGCCCGCCGCACGAGGCGCTGAAGTAGGCGGCGATCGGCGCCGCGCCGTAGGTGAGCACTTCGCCGGCGGTGGCGTGCGCCGCCCGGATCGCTCCGCTTTCCGGATGCGCCGCGCCCGCGTACACCTGGTCCAGCACCGAGGAGCCCAGGTGCGACCGCGCCGCCGGTCCCTGGGCGATCTTCTGCGCCACCGCGAAGGTGCGGGCCGCCACCGCCTGGGCCTCGAGAGCGGCGTCCGGCCAGTCCTTGGGGACCTCGCTCGCGACCACCGCCGCTACGTAGTCCTCCAGCTCCAGGACGTTGACCAGGAAGAGGCCGCGCGGATCGGCCCACGCTTCCAACCGGCCGGGCACGAGCCGCCCATTCACCCGCAGCCTCCCCGTGCCGGGCTGCACCAGGAGAGGCTCCTCGCCCTCCAGCTTGCGCCCGTCGAGAAGCAGGTTGCCTCCGAGGGCCGCCAGCTCGTGCCTGGGCCCTGAGGCCTCCAGGGACCGTCCGCCCTGGGTCATCCGCGCCCCGGGGCCGTCGAGGCGCGCGGCCGGCCTGCCGCGCGAGAGCTCGATCCGGATCTCCTCGGCCGCCGCCGGAAACGCGAAGACAAGCAGCGTGATCAGGACCCTGAACACCGCCGCGAGACTCAGCCCGGGCAGCGTCGCGCGCAACTTTTCCTGAAGCATGATCTGCAACGTTTTCGGCGTCGCTCACGGCGCGGCGCGAAGCGGATGGTAGAATCGAACTGTGCTTTCCCGCATCCGCCGCTCCATTGCGCTGAAGCTCATCCTGGCTTCGGCGATCCCCTCGGCGGTCGTCCTGTTGGTGGGCCTGGGTGCGCTGATTGCCTACACCGAGGAAGTGGCCCGGACGGACACGGTTCTTGCCTTCCGCCTGCTCGAGCAAGGCGCGGTCATCGGCTGCCTCTTGACCCTGACGTTCGCCGGAATCGCGGTCGCCATCACCTCCCGCAAGTTCCTGATCAAGCCGGCGCAGCACCTGGGTGCCACCATGGCCCGCGCCGAGATGGGCGAGATCCTGGTGCGCGCCAAGGTGACCGGCGACGACGAGCTGGGCCGGCTGGCCCGCTCCTTCAACACGATGCTGGCCCGCGTGACCGACATGGCGGCGCACGAGATCGAGACCGAGCGGTCCTTGGAGACCATGGGTCGCGAGCTGAACCTGCAGCGCGAGCTGAGCGCGGTGAACGCCCGCCTCGCCGCGCACGTCCGCGAGATGGAGCTCTTGCTCGACGTGTCCAAGGCGCTCACCGGCACGCTGGACCTGCCGGAGCAGCTCGAGCAGCTGGGCCGGCTGGTCTGCGCCGCGCTGCACGTGGACGAGTTCTGCGCCCTGCTCCTCGACGAGGCCACCCACCAGTTGGTGATCGAGGCCGTCGCCGGCCAGGGCCTCGCCCAAGCCCGCGGGATGCGCTTCCGCCTCGGCGAAGGCGTGAGCGGCGCGGCGGCCGCGCAAGGGAAGACCATCTACATCCCCGACGTGCAGCGGGATCCGCACTACCTGCACTACAAGGGAGTGCGGCGGACGACCGGATCCTTCCTCTGCGTCCCGCTGCGCGCCAAGGGCCGCATCGTGGGAGTCATGAACCTGAACCGGCCGGCCGTTGACGGGTTCTCGCCGCAGGAGATCCGGCTGGCGGAGGCGATCTCCGCGCAGGCCGGGCTGGCGATCGCCAACGCCCGCCTGTACCAGCAGACCCGCGAGATGTCGTACACGGACTCCCTCACCGGCATCCCCAATCGGCGTTACCTGTTCTCGCGCCTCGAGCAGGAGCTGTCGCGCAGCCTGCGCTTCGGTGACGAGCTGACCGTCCTGATGATGGACCTCGACTTCTTCAAGCAGGTCAACGACGCAAACGGCCACACCGTGGGCGACTCGGTGCTGCGCGGCATCGCGGTGGCGCTGCAGCGCAACGTGCGCAAGGTCGACATGGTGGCCCGCTACGGCGGCGACGAGTTCGTGGTGGTGCTGCCGCGCATCGCCCGCGAGGAAGCCATCGAGGTGGCCGAGAAACTGCGGCGCGCGGTGGCGGCCACGCCTCTCCCGGCGCCCGCCGGCGCAGGTCCCGTGCGGGTGACCGTCTCGGTGGGAGTGGCGGGCTTCGGGCACGAGGCCACCGACGTGGCGGCGCTGATCGAGAAGGCGGACGCCGCTCTGTACGAAGCGAAACACGGCGGCCGCAACCGGGTCGCCGCCCCGCAGGCGCCCGCCCGCGCCGCATCGTAGCGTCCACGATCCGGCACCGGCCGCAGCCCGCGGTTGCCCCCACCGGCGGCGGTGCGCACGTTCGCGCCGGGTTGCACGCCCGTGCAGTAGAGCGGGCACAAGGGGGAGGCCGGCATGGTGGCGGTGACGCTTGCGATCCTGGCCGCGGCGGCGGCGTTCGATTCCACGCCCGACAAGTCGAAGGGCGAGCCTTTGCGGTCCTTCCTGCGCGAGGAGGGCCCGCCCAGCAGGCCCGCCACAGAGATTCTCGATACCAGGCCGCTCTAGCCAACCTGCATCCATGACTCGACGGTCGGCCTAACGGACCGTGGCGGGCAGCTCGGCGGAGGCGATGTAGCCGACGTGCTCGCGGGCCTTGGCGATGTCCGCCTCGTACTTGAGGAGGGTGGACAGCGTGTCGGAGACCAGCTGCGGGTCGAGGGTAGGGGCGTTGAGCAGCAAGAGTGCGCGGATCCAGTCCAGCGTCTCCGCGATGGAGGGGAGCTTCTTCAGGTCGAGCTTGCGGATCGCCTGCACCGCGGCGACCACCTTGCGGGCCAGCTGATCGGCCACGCCCGGCACGCGCTCGCGGACGATCTCCAGCTCCCGCTGGGCCGAAGGGAAGTCGATGTACAGGTGCAGGCAGCGCCGCTTGAGCGCGTCGGACAGCTCCCGCGCTGCGTTCGAGGTGAGCACCACCCGAGGCGTATGCAGCGCGCTCACGGTGCCGATCTCCGGGACCGTCACGGCGAAGTCGGCCAGCACCTCCAGCAGGAACGCCTCGAACTCGGGGTCGGCCTTGTCGATCTCGTCGACCAGGAGCAACGCCGGATCGGGGCTCCGGATCGCGGCCAGCACCGGCCGCGGCAAGAGGAAGCGCTCGCTGAAGAACAAGTCCTCGGAGCCCGCGACGCGGTCGGCCGCCTCCCTGAGCGTGCCGGCGCCGGCGATGGTCTCCGCGATCTTGTCCTTGAGCAGCTGGGTGTAGAGGAGCTGCTTGGCGTACTCCCATTCGTAGAGCGCCTTCGCCTCGTCGAGCCCCTCGTAGCACTGCAGGCGGACGAGCTTGCGCCCGGTCGCGGCGGCGAAGGCGCGGGCCAGCTCGGTCTTGCCCACGCCGGCCGGACCTTCCACCAGCACGGGCTTCTCCAGCCGGTCGGCGAGGAAGACGCTGGTGGCGATCTCGGGCGAAGGCAGGTAACCGGCCGAGCGCAAACGGGCTTCGACGTCCTGCACGCTGGCCAGCGCGACCGCGCTCATGGCCCGCTTCTAACATGCGCCGAGGTGCGTAGCGCGATTCGCACCTGGCACCGCTCGTGCACAATCTAGCCGCGTGACTCGCCGAATTGTTGTGGTGCTCGCGGCCGTGATCCTCCCCGGAGGTCTCCTCGCCCTGTTCGGGGTCGCCGTGCTCAGGGCCTTCTCCCGCACCGAGACCGGCCGCAAGGCCTGGGGCCGGGTGTCGGAGGTGATCCGCCGCCCGTTCGCCCCCGTCCAACCGTTGCGCCAGGCCGCCTGACTTCGACCGCTCGCGCAAGGAACCGCGGTTCCCATCCGCTGCACCGCTCTTCCCCATCCCGAAAGAAGCGCCGGTCCGTGCTCCCGACCCGAAAAAAAATAAATTTTTTTTTTCGGGCTCACGCCTGGGGGTTCCCCGCCCCGACCTCGATGCGTAGCGCGAGCGGGTCTCCGTTCGTCTCGGTGACGGCGGCGAAGCAGCCCTGGCCGGTCCGGGTGAAGTGCAACGACACGCGCGAGTTCGCGATGCGCATCCCGCGCAGGGTGAGCTCGCTCGCCCACTCCGGCAGCTGTGGATTGACGATCTTGAGCGTGCGGCGCGGCCCGTCCGGATAGAGCCCCAGGCAGGCGCGCAGCATGAGGAACAGCGCTCCGGAGGACCACGCCTGGGGCGAGCACGACACCGGGTAGCTGACGGGTTGATCCTGATCGCCTCGATCCATCCCGCAAAACAGCTCGGGCAGGCGGTAGTGGCGGAACCCGCGGGCGGCGTCGCTGGCGCCGCTCAGGATCTGCAGCGCCTGCCGCTGCATCCCGTAGTGGGACAAGCCCATGGCGATGAGGGAGTTGTCGTGCGGCCAGACGGTCCCGTTGTGGTAGCTCAGCGGGTTGTACGCCTTCTGCCCCCGCGCCAGACTGCGGATGCCCCATCCGTTGAACCCTTCCGCTGAGAGCAGCGCCCGGGCCACGCGCCGCGCCTTGGCGTCGGGGATGGCTCGCGACCAGAGCAGGTGCCCCATGTTGGACGCGATGCTGCGCACCTGTTTCTTGTCTCCGTCGAGGGCCAGGACGTAGGTGCCGGTGCGCTCGTCCCAGAACGCCTCGTCGATCCGCCGGGCCAGCTGGATGGCCCTGCGCGTGCACCGGGCGGCGTCCTCGCGCCGGCCGAGCTGCCGGTAGATGCGCGCCATGCGCCTGCGCGCGTCGACGCAGTAGCCCTGCACCTCGACCAGCGCGATCGGCGGCTTCGCCGGCGTGCCGTCCGCGTGAGGGATCCCGTCGCGGGAGTCCTTCCAACCCTGGTTCGTCAGGCCCTGAGGGCTCTTCCGCTGGTACTCCACGAAGCCGTCGCCGTCCTTGTCGCCGTACTCGTCGATCCAGCGCAGGGCCGCCTCCGCCACCGGGAGGAGCCGATCGGCAGTCGCGCGATCGTCGGTCCACTGCAGATACTCCGAGTAGAGGATGACGAAGAGGGGCGTCGAGTCGACGCTGCCGTAGTAGGGCGTGTGAGGCACTTCCCCCGCGCGGGCCAACTCCCCGCGGCGGATCTCGTGGAGGATCTTGCCGGGCTCCTCCTCGCGGAAGTCGTCGACGCGCTTCCCCTGGTGGGCGGCCAGGAAGAAGAGCGCGTCGCGCGCCACTTCCGGGTTGACCGGCAGCGCCTGGAAACCCGTGATCAGCGCATCGCGCCCGAAGGGCGAGGCGTACCAGGGGATGCCGGCGGAGATCACCCGCCTGCCTTCCCAGAAGATGTTGAGCGCCTTGAGGTCCGCCACTGACTGCTCCAGGGACCAGTTGAAGGCTTCTTCGCCGCTCGTCACCTGCGTCGAGCTCTCCGCCCAGGCGCGGTAGGCGGCGCGGGCGCGGGAGAGCCTCTCCTCGTAGCGGCGGGGCGGAGGAGGATCCGATTCCTGATCGCTGCCCGGATA
>DATFTN010000253.1:0-15251 GCA_035261845.1 Myxococcales bacterium | reverse complement strand
CGCATCTCCGGCAGCTCGGCGGCGAGGCGGTCGATGTCCTTCTCCATCCGCGCCACCATCTCCGCGCCGATGCGCGGCACCTCGCGCGGGGCCTTGTCCGCCTGCGGGGTGGCCAGCTCCGAGCCGAGCGTGAACAGCTCGCTCTGCAAGGCGTCGACGATCGCCAGGATGTCCTTCTGCGCGGGCGCGAGCAGCTCCTCGCCAGCGGCCCCGAGCGCGCTGTTCAGCTCGTCCACCTCGCCGTAGGCGGCGACGCGCAGGTCGTCCTTCCGCACGCGCGGGCCGCCGAACAGGCCGGTCGATCCGTCGTCCCCCCGGCGCGTGTAGATCTTGCTCATCGCTCGCGCACCCTACTGCGCGCTGCTAGGATCGGGCAACGATGCGCGTCGCCGGCTACCCGCACCGCAAGGCCGTGCACTGCGGCTCGGGGACGCTGGCCTCCGCGCTCGCGCACCGCGGCCTGTCCCTCTCCGAGCCGATGGCGTTCGGGCTCGGCGCCGGGCTCGGGTTCGCGCTGCACGAAGGCGAGCCGCCGCAGCAGGCGTCGCGCTTCTTCGTCGGGCGGAGCCCCAGCTTCGAGGAGGACCTGTGCGCGTCGCTGGGCGCCGAGCTGTCCGTCGAGCTGTACGACCGACCGGCGGCCGCCTGGGCCCGGTGTTGCGAGCTGGTCGCGCAGGGCAAGCCGGCGCTGGTCTATACGGATCTGTTCGAGCTGCCCTACATCGGCGCGAAGAACCGCTGGTACGGGCACCTGGTCGCGGTGATCGGGCACAAGGGAAGCGACGCGCTGATCGCCGACAACGAGCGGCCCGAGCCGATGAGCGTTCCGATCGCGGCGCTCCAACGCGCGATGGGCGGACCCGCCCCGGTGCCGCTCCCTGGGATTTCGGTGCTTTCGCTCGGCGAAGTCGATCCGGCCGCGCCGAAGCGCCCCCGCGATGCGGTGCTGCTCCAAGCAGTCCGGCTCACCGAGGAGGCGGCGCCGCGCACCGGCGTCCCGGCCCTGCGCGCGCTGGCCGACGAGCTGCCCGCCTGGGAGGAGCAGCCCGACGGCGATCGTTGCTTCCGCCTGGCTGCCCAGGTGATCGAGCAGCGGGGCAACGGCGGCGGCCTCTTCCGGCGCATGTACGCGCAGTTCCTGGAAGAGGCGGGCCTGCCCGAGCTGTCCGCGCTCTGCGCGCGCTCGGCGGACGCGTTCAGCTCGCTTGCGCAGCGCCTCGCGCCGGAACAGGCGCGCGCCTGCGCCGACGCGGAGGAGGCCCTGTGGAAGCGCGCGCTGGACCTGCTCGCGCCATGAAGTGGGTGCCCGCGGTCCTGGCGCTGGTCGCCGCCTGCGGCGGCATGAAGGACCCGGCCTCGGTCGCCGACAAGTTCGTCGATCGCTATTACGTCGAGTCCGACCAGGAGGGCGCGCTGCCCTTCACCTCAGGCGTGGCGACGCTCCGCCTGCAGGACGAGCTGCGGCTCGCCGCGGAAGCGCGCAGGCCGGGCAATCCGCTGATCTCCCGCCAGGTGCGCGTCTACTACACGCGGTCGGCGATGGAGGGCAGGGACGCCGAGCGCACCGCGGACTACAAGCTGGACATCCGCCCGCAGGGCGGCGGCGATCTGCAGCGCGAGGCGCACCTCACGCTGGCGCGGCAGGCGGACGGCACCTGGCGGGTGGTGCGCTTCCACGAGACGCAGCCATCGCGATGAAGCTCGAGTACACGATCTCCGACGACGCGGCTGGACAGCGGCTCGACAAGTTCCTCCGCCGGCGCCTGGCCGAGATGCCGCTGTCGCACCTCTACAAGATGGTGCGCACCAAGAAGGTCCGCGTGAACGGCGCGCGCGCGGACATCGCGCAGCTGCTCCAGCCGGGCGACGTGGTGGTGGTGCACGGCGCGCGCGAGGCGAATCCGGACGCCGCTCCGGCCGCTCCGCGGCCCCGGGAGCCTTCGGCCGTGCGGCAGGATTTCGGCATCTTGAACGAGGACGAGCACATCCTGGTCTGCGACAAACCGGCCGGCCTCGCCATCCATCCCGGCTCGGGCATCACCTCGGACACGCTGGTCGACCAGGTGCGCGCCTACCTGGCGCGGCAGGGGCTGGCGGTGCCGGAGGGCGAGTTCAAGCCCAGCCCCGCGCACCGGCTCGACCGCGAGACCAGCGGGGTGGTGGTGGTGGCGAAGACCCGGCAAGCGATGGTGCGGCTCACCGAGATGTTCACCGGGGGAGAGCCCAGGAAGACCTATCTGGCCCTGGCGAAGGGCCGCTTCCAGCGCGGCCGCGGCACCGTCGACCTGCTCCTCGCGGAGCACCAGCAGACCCAAGCCAGCAAGCGGCAGCGCGGGGTCAATCTGCAGGAAGCCGTCACGCACTGGACGAAACTCTCGGGAGGGGTCGACGCGACGCTTCTCGAGCTGACCATCGAGACCGGCCGCACGCACCAGATCCGGCGGCATCTGGCGGCCATCGGACACCCGATCGTCGGAGACGCGAAGTACGGCGACTTTCCCTTCAACCGGAGGGCGCGATCCGCCTGGGGCGCGAAGCGCATGTTCTTGCATTCTTCCAGGCTGGCGCTTTCGCATCCCATCACCGGCAAGCGCCTCGCCTTCGACGCGCCGCTTCCCCGCGACCTGGCGGAGGTCCTTCCCAGGGCCGGCGTGGCATGGCCGCCCACAAGCGCGCACCCGGGGGAAGGATGATGCGTTTCGCCTCGTTTGTACCTATTCTCAGCGCGCGTTCGCCATGAACACGAATACCCCGTCACCGCCGCCCCGGATCGTGTCGCCCCTGTGGCGGCGCGTCTGGAGGCGCCTCATGGCCGATCGAGGCCCGGGGAAGAAGCGGCTCTGGGTGTTCGTCGCCATCCCTTCCGCCGCGCTGGCCTTCATCGGGTTCGTCGCGCTGCTCGTCTTCTACGCGATGTTGACCAGGGGGCTTCCCTCGATCGACTGGGCGCAGAGGTACCGCCCGCCCATCGTCACCAACGTGATCAGCGGCGACCAGCAACTGATGGGCGAGTTCTACGACGAGCGGCGCGTGGTGGTGCCGTACGAGCGCATCCCGAAGAAGATGGTGCAGGCGTTCATCGCCAGCGAGGACGCCGGATTCTTCGACCACGGCGGGGTCAGTTTCACGGGCCTGGTGCGCGGTCTCTACCAGACCTACGTGAAGCGGGCCCGCATCGTCGGCGGCTCGACGCTCTCGCAGCAGACCGCGAAGGCGATCATCGCCTCGGCCGAGGGCGCCAAGGCGGTGCGCGTGCGCAGCGGGTGGCCCGGCGTGCGGCGCAAGCTGCGCGAGTTCATCCTCACCCGGCGCCTGGAGAACAACTTCACCAAGGAGCAGATCCTCCATCTGTACCTGAACGAGGTGTACCTCGGGCACCACTCGTACGGCGTGCAGGCCGCCGCGGAGAACTACTTCCGCAAGAACGTCTGGGAGCTCACGCTGCCGGAGATGGCGCTGATCGCCGGCCTGCCGCAGGCCCCCAGCGCGTACTCTCCCTTCGGCCACCCAGACCGGGCGAAGGCGCGGCGCGGATACGTGCTGCGGCGCATGTTCGAGGAAGGGATGATCGGCGCCGCCCAGCGCGACGCGGCCGACGCCGCGCCCATCGAGGTCTACCCGGTGCAGGACATCTTCCGGGAGACGGCGCCCTACGTGACCGAGCACGTGCGCCGCGACGTGGTGGCCCGCTACGGCAACCAGCGGCTGCTGCAGGATGGATTGCAGATCTTCACCACCGTCGACCTGGAGCGCGAGCACGACGCCATCGCCGCCACCCTCAAGGGCATCCTGGACGTGGACAAGCGTCAAGGGTTCCGCGGCCCGCTGATGCATCTGCAGGAGAAGGAGTGGGCGGACTTCACCCAGAAGGAGGAGAAGTTCCTCCGCGGGGAGGGGAAGCGCGACGAGGTGGTCGCGGCGCTGGTCACCAAGGTGGAGAAGGACCAGATCTCCGTCGCGGTGGGCGAGGCGAAGGGCGTCATCCAGCTCGCCTCCTCGTGGTGGGCGCGCAAGCCGAACTCCGAGCTCAACTCCGAGTACGCGAAGATCAGCACGCTCAAGGGAGTGGTGACGCCCGGCGACGTGGTCCTGGTGCGGGCCGCCGAGACGAAGGGCGAGTACCTCCTGGAGCAGGAACCCAAGCTGCAGGGCGCGCTCATCTCCGTCGACCCGAACAGCGGCTACGTGTTGGCGATGATCGGCGGGTACGACTTCGAGAAGAGCGAGTTCAACCGCGCCTTCCAGGCTTGCCGCCAGCCCGGGTCGGCGTTCAAGCCGGTCATCTACAGTGCCGCCATCGAGCAGCGCAGCTTCACCGCCTCGACCATCCTGCTCGACGCGCCGTTGGTGACCGACGACGAATCGACCGGCAAGCGCTGGAAGCCGAACAACTACGATGAGGCATTCCAGGGCGAGGTGCCGGTGCGGAGGGCGCTGATCCACTCGCTCAATACGGCGGCCATCCGCACGCTGCAGCAGGTGGGCGTCAAGTCCGCGGCAGCCTGGGCGCACAAGCTGGGGATCACCACCAAGATCAACGAGGACCTCTCGATGGCGCTGGGGTCCTCGTGCGTCTACCTGTGGGACCTGACGCAGGTGTTCACGCTGTTCGACCGGATGGGGCAGAGGCCGAAGCCGATCTTCACCCGCCGCGTGCTCGACCGGGACGGGCGCATCCTCGAGGACCACAGCTCGTTCTACGACCCGTGGACCACGCTGCCGGACCGCATCGCTTCCGGCTATGCCAAGCTGTTCGAGCCGGTCGAGCAGGTGATCCAGCCCGAGACCGCCTTCCTCATGCACCACTTGATGGAGGAGGTGTGCAAGCCGCCGGGCACGGGCGGTCGCGCGGTCGCGCTGGGCAAGCCCGTCGCGGGGAAGACCGGCACCACCAACGACCTCTTCGACGCGTGGTTCCTCGGCTACACGAAGGACCTGGTGACGGGCGTCTGGGTCGGCTACGACACCTACGAAGTGCCGATGGACAAGTACGAGACGGGTGGGCACACGGCGCTGCCCATCTGGCTCGACTACATGCAGCGCGCGCTGAAGGGCGTGCCGCAGCCGCAGTTCGATCCGCCCACCGAGAACATCGTCTGGGTCAGCGTGGATCCCGAGACCGGCAAGCGCGCCAACGACCAGACCCGGCAGCCCGTGCTGGAAGCGTACCTCAAGGGGTCCGAGCCGCCGGACGAGACCCAGCCGGCGCAGACCGGGCAGCCGCCTCCTTCCACCACGGCCGCGCAGGAAGCGCTGATCAAGGGCCTGTAGCACCCAGGTCCTAGGGGCCTGGCCGGCGGAAATTGCGCCTGTGCACCGGCGCGTCCCTCTGTTAAAACGGCAGCATGTTCGGGCTCTCGATGACGGAGGTGGTCATCATCCTCGGCCTGGCCCTGCTGCTCCTGGGGCCGGACCAGCTGCCGTCCATCGCGAAGACGCTCGGCAAGGGGATGCGGGAAATCCGCAAGGCGACGGACGATTTGAAGAGCACGTTCGAGCAGGAGATGGTCCGGCTCGACGAGCCCGAGCCGCAGCGGACGTTGCAGCCCGTTTCGGATCCCGCGGCAGCCAGGGCGAACGCCCGGGCGGTGGCTCCCACGCCGGCAGACCCGGCGGCGGCTCCCACGCCGGCAGACCCGGCGTCGGCTCGTGCGGCGGCAAGGCGTACGGCCGCCGGACCGGATGCTGCCCTTTCCGCTCCGCTCCCTTCCGACGCTGCTCCAGGGGGTGAGGCCGGTGGACCAGCGTTGCGCCTGGTCCCGCCGGAGGGCGTCGTGGCGCGAGAGGCAGCGAAGCCCGAGGCGACGAATCTGGTCGAGCCCGGCGCCGCGGACGCTCCCGCCGCGCCGGCTGCTGCCGAAGGCGTCAAGGACGCGAAGTGAGCACCGCCGCGCTGCCGAAGCCGGTCGTCCCGGGCGAAGGGCCCGAGGACGACGTCCACCTCACCCTGCGCGAGCACCTGCTCGAGCTGCGCAAGCGGCTCAAGTGGGCGATCTTGTTCCTCGGCATCGGGTTCGCCGCCGCGTACCACTGGTCGATCGAGATCTTCCATTTCTTGATGCGGCCGGTGCTCAAGGCGTTGCCCGAGGGCGAGAAGTCCTTGCACTTCTCCAGCAGCGTCGAGCCGTTCTTCATCTACCTCAAGGTGGCGCTGTACGCGGGGCTGTTCATCGCCCTGCCAGCCATCCTGTGGCAGATCTGGGCCTTCATCGCGCCCGGCCTCTATCGGAAAGAACGGCGCGCCATCCTGCCCTTCGTGACGGCCGCCACGCTGTTCTTCGTCTCCGGGGCGGTGTTCTGCTACCTGGTGATCCTCCCGCCCGCGTTCGAGTTCCTCATCAACAGCGCCGGCCCCGACATCAAGCCCGTGCTGATGATGGACCAGCAGCTCGGCCTGGTGATGACGCTGCTGCTCGCCTTCGGGATCATCTTCGAGCTGCCGCTGGTCCTGACCTTCCTGGCGATGATCGGGATCGTGGACCACAAGTTCCTCTCCAAGTACCGCCGCCACGCCATCGTGGTGAACGTCATCATCGCGGCGGTGGTCACGCCGACCGGGGACCCGTTCAACCTGGCGCTGATGGCCATCCCCATGGTGCTCTGCTACGAGCTGGGCGTGCTGGGGGCGCGGATCTTCGGCAAGAAGGGCGAGCCGGCTCGATTCACGGTCCAGAAGACGTAGCGGATTGCGCCGTCTCGACGCTCACTACTCGCCGCGCACATCTGCGCTTCGATCGCGTGCGCAGGGGGCTCTGCGTCGGCCGTCCCGATGATCCGATGCTCGGAATGACATCCGAGAACGCTTGGAACCGCCCGGGGGGAGACACCCCCAAACCTGACATGTACCAGCTGTACAGAGTCGCGGACCGGACCTCTCCCCCGCGCCTATGGTTGCGCAAGCGGGTGCATGCACGGCCTCAAACTGATCGTGCGCTCAAAGCCTGCGGCGCGTCAGTCGATCAGCACGCCCGGGTTCAAGATGCCCGCCGGGTCGAGCTGCCGCTTGGCGGCGCGGAGCGCGGCGGCGAACGGCTCCGGGCGTTCACGGTCGTACCAGGGGCGGTGCGTGCGGCCGACGGCGTGGTGATGGGTGACGGTGCCGCCGGCGGACAGCACCGCCTCCGACGCGGCAGCCTTCAGCTCGGCCCACTGCGACAGTTCGCTTCCGCGGCGGGCTGGGCCAAGGAAGGTGAAGTAGGGCGCGGGGCCGTCCGGATAGACGTGCGTGAAGCGGCAGGTGAGGGTCCCGGCGCCGCAGACGCGCCGTAGCGCGTCCGACATCGCCGCCGAGACGCGGGCGTGCAGTTCCTCGAAGCGATCCCAGGTGCAGGCGGTCTCGAACGTGTCGGCGATGATCCCCAGCGGTACCAGCGCACTCTGCAAGTACGGTGCTGCGAAGAATGCCTCGCGCCAGCGGGCGGATTCGCCTTCGTCCGCCTTCTCGCCGGCGTCGCGGTAGGACGGGCCTCGCGGACAAGTGCCGCCCGTGTCCGTCGCGATGGCGACTGCGCGCGACATCCAGGCCTCGAGCGGGTGATCGGCGGATTCGAAGGCGAGTAGCAGCACCGCCTCGCCGGAGGACACGCCGTTGAACAGCGCCTCGGCGGGATCGAGGAGGCGGCAGTTGGCCGGGTAGAGCCCCGACTGTGCGATCGCCCGCGCGGCGCGCGCGCCGGTGAGCAGATCCGGGAAGGTGACGCTCGCGCTCGCGCGCCAGCGTGGCCTCGGGTGCACGCGGACCCATGCCTCGGTGACTACGCCGAGGATGCCTTCCGAACCAAGGGCGAGGCGGTCCGGAGCAGGCCCGGCTCCGGAGGCGGGGACGCGCCGCGAGGCCCACGCGCCGGAGGGAGTGATCATCCGCACCGATTCGATCAGGTCGTCGATGTGCGTGTAGAGCGTGGCGAAGTGTCCGCCCGCGCGGGTCGCGATCCAGCCGCCGAGCGTGGAGAACTCGAAGGACTGCGGGAAGTGCCGGAGCGTCAGCCCGTGCGGCCGGAGCTGCGCCTCGAGGTCGGGGCCGAGCGCGCCGCCCTGGATGCGGGCCGCGCGCGATACGGCGTCCACTTCCAGCACGCGCGAGAGGCGCCCAAGGTCTAGCGAGCATGCCGGTCGCCCGCGCCCGCCGGCTTCGACTCCGCCGACCACGCTAGTGCCGCCGCCGTACGGCGCGATCGCGATGCGCGCATCGGCGCAAGCTTCCAGCGCCCGGGCGACGTCCTCCTCCGACCGCGGCAGGCAGACGAAGTCCGGCGCCGCGGAGAAGTCGCAGGCGAATCCGCGGACCAGGTCGCGATAGGCCCGGCCGTACGCGTGGCGCAGCCGCGCTTCGGGCGATGCGTCACACAGGTCGGCGATGGCGCTCGGCGGGGCGACGGCGGGCCGTGGCACTCCGGCGACGGCCTGCTCCAGCGTGGGGAGCGGCCTCGAGTCTGGCGGCGCGACTCCGAGCACGGCGACTTGCTGCCCCAGCGCCTCGCGCGCCGCCTCGTCGGGCAGCCGCTGCTCCCATCCCCAGGCCCAGAAGCTTCGCCGCATTTCGACGAGGCTAGCAGGTCTAGACGGTCCGCCCCCACCGTGGTATCCGGCCCCGCTCGGCCATCGTCCCCATCGTCTAGAGGCCCAGGACACCGCCCTTTCACGGCCGGTAATCGATCGATAACCATTGCGCGCAGTTTCGTAAGGTTGTCGCGGAAACCCACCCCCTCGCGGTCAGAGGGGATTTCCAACATTTGCAAATTGATGGCGCGTTGCATAAACGTTGGAGTGTCGCCGCTGGCACCCAGGTGGCACCCAGCAGGAGGCGGAAGATGAGCAAGAGGAACGAGGCGAACTGGACGGAGCGGCTCCGCGCCCTCGGCTGCCGGGGCAAGCTCCCGGCGGCCCTGACCGACGCGGTGGTCGAGGCGGCCCGCCACCGCCCCCTGGGCGAGCGCTACGTGCTCCCCGACGGCGAGGTGCCGGGCCTGGAGCTGCGCGTCGGCGCCACCGGCGGGGCCACCTTCCTGCTCTGGTACCGGACCAAGACCGGCGTCCGGCGGCATCAGAAGATCGGAGCCGCGGGCGCCGTGGCCCTCGACGAGGCCCGCGCCCGCGCCCGCAAGCTCTTGGTCAAGGTGGAGGACGGCCAGGACCCGCTCGCCGCCGCCAAGGTCGAGGCGGAGAGGCAGAGGACGGTGCGGAGCTTCCTCGAAGAGGTGCACGCGCCCAAGGTGCTCGCCAAGCGGCGGGACGGCGAGGCGACCAAGGTGCGCATGCTGGCGGTGTGGGCGCCGCTCCTCGACGTGCCCCTTGTCCACCTGACCCGCGACAAGATCGATGAGGTGTTGACGGCGCGGAAGGTGAAGCCCGCCACCATGCGCCGGATCTGGAATCCGTTCCGGCGGATGCTGCGCGAGGCCGACGAGCGGGAAGCGCTCCCCGCCGACTTGGCCCGCAAGCTCCTGCGCCGACCCGAGGCGCTGATCGGGCTCACCCCCGACGAGCCCCGCGAGCGTTGGCTCGGGGACCGCGACGAGGGGGAGCCCGCCCGGTTCGAGGCGGCGCTGGCCGTGTTCACGTCCGGCGAACCGGGCGGGGGAGACTTCCTCCGCACCGCCTGCGCCCTGGCGCTGGCGACCGGAATGCGGCGCGGTGAGATCGTAAGACTGACGGATACAATGGCGAATCTGAAGGAGCGGACCATCTCCCTCCCGGCGAGCATCACCAAGGGGAACAAGCCCCGCACGATCGACCTGCACGACAAGGCTGTCGCGGCAATCACTCTCTGGCGCGAGGTGCGCAAGGCGCTGAAGGTGCAGAGCGTGGACGGCGCGTTGTTCCCCGGCGACCCCGTGCATTGGGAGCGGCGGCTCACCGCCTGGAACCGAGACTTCCACCACCTCTGCGAGCAGGCCGGGATTGTCGATCTGCACTTCCACGACCTGCGCCACGACTTCGGGGTCCGCTTCCTGCACGCGGGCGGGACGATGGAGCAACTGCAAAAGGTACTCGGCCACGCATCGATCGTGACCACGGCGAAGCACTACGGCCACGCAATCCCCAAGGACGTGCGGCGGGCCGTCTTGGCGATGTAGAGTGGAGAAGACCGAGGGCGGCGCCCGCTCGCGACGGGGCCGCCCTCTTCACCGACCGCGCGAGGAGAACGCGACCGATGACGCGAGGCAAGCTAGCAGGGCACGCCGTCCCCCGCCAGGGAGCGGCACCGACGCCGGAAGAAGGGAGCGCGCCGGGTGTCAAGGTTATCTACACGCCGCTCGGCCCGGCCCCGGTTCCCGCGCGCCCCGCTGATGACCCGTTCGAAACGGCACTACTTGGAATCTGCGCGGCACGAACCGCGGCGCGCCGGCTCGCCGAGGACCCCGAGCAGCGGCGCGCAGTCGTCCGCGTCCTCCTGGTGCAGGCGGCACAGGAGCTACAGCCAGAGGGTGCGTGTGCGGCCCGCGTCATCGAGGGAGTCATCGACGCTCTGGACCTTTCCCCCGAGGCGGCGCGAAAGCCGCTCAGCGATGCCGCACGCGACCTAGGCAAGGGCCGCGGTAAAAGCCAGATCACGGCACCCCATGAGGTGGGCGCGCTGGCGGTGCGCATCCGCAACTGCGTCGTCGCCAGCTTCAGGCGCGGTCGTTCCGAGCCGCGGCAACTTGCGATCGCTATCGAGGCGGGGAGGGTGCAGATGCACGGCGCGTCCCGCATCTTCCCGAATGTGCCTGCTGATCCCGTTGACACGTGGGAGCGGGTCATCAGGGAGAATCCGCGCAAGAGGACCACGACTCTCGACGCAGGCTATGCGGAGACGTTGCTCGAAAAGTGCTCGACCGCCGCCGGCAACCCTCGCGGCTCCGAGATTTTTCGTCGCGAGGAGAAGGCCGAGGAGAGGGCCGAGGAGCGCCGGTCGCCGCCCAAGTAGTAACTCGTCCGGAGCTGAAGCGATCACCCAACGCATCAGTGATCACTCCCTTCGCGCTCATCCCGAGCGCGGAGGAGAACGACGATGCCGAGAAATGTGATGATCCGCGACGCAGAGTACGTTGCCTGGCTGTACGCCGCCCTCCAGGAAGGTTGGCTGACCGCGAGCATGATCGAGTCCCTGGCGGGGGAGAAGTTCCGCGGCCGGGGCGTGAAGAAAGCAGGAATCGGCGGGGCCATCCGCCGGCTACTGCCCGCCCACTCCTCCGCCTTCCCCCACCGGCTGAAGGGTGACGACCTGTTCGCCTACAAGGACGGGTTCTGGACGGTCAAGAAGGACACCGCTGCGGCGCAGGTGCAGGCTGCTGAAGCGGTGCAGGCTGCCTAGCAGAGGCACCCGAGAGACCTTCCGGCGTGGTCGAACCCGGAGGGTCCCTCCGCCCAAGTAGCAACTCGTCCGGAGCTGAAGCGGACCGCCCCGCCCCCTACCTAGTCTTCCGAAGCATGAAGCCTGACGTACAGCAGAGGTTGACTGCGGAGCAGCTCGCCCGCATCGAGGCTACCGCGCCGATGGACCGCCGCACCCTGGCGCGCGCATTGGCCGGCTATCCCATCCGACCGCTGAGCCGCGAGCGCCTCCGCCGCGCGGTGGCCGAGCTGGGCATCCCGGCGGACGTTCTCCCTGCGCCGAGGGTTGCCCGATGACCGCGGTCCAGGCGGCCGAGACCGCGATCAAGCGCGCCGAGGTGGCCGTGCGCCCGCTCCTACTCACCGACGCTAACGCGGCGGCCATGCTGGGGCGGTCGAAAGCGTGGATCCGCCGTCTCCGAGGAGAAGATCAGAGGCGCCTGCGCAACGGCCAACCCATCAAGGGACCCCGGTGGAGCGTGATCGAGCGGAGCGTCTTCTACAAGCTGAGCGATCTTGAGGATTGGGTTGCGCGCCGCGCGACCCCTCTCGGCACCATTCCCTTCACTGGAAATCACCCGAGTCGCCGCCGCACCGAGCGGGAGCGCGCCGCCGCGGGACGAACGCCGTGACCACCCGAACGAGGAAAGCTCGCGGGAAGAAGCCCGAGGAGCGATGGGACCTGATTCTCAAGATCGTTCAACTAGTGGACCTCGGTCTTCCGCCGCTTCCGCTCCCTGGCGACGTGCTCTGGGGCGCGCAGCGCGTCGCGGAACGGAGAGGGTGCCTCTGCGTCAGCTTCAAGATCGGCGACAAGAGCGAATCCACCGGCTACGGGACGTTGAGGACTATCCACGTCTACGTCGAGCACGACCCCGGATGCCCTGCGAGGAATGAGCCCGAAGGGCGGCGGGTCGCATGAGCACCGCCGCCCGCAAGAGGGGCGAGGCTCCGCCGAGCCAGCTCGGCTTCACCCTCTACCTCCGGGAGAAGACGCCGGGACTGTGCACCTGCCACGCGCCGCGGATCAGGACCGGCAACGGGAGCGAGCTGCGCTTTCACGCCCCCTGGTGCGCACTGCCGTCCGAGCGGCACGAGGAAAGGCTCCGATGAGCGACGCCGCGCTCGGTTTCACCGGCCAGGTGCTCTCCCCGACGCACCTGTGGGAGCGGATGGCGGAGCATGACCCAGAGGGGGAGAAGTATCTGGAGAAGCGCGGCCTCTCCCGCGCCGTCGAGCTGGGGCTGGTGCGGTTCGACGCCGGCAGCGGCTATCGGGTGGTGGTCCCGATGCGCGGCCCCAAGGACCCCGACGCGATCCTGACCCTGCAATCGCGCAACATCCTCCCCACCATCCCGAAGAACGACCGGCAGCGTTCGCTGCCCGGCGTCAAGTACCCGGACGGCGCTGCGATGGGGAAGGTCAAGGAGGCGCGCACGGCGAAGCGCGTCTATCTGTGCGAAGGGCTCGCGGACACCCTGGCGTTGCAGATCGCCGGGACCGTCGCCATCGGGGCGCCGGGGGCTGGGACGCTCCAGCATCTCTCCAAGTTCCTCGGCAGCAAGACGACGCTCCGCAAGCGCGAGGCGGTCCTCTGCGTCCAGAATGATCGAGAGAGCGAAGAGGCGTTCGCCAAGCTCGCCGCCGAGCTGCGGCGCCGGGGCGCGAGCGTCTCCTACCTGCGCACCTCGGAGGAGCACGGCAAGGACGCCGCCGACTGGCTCAAGGCGGTGGGCGAGCAGGACTTCGCCCGCGCGGCCGAGCACAACCTCTCCCTCCCGCCCGAGCCGGCCGAGCTGGAACCGGAGCGAGCCCTGGCCCAGGAGAGCGCCACCTCGGAGGAGGGACGGCCCGAGCTGGAGGATGCTTGCGAGAAGATCGAGACGGCGCCGAAGGGTCAGGGCGGCTCGACTTTCGACAAGCAGTGCTTCCGCATCGGCGGGCTGGTGGCGGGAGGAGAGATCGAGGAAGAAGAAGCGGAGACGCGCCTCAAGGCGTCCGGGCACAAGCGCGGTCTTCCCAGCAGGGAAATCAACAGCAGGTTCCGGAGATCCTTCGCGGCCGGGAGGGAACATCCGCGGAAACTTGCCATCCGTAAGCTCGCCGCGGAGTACGTCTTCGTCAAGGAGCAGGGCCGCTACTTCAACACCACCACCGGCGGCATCTGCCGGCCCGAGGCGCTGGACACCAACTATCGCCGCGAAGTGCGCGCGTCGGGGGTACGCAAGATGCGCTTCACCGATCTCATCAATCCGCACATGGGCCGGGCGGACGACTTCGGGTTCTACCCCGGCAAGGGAGAAATCTTCGAGTGGAAGGGGAAGGTGCTGGTCAACACCTGGCGCGAGCCGCCACTTCCGCCGGAGAAGGGCCCTCCGCCGACGCCCTGGCTTCAGCTCCTGGCGTACCTCCTCCCCGACAAGGCGGAGCGGGAGCACCTCCTCGACGTGCTCGCCTACAACGTGCAGCACCCCGAGGGGAAGGTGAACCACGCCATCGTGCTGGGCGGAGCGCGGGGCATCGGCAAGGACACGCTGTTCAGGCCGTTGGCGAGATGGGCTGACCGCGGCTGGAGCAAGACTTCCCTGGAAGGACTGGCGGGGCAGTTCAGCTCCTACCAGAAGGGGGCCAAGTTCATCTACGTGCAGGAGGCGCGGCAGCAGTCGATCCGAGACGCGCAGGCCCTCTACAACAAGCTGAAGGACCGGATCTCGGAGGACGCGACCGGCGAGGTGGAAGTCCATGAGAAATACCTCAACCCCTACAGCATCCCCAACGTCGCGCAGTGGATCGTCACCACCAATTACCGCGACGGGGTGTTCTTCGAGGACAAGTACGACCGCGGGCACTTCGTCGTCTGGTCCCCGGCTGAGCCGAAGGAGCCGGCCTACTACGTAGAGCTGGGCGCCTATCTGGACGTGCACCACCTCGACGTGATCGGGTACCTCAAGCGCCGGGACATCTCCGCCTTCAATCCCAAGGCGCCGCCGCCGCACACCGCGGCGCGGGAGGAGATGTACGCCGCCACGCGCAGCAACGCCGAGGCGGCCCTCGCCAACATCGTGCAGGAGGTGGCCGCCGGGCAGGCCGTGTTCAGCATGAGCGAGATCAAAGCCAAGGCGAGGATGTTGGAGGACTCCCGCCCGGTCATGCAGTTGCTGGAGGGGAATCACCCGGCCCAGGTCGGGCGCGTGTTCCGAGACGCCAGGTGCCAGTCGGACAGGATCAAGATCGAAGAGAAGCGGGTGACTGTGTACTGGCGAGGCTCGATGGACAAGCGCGAGGCGGCGGTGTGGTACCGCCAGCACTTCAAGGTGTGGAAAGCCCAATCAACGGGAGGAGGCAACTAACGATGCCGAAGTTCATCGTCAGTCCCCACCACAGAGCCGGCTACTACGACGGCGCGCAGCTCTACAAGCCGGGCGAGGCGGTGGTCATCGATCCGAAGGAGTACGGGACCAAGCTGCCCAGGGAGGGCGGCCTGGCCGACTACGGCCCGCTGACCCCGACCGACCGCGAGGGCGCGCTGGCGCTCGGTTGGAGTCGTGGGAGGGTTGACGCCGCATTTCCCGCTTCCAGCACCGATCTGAAACGGAGGAATGGCAGATGAGCAGAGTTGAGACGGAAGTGGAGCGCGCCGAGCAGGCGGCCCTGGAAGCAGGGCACGGGCTAGTGCTCGCCGAGCAGAAGGCGGCCGACGCGGCGAAGGCGGACGAGCTGATCCGCGCGCAGGTCGCGGAGACCGAGCGGGAGCTGGCCGAGTTCTCCACCCGCGTGCGCGCAGTCAATCCCGACGATCCGAAGGCCGTGGGCCGGCTCGCCAGCGAGCGCGCCGCGTTGGAGCTGAGGCGGGAGGCGCTCGCCGCGAAGGCGGAGCGGGCGGAGAGGGCCCGCCAGGAGGCGGAGGAAGCCCTGGTGGCGGCCCGGACCAAGCT
>DATFTN010000252.1:0-3044 GCA_035261845.1 Myxococcales bacterium | reverse complement strand
CACGTTGATGCCGAGCTGCAGCGCGCGGCGGACCGCGACCGTGTAGGCCCCGTCGGTCCAGTCGTCGTCGCGGCCCAGGTACGTCCCGATCCCGAGCGAGGAGACAGTGACGCCCAGAGCTTCGCGGAAGTGCCCCTTGGCCGCAGTCGCTTCGCGGGCGTAGGCCGCCGTCGCCGAGGGCGTCGCGCGCCCCTCGAGCAGGGAGCCGGGCGTGGACATGGGGCCACCTCCGTCAACAGATTACCTCCGTCTGCCCCGGGTGGGCAGGAGGCCCGGGCTTGACGCGGATCCCTCGCACTGCTCGACTGCCTCGGCATGGACGAGGCGCCCAAAGGAGCGCTCGACAAGGTGCGGGCCATCTGCCTGGGGTTGCCCGACGTGATCGAAACGTCCTCCTACGGGCACCCGACATGGAAGGCACGCAAGAAGACGTTCGCGGTGTTCGAGAGATATCGCGGAGACTGGAGCGTGGCGCTCAAGGCGGAGCCTGAGCACCAGCGCGCATTGATCGCCACGGACGCGCGCTTCTACCGCACGCCTTACATCGGGCAGCAGGGATGGGTCTCCTTCAAGCTCCAGGGACGCATTCCTTGGGGACGGCTCCGAGAGCTCCTGCGCGACGCGCATGGGCTCGTCGCTTGAGTGAGAGAGCCGCGACAGGGTGTCGCGTGGGATTACTTCGGCTTCGAGAGGCATCCACCGGCGGGGAGTACCGCACCACGGTCGCCCGAAATACTCGCCGACCGTCTGTGCCATCGCGCCGTCTCCCGATCGTGGACGGTAGACACTGCGATCGCGCGTTGCCGGACACATCCGGTGGGCCCTTGGGCCGTCTTGCCTTGCCAACCCGCTCGGGCAGTGGGATCGTCCGCCCCCCCACGCCCTGCACGAACGAATGAGCGCTCTCTTCCAGCCCTGGACCAACACGGCGTTTCGACTTGCCCTGTTCGCGCTGGCGCTGCTGTTCACGGGGGGGCTGATCGCCGGGCCCATGATCTACGTCCGTAGCCCGCTCTACACGCAGCAGCAGGATCCGATCGATCAGCCGGTGCAGTTCGACCACCGCCACCACGTCGGCGACGAGGGGATCGACTGCCGCTACTGCCACAGCTCGGTGGAGAAATCGAACTTCGCGGGGATCCCGGCGACAGCGGTGTGTCTCAATTGCCACTCGCAGATCTGGAACAAGAGTCCCAAGCTCGCGCCGGTCCGGGAGAGCTTCTTCTCCGACCGGCCGATCGTCTGGAACAAGGTCAACAAGCTCCCTCACTTCGTCTACTTCAACCATTCGATCCACGTGAAGCAGGGCGTCGGTTGCGTCACCTGCCACGGGCGGATCGACCAGATGGCACAGGTGGAGAAGTGGGCGCCGCTCACCATGGGCTGGTGCCTCGATTGCCACCGGAACCCGGAGCGCTTCCTGCGGCCGCGGGAGGAGGTCATCAGCATGACCTTCACTCCCGGCGGCGAGAAAGAGCAGCTCGCGCTGGGCGAGCGGCTCAAGGCGGAATACCACGTGGCCACCCGAACGAGCTGCTCGACATGTCATCGCTGAAACTCCCCATCGCCGGAGCCGCCGCTTCACCGCCCGCGGCGCCGCGCGCGCAGTGGCGCAGCCTGGAGGAGCGCGAGCGCGGCCTTGCCCCCGAGGGCGAGTTCCCGCCGGGCGCCTCCGAGATCGGCGGCACGTCGCGGCGGGAGTTCGTGCAGCTGCTCGGCGCGTCGATGGCGTTCGCCGGCGCGGCCGGATGCCTGAAGCTTCCGCCCGAGCAGGTCCTGCCCTACACCCGCCAGCCGGAGGAGATCGTGCCGGGCCGGCCGCTGCACTACGCGACAGCGTCCACCCTGGGCGGGCGCGCCACCGGCCTTCTGGTCACCGCCTTCGAGGGGCACCCCACCAAGGTGGAGGGAAACCCCGAGCACCCCTCCAGCCTGGGCGCAACCGGCCTGTTCGAGCAGGCGTCGATCCTGCAGCTCTACGATCCGAACCGCGCGGCGGTGCTCCAAGAAAAGGGGCGGCCGCGCTCCTGGCGGGAGTTCCTCGCCGCGCAGCACGACCGCGCCAACGCACTGCGGGCGAGAGACGGCGGGGCGGGGCTCCGCTTCCTGCTGGAGCCCGGCTCCTCGCCGCTGATCGGGGAGCTGCGCGCGCGCATCCAGAAGCTGTTCCCCAACGCGCGGTTCCGCAGCTATTCGGCCGTCTCCGACGACGCGGCCCTGCAGGGCGCGCGGCTCGCCTTCGGCAGCGCGGTGGAGACGCGGTTCGATCTGTCCAAGGCGCGCGTGATCGCCTGCCTCGAGGCCGACCCTCTCCATCCCTGGCCGGGGTCGATCCCGGCGCTCCGCGCCTGGGCGGACCGGCGCGAGCCGGGCCCACAGATGAACCGCCTGTACGCGGTGGAGTGCGCCCTCAGCGTGACGGGCATGAACGCCGACCACCGGCTGCGCATCCGCCCCTCGCAGCTGGCGCCCTTCGCCCTCGCACTGGCCGCGCGACTCGGCGCGCAAGGCGGGGCGCTGGCGCCCTTCGCCGCGCTCGGCGCCAAGGCCAGGCTGGAGCCGCGGCAGCAACGATTCGTGGACGTGCTTGCGCGCGACCTTTCCCGCGCTGGCCGCCAGGCAGTGGTGATGGCAGGCCCGCGGAGCTCCCCGCTGGTGCACGCGCTGGCGCACGCGATGAACGCGTCCCTCTCGAGCGACGCGGTCCGCCACCAGAAGCCGCTCTTGCACGATGCGGTGACGGGCGCGGAGGGCCTGCGGGAGCTGGCCGCCGAGATCCGTTCCGGCTCGGTGGACACGCTGGTGGTCACCGCGGCCAATCCGGTCCACACCGCGCCCTACGATCTGAACCTCGCCAAGGCCCTCGATGCGGTGCCGAACTCCATCTACCGCGGGATGTACGAGGACGAGACCTCGCGGCGCTGCGCCTGGTTCGTCCCCGCCACCCATCCGCTCGAGGAATGGGGCGATTCCCGCGCGCACGACGGGACGGTGACCTTCCTGCAGCCGCTGGTGCAGCCGCTCTTCAACGGCATCACCGAGGC
>DATFTN010000251.1:0-3964 GCA_035261845.1 Myxococcales bacterium | reverse complement strand
AGCGGATCGATCAGCTTCGGGTTGGTCAACGTGCCGGTGAAGCTCTTCTCCGCCACCTCCCCCAAGGAGGTGCGCTTCCACATGCTCCACGACAAGGACGGCGGGCGCATCCAGCAGCAGTGGGTCTGCGCGATCGACGGGGAGGAGGTCGCCTGGGAGCACATCGCCAAGGGTTTCGAGGTCTCGAAAGGCCGGTACGTGACGGTAGCCCGGGAAGAGCTGGAGGCATTCGCCCCCAAGGCCACCCGCTCGATCGACATCGAGGACTTCGTCGACCCGAGCCAGATCGATCCCATCTACTACGACCACAGCTACTACCTGGTGCCGGATCGCGGAGCCGCGCGGCCGTACGCCCTTCTGCGCGAGGCGATGAAGTCGACCGGGAAGGTCGGGATCGGCCAGCTCGTGCTGCGCACCAAGCAGTACCTGGCGGCGGTCCGTCCGATGGGAAAAGCGCTGGCGCTGTCGACCATGCTTCACGCGGACGAGGTGGTCGAGCAGAGCGAGCTGGAGGGAGTCCCCGGAGCGGAGTCGAAACCGCGGGAGAAGGAGCTGCGCATGGCGGAGCAGCTCGTCGAGTCGCTGGCGACGGATTTCGATCCGAAGAAATACAAGGACACCTACCGGGAGCAGGTGCTGGCCCTGCTCGAGCGCAAGGCCGAGGGGCAGGAGATCGTGGCCGAGCCCGCCGAGGAAAAGCCGCGCGGCAAGGTGGTGAACTTGATGGATGCGCTGGCCAGGAGCCTCGCCGCCGCCCGCAAGGGCGAGCCGCTCCAGGGCGGCGAGCGGCGAAGGCGGCCCGAAGGGCACCGCGCCGACGCGCGGGCGGCGCGCGCCACGGGCCAGCGGCGCAAGGCTGCCAGGTCCAAGCGGTAGCGGATCGTCGACTGGAGCCAGAACGACCCCCACAAGACCACGGTGTGCGTCTATTCGCTCCGGGCGAAGGGGCGGCCCATGGTCTCCACCCCAGTGACCTGGGAGGAGGTCACCGCGTGCTCCAGGGGCGGCGAGCGTCTCGCCTTCGACGCTGACGCCGCGGTCCGCCGGGTCGAGGCGAACGGGGACCTGTTCGCGCCCCTGCTGAAGATGAAGCAGAAGCTCCCGCGCCTGCGGGCGGCGCACTAGAGAGCCGGGGGAGGGTACGCTTAGCTAAGGGACTGCCGTCCCGGTCCCGCGCCGCAGAACGGCGAAGATCAGGCTGATGACGGCGAGGATCAGCAAGATGTGGATCCACGCCCCGATCTGCGCGCCGGACACGAGGCCCAACACCCAGAGCACCAGCAGGATGACCGTGATCGTCCAAAGCATGAGCCGCCTCCTTTTCCGCCAAAGGTAGGGGCGGCTCCTACATGCAGGAATGGGCGGGCGGACTCCACCGCCGAGCCCGCGTACGTGCAAGCGCCTGTCTGGTGGAGGGGACACCATGGAATGGCTGGAGGGAGCGCTCGGGAAATGGTGTCCCCCAAAGGCAGCCTGTCCCACACCAGAACGCCCTTGCGTGCCACCCAAGCGGGCGTGCGACGGTCGATTTGCTTGCGTAGCGACGATCAGAGCCCCGTCCGCCGGTCCCTGCGGATCTCGGTCGCGGAAGGAGTGGTCGCCGAGCTGGTCGGCGCCTGCGCCAGCGGCGGCGCGATCACTGCGTGGGCGCTGTACCTCGGTCTCTCCCCCGTGCTCGTCGGCGTCCTCGGAGCGCTGCCCTTCGCCGCGCAGGTGGTGCAGATTCCCTCGGCGTGGCTGACGCGCCTGCACGGCAACCGCCGGACGGCGCTGTGGACCATCGGCGTCGCGCGGCAGCTCCCGCTGGCGCTGGCGCTGCTTCCCTGGCTGCCGGTTCCAGAAGCCGCGCAGCGCGTCGTCCTGCTCGCGGTGGCGGCGGGTAGCTCTCTTCTGGCGGTGGCGGGCAACAACGCCTGGACGTCCTGGATGGGGGAGCTCGTCCCGGACCGCTTGCGGGGCCGCTACTTCGGGCGGCGCACCGCGTTCTGCGCCTTGGGGAGCACGCTCGGCGCGCTGGGGGCGGGCCTGGCGCTGGACCACGCGAGGCCCGGCGCCGGCGCCGGGACGGCGCTCTCGCTCCTGTCGCTCGCCTCCTGCGCGTTCGGCGCGATCACCGTGGCGCTCTTGCGTCGGCAGCACGAGCCGACCGCGCACCTCGTCCCTCCCGAGCCGACCCTCGCCGAGGTGCTGCGCCCCTGGACGGAAGAGGCCGCCCGCGGCGCGCTCACCTTCCACGTCGCCTGGGCCGCGGCCTGCGGACTGGCGGCCGCGTTCTACCCCATCCACATGATCGCCAACTTGCGCATGGGGTTCGCGCGCATGGCGCTCTACAACGGCGCCATCGCCGCGGTGCGCATGCTCACGGCTCCCCTCTGGGGGCGGGCCCTGGATCGCGTCGGCGCGAGGCCGGTGCTGGTGGCGTGCTGCTTCGGGCTCAGCGTCTCGCCGGTCATCTGGCTCTTCCCGCGCGAGGACCTGCTCTGGCCGCTTGCGGTGGATGCGGTCTTGTGCGGCGTGCTGCTCGCCGGCCAGGGGCTGGCGTCGTTTTCGCTGCCGCTCAACGTCTCTTCCCGCGGCACCCGGCCGTTCCACCTGGCCGCCTTCGCCGCCGCGGCCGGAATCGCCACCGGGCTCGCCTCGGCCCTGGGAGGCGCGCTTGCGCAGGCCCTGCCGGGACACCTGGGATTCGCCGGGCGCCCGCTGGTGGGCGCGCAGATCTTGTTCCTGATGGGCGGCGTGCTGCGCCTCGGCGCCGCCGTACTCGCCCTGCAGATCGTCGAGCCCGGCGCTCGCCCCGTGCAGGCGCTGGGGCGGCTCGCGCTGGACGGCGCCTTGCGCAGGCAGCGCCCGCCCCGGCTCGATCCCGGTTGCCCGGAGCCGGTCGCGCAGCGAAGCTCCGCGGCGTGACGCTCGACTGCCAGCGCTGCGGCGCCTGCTGCTGCAATCCCCTGGAGAACCGCGCGGAGGGGTATCGCGACTACGTGCCGGTGGAGGCCGGCTCCCGCCTCCTTGGCCGCCGCCGGATCCTGGGGCGGTACACCGTGCTGAACGCCCGCGGCGAGCGGCACCTGAAGCTGGTCGGAGCGGAGGAGCGATGCGCGGCGCTAGAAGGGGCGCTGGGCCGGCGCGTGCGCTGCGCCGTGTACGCGGACCGCCCCGCCGCGTGCCGCAAGGTCGATCCCGGCAGCGCCCGCTGCATCCAGTATCGAAGTGAACGCGGCATCGTGTCTTGAGTCGATCCGTGCGCATTCCACATCCGAGGATGAACGACGGTCCGTCTCCCTTGCTTTCCAGGGGGAGATTGTCGAAGGCGGCGGCAGCAGACGATTGCGCAGGTTGGCAGCCGCCCCGTTGACGCGCCGCGTCCCGTCCCGGGACGGGACGCGCTGCGTCAGGTCTCGCGAGCGCCAAGGCTGAACGTCGCCACGCTGCCCGGCTGCTCCTCGAGGCGCACCTCCGCGACCGGGAGGCCGGCGCGCTCCGCCTGCTCGAAGATGAGGCGCGCCAGGTTCTCGGCGGTGGGCGCGACGTCGAGGGCGCGGAGCGGCTCCCCCAGGGAGCGGAGCCCATCCACCAACGGATCGTCGCGATGGAGCAGCAGCTGGTGATCGATCTGCTCGTCCAGCCAGGCCCGGAGCCGCCCGGCGACGACGTCGAAGTCGGCCACCATGCCCTGCGCGTCCAGCGACTCGGACCGGAGCGTGACGAACGCGCGACCGTTGTGGCCGTGCAGCCGCCCGCACTTGCCCGGATGGCCGAGCAGCCGGTGGCCATAGCAGAAGATCAACTCCTGGGTCACTTGGAACATGCAGCGATTCTAACCCGGCTGTAGCATGCCGCGCCGATGCAGCCGCTCGAATCGTGGGGCCGCTACCCTCCGGCGCGCCAGGCGGCCGTGTCCGTCCACTGGCGGAGCGACCCGCTCCCCCGGGTGCACGGCACCTTGCTGCCCTTCGGGCAGGGC
>DATFTN010000250.1:0-1631 GCA_035261845.1 Myxococcales bacterium | reverse complement strand
GAGGAGCTGCTCCGGCGCGCGGACGACGCCATGTACCGGGTGAAGGCCGAGCGGCGCGACGGGGTCGCGGCGGCGCTACCTCAGCAGGCGCCTCCGCGGGAGCAAACCTTGACCCGGGGAGTATCCTCCTAGGCCATGAAGCTGACTCCCATCGACTTGCAGCAGAAGTCCTTCCGCAAGCTGCGCCTCGGCGGCCTGGACGAGAAGGAGGTGCGCGCTTTCCTCGAGCTCTGCTCCTCCGAGATGGAGGACTTGATCCGCAAGCTCCACAAGCAGGACGAGGAGCTGCGCCGGCTCGTCGCCCGCATCGAGGAGCTCCGCTCGCGCGAGCACCTCCTCCAGCAGACGCTGACCACCGCCCAGAGGCTGGCCGAGGAGGTCAAGGAGCACGCCCGCAAGGAGGCGGAGATCGTCCTCTCGGAGGCGGAGCTGCAGGGCGAGAAGATCGTCCAGAACGCCCAGCAGAAGCGCCTGCTGCTGATCAAGGAGATCGACGATCTCAAGCGCACCCGGCAGGTCTTCGTGCAGCAGCTGTCGTCCCTCTTGGACACCCACAAGGCGTTGCTCGACTCCGCCCGCGGCGAGCCGGCCGCCCCCCCGGGCGCGTCCCCGGCGGACGACAACGTGTCCTTCCTCGCACCGCCCACCAAGCGGGCGGACACGAAGAAGTAGCGCCCGTTCAGAGCGGGCGGCCGGAGCTATTCCCGGCCCGCTTCAGCCACCAACTCGCGGCAGATGTCGACGCATTCGGCGCGGATCCTCCCCGGTGCGCTGCCGTAGATCGCGATCGGCCTGAGGCAAAACGAGCACTCGCGGTCGGTGGTGCTCGTAGACCCGGATTGGGCGCCTCCACCGCCCGCCGCGAGCTCCGCTGCAGAGACGCAGCCGTCACAAATGAATACCCCCGGAGTCGCGCTGGCAATGAGCTGTTCAACGTCGAGGGACCTCTTTCCACAGAAGGTGCAGGACAGGTTTTCATGCGAGTGCGGCGGCTGCATCCGTCGAGCCTGGCACGCGCACTTCGGCAGGCGCCTGGGCCCGCCGCCCTGCTCGATCTGGCATGGTCAGCCCGCCATCCGCCATCCGCTGCGTAGAAGCCAGGTACGCGGCTCCGAGATGAGCGGCGGTCCGGGGCCGAGTTGCACCTCCACGGACACCGAGCAGTACGGATCGATCTCGACGCCCACCGACCAGTCGCCACGGCGGCGCGCGTGCACTGCGAAATTGCCGAGGACATAGGCGAGGGCCCGCGCGACTTCTGAAGGAGAGCGGAGCACGTGCTCGTGGTAGCGATCGGCGAACACAGCCCCGCGCCGCCCCATGACGCGGTTCAAGCGCTTCGCAATCCGGATCGTGAGCCCCTGCATCCCGCGTGATAGGCATTCCGCGTCCAGCGCCTCCACGACGAGGTGCAGATGGTTTCCCTGCACGGAAAAGTGGATGAGCGGTCCAACTTGAGCTGCTTCGCCTTCTTCGCCACGCTTCGTGTGTAGCAGACGCCTCCGACATCGCTGCCGTCGAACGCCGCTTGTGTTCGCACTCCACTTGAATCGGCAGATGTCGTCTCGCGGTCGCGGTCGCGGAAGCACGACCGGGCGGTTCAGGCAGAACCGCCGAGCTGCGGGCACGTT
>DATFTN010000249.1:0-2257 GCA_035261845.1 Myxococcales bacterium | reverse complement strand
TGGCTTCGTCGGCGAACGCGCGCAGCAGTCGCGCGGAGGCCGTTTCGCGCACGTCCGCACGCAAGGAGTCGGGGTCGAGCCCCTCGGCGCGCAGCGCGCCGGCGCGGGAATCGATCAGGTCGCGGAGCGTCTCCGGGCGCAGCTCGGGGTGGAACTGGACCGAGGCGACCGCGTCGGACAGCCGCAGCGCCTGCGTGGCGCACCGTTCGTTCGAGGCGAGCAGCGTGGCGCCGGAGGGAACGGGGTCGACGGAGTCGACGTGGGTCGCCTGGACGTCGGCGAGCCCCTCGTCCGGGACCCAGCCGCGGAACAGCGGATCCGTCCGGCCCGCGGCGGTCAGCTGCACGCGAACGGTGCCGATCTCCCGTCCTTTCGGGTTGCGGACCACCTGCGAGCCCGCCGCGCGGCCGAGCAGCTGATGACCGAAGCAGACGCCCAGGACCGGCGTGCCACGCTCGCCGATGCGGAGCAGCTCCTCGGCGACCTCGTCCATCCACGGCTCGGGCCGCGTGAGGGACAGAGGCGATCCCGAGACGAGCACTCCCTGGGTCCCGGCCGGCAGCTCGAGCCTCTCGCCCAGGTGCGCGCGCAGCACCGGCAGCTCGGCGCCGAGGGCCTGGTTGAACCAGTCGGGGTAGTCCCCGTGCTGGCGCACGATCTCCGGCGCCGCCGTGCCGGTCTGGACGATGACCAGTCGAGGAATCGACATCGAAGCCCTCCGCCCAGGAAACATAACGGTTCCGGGCCGCCTGCGCGAGTCCTCGTCCCGCCGCCCGTTCGCCGAGCGCTTGACGGCTGTTCCCCCCGGCTCCACCGTGGAGACCGGATCCCGAGCAAAGGCGGCCCCATGGAGAAGACGCGAGCCACCCAGATCGAGGCCCTGCGCGAGGGGTTCCAGAAGCACGGCGTGCGCAAGGTGAAGCTGGGCGGCTTCGACGTCGACGGCGTCCTGCGCGGCAAGTACCTGTCCCTGGACAAGTTCTGGGGCGCGGCCGACGGCGGGCTGGGCTTCTGCGACGTGATCTTCGGCTGGGACCTCATGGACCAGCTCTACGACAACGCGACCGTCACGGGATGGCACACCGGCTACCCGGACGTGCGCGCCACCGTCGACCTCTCCACCTTCCGCATGATCCCGTGGGAACCGGGGACGGCCGCCTTCCTGCTCGACTTCGAGTCCGAGCCGGGCAAGCCGCTCGCGGTCTCTCCGCGCCAGCTCCTCAAGCGGATCGAGGAGAAGGCGCGCTCGATGGGGTTCGCGGTCAAGGTGGCCTCCGAATACGAGTTCTTCCTCTTCCGCGAGACGCCGGAATCGGTGCGGGCCAAGGGGTACGCGAACCTGACGCCGCTCTCGCCTGGGATGTTCGGATACTCGTGGCTGCGGGCCAGCGAGAACGCCGGGCTGGTGCACGACCTGCAGGACCAGCTCGCCGCCTACGACATCGAGGTGGAGGGTTTCCACACCGAGACCGGGCCCGGCGTGTACGAGGCCGCCATCCGCTACGACCAGATGCTCCGCGGCGCGGACAAGGCGGCGCTCTTCAAGACCGCGGTGAAGGAGATCTGCGCCCGCCACGCGGTGATGCCGACCTTCATGGCGAAGTGGAACAAGGAGCTGCCCGGCTGCAGCGGGCACCTGCACCAGTCCCTGTGGACCCTCGACGGGCACCCGCTGTTCCTCGATCCACGCGCGCACAAGGGGATGGGCAAGCTCCTGCAGCACTACGTGGCCGGGCAGGTGGCGCTGATGCCGGCGATGACCGCGCTCATCGCGCCGACCGTGAACTCGTACAAGCGGATGGTGCGCGGCGCCTGGTCGCCCACCATGGCGACTTGGGGGGTGGAGAACCGCACCACCGCCCTGCGCGTGATCCCCGGGTCGCCCGCTTCGACGCGCGTCGAGTACCGATTCGCCGCCGCCGACATGAATCCGTACGTGGCCATCGCCGCCTCCGTCGCCGCCGGCCTCCAAGGGGTGCAGCACGAGATGCCGCTTCCGCCCGAGACGGTGGGGAACGGCTACGACGCGAAGGCGGAGCCGCTCCCGCCGACGCTGCGCGCCGCCACCGAGGCGCTCGCGCGCAGCAAGGAGGTCCGCGAGCTCCTGGGCGACGCGTTCGTGGACCACTACGTGCGCACCCGCGACTGGGAATGCCGCCAGTTCGAGGCCGCGGTGACGAAATGGGAGCTGGAGCGGTACTTCGAGATCATCTGAGGAGAGTCCGATGCCTTCGGTCATGTCCTTTCCCACGCGGAT
>DATFTN010000248.1:0-7132 GCA_035261845.1 Myxococcales bacterium | reverse complement strand
CCTTCGCCTGCATCGATTCGCCGCGGCCGGTCTCGTTGATGCCGTCCTTGATCATCGTCAGGCAGAACGGGCAGCTGGTCGCCACCACGCCCTTCCCGCCCAGGGTCCGCGCCGCCTCGTCGACCCGGTTCTGGTTGATGCGCTGCCCGACCGTCTCCTCCAGCCACATCCGGCCGCCGCCCGCGCCGCAGCAGAAAGTCTCGGTCCGGTTGCGGTCCATCTCCTTGACCTTCACCCCGATGGAGACGAGCGCCTGCCGCGGCGCCTCGCTGATCCCGTTGTGCCGCGCCAGGTAGCAGGAGTCGTGGTAGGTGACCGGCTCGTCGAGCTCCATCATGCCGGGCTTGAGCCTTCCTTCGTCGACGAGCTGCGCGATCACCTCGCTGTGGTGCAGCACCTTGAAGTGCCCGCCGAACTGCGGGTACTCGTTCCCCAGCGTGTTGAAGCAGTGCGGGCACTGGGTGATGATCTTCGTCACGCCGTAGCGGTTCAGCGTCTCGACGTTCTGCTGCGCCAGCGACTGGAAGAGGTACTCGTTCCCCAGCCTTCGCGCCGAGTCGCCGTTGCAGGTCTCCTCCTCGCCCAGGATGACGAAGTCCACCTTCGCCGCCTGCAGGATCTTCACCAGCGCGCGCGAGACCCTCTTCTGCCGCTCGTCGAAGCTGCCCGCGCAGCCGACGAAGAACAGCCACTCGAACTTCCCGGCCGCTTCCTTCACGCTCGCCGCGGTCCGGACGTCCAGGTCGGCGCACCACTCCGCGCGGCGATTCGATCCCATGCCCCAGGGATTGCCCTGGCCCTCCATCCCCTTGAAGACCCTCGCCGCCTCTTCGGGGAACCGCGACTCCATCAAGACCAGGTGCCGGCGCATGTCGACGATGCGCGGGAGCTGCTCGATGAAGACCGGGCAGGCCTGCTCGCACCATCCGCAGGTCGTGCACGCCCAGATGGTCTCGTCGGGCAACACGCCGCCTTTGTCCGCCACCAGGGGCGGCAGCTTCTCGACCAGCTCCGCGGGGAGCTGCAGCGAGGCGCCCGCCGGCGCTCCGTCGTGGCCGTTCGAGGCGGCCTGGACCCGGTTCGCCCGCGAGAGGAGCGCTCCCAGCGGCAAGGGAAGGGAAGCCGCCGCCTGCTGGGCGTGGTGGCGGATGGCGCGGTTCATCTCCTTGTGCGTGAGCGGTTTGCCCGTGTCGTAGGTCGGGCAGAACGTCTGGCAGCGGCCGCACTCGGTGCAGGAGTAGGTGTCGAGGATCTCCTTCCAGGAGAGGTCGGTCAGCTTGGCGACTCCGAAACTCTGGGAATTCTCCAGGTCGAGCTTGGAGAGCTGCCCCATCGGCGTGAGCCGCTGGAAGTAGACCGTGGGCAGACCGGTGATGATGTGAAAGTGCTTCCCCATCGGCAGGAAGTTGAGGAAGGTCATCACGATGGTGATGTGGAGAAGCACCCCGAAGGTCATCGCGTTCGTCGCCGCGCGCGGCGACATCCCATACAGGAACCACTCTGCCACGCGCCCCGAGACCGGCAGGTACCAGGGGACCTCGCCCGCGCTCTTCGCCAGCGCCGCGGCGTCGATCAACACGTCCGTCCAGAGGACGCCGAGGATCATGCAGAGGATGAACACGCCCTCCCAGGAGAGCGTCATCCGCTCCTTCTTCGCGATCAGGCGGAAGTAGAGGAAGACGGCGCACCCCAGCGTCCCGAGGACGTCGATCACGTCCTTGGTGAACAGGTACGCCTGCCCCAGCCGCGTCTCGTGCGCCAGGAGGGGAAGGTGGAACCCGGGGTCGTACGCCAGGCCGAAGGAGGTCAGCGTTCCCAGCTGCGCCACCAGGAAGGCGACGAAGATCCAGATATGGGCCATCCCGGCGGCCCGCTCCGGTCTGGCGGGCATCCGCTTCTGCCCGAACCCGTACTCGATCAGCTTTTCGGTCCGCGTGAGCGGGTCGTCCCAGCGCACTTCCTTGCGCGCGAAGAGCAGCGGCCGGATGCGGTAGGAGATCGTCCAGCAGAACAGGGCGAGGCCAGCCGCGATGATCAGCGTGGCGAGGATGGGAGCCATCGGCCGCGCAGCATACACCGCTCAACCGAAGTGACCGTGATCTGCTGGGGGATCGAGAGGGGAGTCTCGCTCTCATGATTCGTCACTTCTTCCTCCCGATTTCGAGCGGGTCGCTCGCGAACTCCACCTCGGGAGGAAGAACGACCGTCGGTCTCCACTGCTTTTGCTTGTGGGGAGTGGTCGAAACCTCGACGACTCGCTGCCCGCGCAGGATGGCGCAATGAAGTGTCGCCCGTGCCGAGGCCACGTGGGTCAACCTGTTCCAGAACGGGCCGCGGCGCGTCAATCCGCGTGGCCCAGAGCCCGTGCTGCAGACCGGGCTCCCATGCGAGCTGCACTCTTCGCCTGACTGGGCTTGGCGCTCCCCCGGAAAGCAAAACGGAGATCTACGCCACTCATGCTCGGACGTGGAATTCACGATCAATGAATCATTCGGAGGTGGGCCGGGCTCGCACGCTCGCGGAGGAACTTGTCGATCACCTGCCGGTACTCCGAGAGCTCGCGGCATCCCTGCATCAGCCACTCGCCGCCGATCACCAGCGCCGGGACGCCCTTGATGCCCAGCGCCTCCGCTTCCTCGGTCGCGACGCCGACCGACTGCTCCGTCTCCGGGTCGTCAAGCCGCTCGAGGAACCGCGGCATGTCGAGCCCCGCGCGCGAGGCCAGCTCCACCTGCACGTCGCGGCGCGACACGTTGATGCCGTCGAGGAAGGCCGCGCGCCTCATCCGCAAGAGCAGCTCGTGCTGCCTCTCGTACCCTTGCGGGAGCACGGCCTCGAGCGCGACCAGGGGCGGCAGGCTGGAGGAAGGCGGATCGTCGCCCGTCCACAGGTCCGCCTTCACGCCCTTGCCTTCCCGTTCCTTGGAGATGCGGCGGAAGTGCCGGGCCAGGAGCGACCGCTGCTTCTTGTCGGGCAGCTGGTCCTCCGGCCGCAGCGCGTAGGGCTTGAAGCTCCAGCGGACCGAGGGGCCGTACTCTTCGCGGAGCGCCTCGAGCCGCGCGTCCGCGAGATAGCACCACGAGCAGAGCACGTCGTGGAAGAGCACCAGCTCGACCTGGGCGGGCGCGTTGCCGTCCTGCAGGCGGGGCTGCAACGCGACGTCCCGGCCGATGCGGATCGCCATGCGGCCAGTGTCGCCAAAGAAGCGGGCCTGCTGCAAGCGATTTGCGTGTCGGTGCGCAGCGCCGCGCCGGAAGTGCGAGGGTGTGGTACAGCACCGCTCGCTCGCACCGCTCGACAGGCGCGCTTTCCGAAGCTCACCCGCGGGCGGCGCGAGCCGGGCGAGCAGCCAGGCGGGCGGCGTGCTCGACGATGGCCCCGGCGATGTCCACGCCGGTGGCGCGCTCGAGGCCTTCGAATCCCGGAGAAGAGTTCACTTCCATCACTTTGGGCCCGCCTTCCGCCTCGAGAAGGTCCACGCCCGCGACCTCCAGCCCCAGGACGCGCGCGGCGCGCACCGCAGCTTGCGCGTAGTCCGGGGAGAGCTCCAGGGCGCTGCCTTCGCCGCCGCGATGCAGGTTGCTGCGGAATTCCCCCGAGCGCGCCTCGCGCCTCATCGCCCCGGCGACCCGGTCACCGACCACCAGCGCGCGCACGTCGCGCCCCCGCGACTCGGCGATGAACTCCTGCAGCAGGATTTCCTGCCCCAGATCCCACAGCGTGGCGAGGATGCTCTCCACCTCCGCCTCGCTGTGGGCGATCATCACGCCCACCCCTTGGGTGCCCTGGATGAGCTTCAGGATCGCGGGCAGCCCGCCGACGTGCGCGACCAGGTCCTTGATGTCCCCCCCGCCGCGCGCCAGCACGGTGCGCGGCATGTCGACGCCCGCCTCGGCGAGCAGCTGCAGGGCGCGCAGCTTGTCGCGGCTGTTGGCGATCCCGGCGGCGCCGTTCACCACCGGGACGCCCTGCGCCTCGAGCTGGCGCACCACCGCAAGCCCTGCGGCGGTGACCGACGCGCCGATGCGCGGGATCGCCACGGACACGTCGGTCAGCTCCTCGCCGGCCACGAAGACGCGCGGGCGGCCCCGCTCCAGCACCAGGTTGCAAGCGAGCACGTCGACCACCCGCGTCCTCATCCCGCGGGTCCGGGCCGATTCGACCAGCCGCCGGGTCGAGTAGAGGGTCTTCTTGCGCGAGAGGATGGCCAGAAGCGGCCGCGGCCTCTTGCGGGGGGTCTTGCGCGGCATCGCTGAAGCGTATCAGGCCTGCGCCGGCGCGTGCGCCGGGGTCGAATCGGCCAGGGGCAAGGCGAAGCTGAACACCGCGCCCTTGCCGCTCTCGCTCTCGACCAGGAACCGGCCGCCGTGCCGCTGCACGATCGATCTCCTCGAAGACCAGCGGGCGTTTCTGCAGCAGCGCGTTCGTCTCGGCGGGCCTCGAGTCCCAGCGACGCGGCGGCAGGATCCGTTTCAGCTTCTCGGCCAGGTCCCGCTGCCGGGGGTCGGGGTGGTACGCCGCCGACTGCCGCAACACCCCGTCCGGGCCCACCAGCGAGAACGCGCACCAGTCGCCCATCCCCTGGACCACCTTCTGGACGATGCGGCGCAGCGGCTCGTCCTCGTCGCTGCCCACGTAGTCGAGCAGGATCGCGGAGATGTCCGACAGGATGCGTTGCCGCCGTTCTGCTTCTTGGAGGCGCAACCGCTCCGCCTCCAACTCGGTTCGATCGTCCAACCGATCCTCCACTTCTTCAGATTGCCTTCGAGGCGCCCGGCTGCCAACCAGGAGCGCGCTCCCAGGCGTCGGAGAGTCGCTCACGCCGGGCTGCGCCGGCAGGCGGCCTTTGCTACAGTGCGCGGCCCGATGGATGCGCGAATCACTCCCGAGATCGTCCGCCAGCACGGCCTCACCGAAGACGAATACCAGCGCATCGTCGGCCACCTGGGCCGGCAGCCCAACCTGGTCGAATTGGGCATCTTCTCGGCGATGTGGTCCGAGCACTGCTCGTACAAGTCGTCCCGCCGCTTCCTCAAGCACCTGCCGACCAAGGGCCCGCGCGTCCTCCAGGGACCCGGCGAGAACGCCGGCGTGGTCGACGTGGGGGGCGGCCTGGCGGTGGCCTTCAAGATGGAGAGCCACAACCACCCCAGCTACATCGAGCCGTACCAGGGCGCGGCGACGGGCGTCGGCGGCATCCTCCGCGACGTCTTCACCATGGGAGCCCGCCCCATCGCGTCGCTGAACTCGCTGCGCTTCGGCAAGCCTTCCCATCCCAAGACCGCGCGGCTCCTCGAAGGAGTGGTGGCCGGCATCGCCGGCTACGGGAACTGCATCGGCGTGCCGACCGTGGGCGGGGAAGTGGCCTTCGACGAGAGCTACGACGGCAACTGCCTGGTCAACGCCTTCACGCTGGGGCTGCTCAAGTCGAACCGGATCTTCCGCGGGACCGCGTCGGGGCCCGGCAACCCCGTCATCTACATCGGTGCCCGCACCGGCCGCGACGGCATCCATGGCGCGACCATGGCGTCCGCCGAGTTCGACCAGGAAAGCGAGTCCAAAAGGCCCACGGTGCAGGTCGGCGACCCGTTCCTGGAGAAGCTGCTGCTGGAAGCTTGCCTGGAGCTGTTCAAGACGGACTGCCTGGTGGGCATCCAGGACATGGGCGCGGCGGGCCTCACCTCCAGCTCGGTGGAGATGGCCGCCCGGGCGGGCAGCGGGCTGGAGCTGGACGTCGACGCCGTTCCGCGGCGCGAGACCGGCATGACCCCGTACGAAGTGATGCTGAGCGAGTCCCAGGAGCGGATGCTGCTGGTTGCGAAGAAGGGCCGCGAGCGCGAGGTGTTCGAGATCTGCGACAAGTGGGACCTGGCGCACGCGGTGGTCGGGCGGGTCACCAGCTCCGGAAAGCTGGTGGTCAAGTCGCAGGGGAAAACGGTGGCGGAGCTGCCCATCGCCCCGCTGACGACCGAAGCGCCTTCCTATGACCGTCCGCGCAGGCGCCCCGAATGGCTGGACCAGGCGAACCAGCTCGATCTCGCCTCCATCCCCGAGCCGCGCGACCTGGCGGGCGCGCTGAAGCAGCTGCTCGCCTCGCCGACCGTCGCCTCGAAGGAGTGGGTGTACCGCCAGTACGATCACATGGTGCGCATCGGAACCGCGGTCCGGCCGGGCCAGGGCGACGCCGCGGTGGTCCGGTTCACCGGCCAGCGGGACGGCGGCGTGGCGCTGAGCGTCGACTGCAACTCCCGCTACTGCTACCTGGGACCCCGCCTGGGGGCCGCGCACGCCGTGGCCGAGGCGTCGCGCAACGTGAGCTGCGTGGGCGGTGAGCCGCTGGCGATCACCGATTGCCTGAACTTCGGCAACCCCGAACGGCCCGACATCATGTGGCAGTTCGAGCAAGCCTGCCTGGGCATCGCCGACGCCTGCACCGCGCTGGGGACACCGGTCGTGTCCGGGAACGTGTCGCTCTACAACGAGACGGAGGGGAAGGGCATCTTCCCCACGCCCACCATCGGGATGGTCGGGCTGATGGAGGACTGCGCCAGGAACGCGGGGTCCGCGTTCCTCGCCGCCGGCGAGCGGATCGGGCTCTTGGGGCGCCTCGCCGGGCCGCAGGGCGGGCACCTCGGCGGGAGCGAGTACCTGCACGCGGTGCACGGCCGCACCGCCGGGACGCCGCCACCGCTGGATCTAGAGGTGGAGAAGGCGGTCCAGGCAGCCGTGCGCGCGCTGGTGCGGGCGGGCCTGGTCCGCGCGGCGCACGACGCCAGCGAGGGCGGGCTGGCGGTGGCGCTCGCCGAGATGACCTTCGGCCGCGACCTCGGATGCAAGGTGGCGCTTCCCGAGCAGCCGGGGCGCGCCGACGCGCTCCTCTTCGGCGAGGACGCGGGACGCATCCTGGTGGCCTATCCCGCGGCCGCCGCCGACCGCCTGGCGGCGGTGGCCCGCGAGTACGGCGCTCCGTTCCTGGAGATCGGGCAGGTCGGCGGGCCGTCGCTCGTGATCAAGTCCGGCGATCGGACGCTGGTGGATGCCCGGGTCGCGGATCTCAAGACTTCCTGGGCCACGTCCATCCCGAAGCTGGTCGGCGAGGGAATCCACCAGGTCGCTCTCGAAGGGCGGTAGG
>DATFTN010000247.1:0-2333 GCA_035261845.1 Myxococcales bacterium | reverse complement strand
CCGGCAAGGTCGAACGCCGAGCCGTGGCAAGGGCAGTACAGTGTGAAGGTGCCTGGCGCGCCGGCTGGCGCGGGCTGGACGGTGCACTGCTGGTGGGTGCAGACGGCGGACAGAGCGACCGGATTCGCGCTCGCGTCCGGCCGCGTGACCAGGAGGGGCCCTGTCATGCCTTCCGGCTGGCCCAGGACCGCGCCCCCGGTCTGCAGCAGCGCGCTGTAGCTCGCCAGGGGAAAGACCACCTTGCCATCCTGGACAGGCGGGAAGACACCGTCCCCGGCGAACAGGTGGAGCCGGACGTCCCCGGTCGCCGGGTCCCGGCTGGCGGGATACGCCTGCAGATTGGTGCGCGCAGGCGGATTCAGCACCGTGCCGTCGCCGGCGAAGCGCGAGCCGTGGCAAGGGCATTCCGCCTGCAGATCCTCGCCCACCCAGGCCAGCTCACAGCGGGCATGGGGGCAGATCGCCTGCATCGCCACGAAGCCGGTCCCGGTGTTCGCGATCAAGACCGGCTGCGGAGCGCAAGGAGTGTGCAGCACGATCGCGCCGCCGGGTCGATCCAGCTCGGGCACCTGCGCCGCAGGAATGACGACCCTGCCGTCCACCAGCGTGCCGCCCTGCACGTCGCGGTTGGGAGAGATGCGGCGCGCGCATCCGCCCAGCCCGCGGGCGAGGGCGGGGACGCAGGCGGCCAGGGCGGCGCGGCGGACCAGCTGGCGGCGGGTCAAGTCGTCGGGCATGGACGCCTCAGAAGGTGAGCACCAGGAAACCCGTGTAGGTGGCGACGAGCGTGGTGTAGCCGATGATCTGGTGCGCGAGCGCGAAGTCGCGCTGGGAGAGCTGACCCTCCTTGCTCGCCGTGATCGGCCCCAGCACCACCTGCGCGACCATGCCCGCGGTTGCCACCGCCATGGCGATCTTGTGGAGGGTGGCGGTGTCCACGCGCAGCGGCTTCTCCAGGGGGCTCGGGGCAAGGACGGCGAGGAGGCCGGTCGCGGTGAACACCCCTGCCGCGGTGAACGCGGCGATCGCGTGGGGCGTGATCCAGCGGCCCGTGTCTCCCCCGCCGCCGTACTTGTCGAGGTAGTTGATCTGGCCCAGCACGACCGCCGCCGTCACCGTCGCCATCGTCGCGTAGCCGCCCAGCTGGTGGAGCTGCAGCATCGTGCGCCGGCGGCCGAGCTGCCGCATCAGTTGCAGCTCCTGCTCCCTCGTCGCCTCGTCGGGCGGCTTCTGCGGCGCGAGCAGGTCGAAGTCCTGGCCCGGAGCGGGCGCGTCGCGTCCTTCGGGCGGCGCCGGCGGGGGGGACGGCTCCTGCGGCGGCTGCTGCTCGGGCGCCTGCGCCTGCCCGGCGTCCGCCAGTCGCGGCAGCCACTCGGGGCGCGCAGCCCCGCTCGCCGCCTCGAACGGCGGCGGCCAGTGCACCTCCGTCCGCGGTTCGAGCGTCCCGGGCCCGTCGGCGAGCGCGGCCCGCGCCAGAGCGGCGACGGCCCAGAAGGCGCCGGCGGCGATGGCGCGCATCAGTTCCTCCCCGCTCCGGCGAGGATCCACTGCGCGACGGTGTCCACCGAGCTCGCGCAGATGGAGCCCGGCGCGTCCGCGGGCATGCCGCTGCCGAGGTGCGGGTCGAGGGCGGTGGTCAGGCGCAGCTTCTGGACGAGGAAGCTGTTCCCCGGATCGCCCGGCTTCACCAGCACGAGGTCTTTGAGATCGCCGAGCGGGTTCACCGCGGTGCGGCCGACCAGCCGCGGATACGCGTCGCCGGAGAGGTCCAGGAAGCTCGCGCTCGCCGCCCCTTCCGTCGAATGGCAGTTGAACGCCTTGTTCCCCGAGGTCCCGCAGCTCACCTGGAACAGGTCGCGGTCGATGCTCGCGTAGCCGGGCTGCAGCGTGGGGCAGGTGCGCGATCCCTGGCGGCAGCCGCCCGCGAGGCAGAAGGCGCCCGCGCCGCAGTCCGAGTCGATGGCGCAATCGGCGCGATCGACCGGGTACGCGCAGGCCCACAGCGCAAAGGCGGCGGCGACCAGGGCGAGCCTCACTCACGCACCGAGAAGACCACGTCGCCGGCGATCACCGCCCGGTCGTCGATCTTGATGAGCAAGAGCTCCGGCCGATCGACGTGGAACGCGTCGAGGCTGATGGGGAACGAGAACTTGGCCCGCACGCCGCGCTCGCCCGAGGGCTCCAGGTGGACGGGGAAGGCCTGCTGCTGCTGGATGCCGTTCAGCTCCACGCGCGCGTCCAGCGTCAGGTCCTGGGGCTCGGCGAGCGGCAGCGTGATGGGCGGGAGGGTCCCCTTCACCTCGGCGACCGGATGCAGCGGCTCGTGCGTGGCC
>DATFTN010000246.1:0-7240 GCA_035261845.1 Myxococcales bacterium | reverse complement strand
GTCCGACTGGCCGAAGTCCCGCACCGCGCCGTAGTCGACGAGGTACAGTGCCCCGTCGGGGCCGAACTGGACCTGGAGCGGCCGGTTGATGCCGTGGATGATCCGCTTGGCGGTCGAGGCCGCGAAGGCCTGGTCCTCCGGATCGGTGCAGGCCGCGCCGCCGTCGGGCGTGTGCCCCTGGTTCTCAGCCTTGCAATTGAAGGAGAAGCGCGCGAGCGACAGCGTGAGCGGTTCGCCGCGCCGGCTGAAGTTCACCAGCTGGATGTCGTGCCCCTCCTCCGGCTCGCCGTTCCCGCGCGAGAAGCCGAAGTCGCCCTCGCGGGCCACCAGCGCCGCCCCCTTCTTCACGACGCCGCCCGCGAAGGAGTCGGGCGCGAAGTCCGGGCCGACCACCGCCACGTCGGCGGGCTCGCTCGCGAGCGGGCCGATCGGCGGCTGCGGGAGGAAGGCGAGCACGTGGCGGACCGGCGTGTCCTCCGCGATCACGCGAGCCGCAGGCTGCAGATCGTCGCCGGGGCCGCCCTGGGGGTTGAAGACCGCCTGCGTCGAGTCGAGGTCGCCGAACCGATCCGGCCAACCGTGGTGGTCGGGCGTGCCGTCGCGATTCATCTGCGCGAGTTGCAGGCGGTCCGGCGCGTTGTTCGTCGGGCGTGCGCCGCGCTCGTCCTCGCCGTTCTCCGTCACGAAGAGGCCGCCTTGGAGGGCATGGTCTTCGGGAGCGAAACGCAGGCCAAACGGGTTGCGGTAGCCCCAGGAGAACGGCTCGACGGTGTCCTCGGGGTGGTTGGTGTGGATCCTTGCCCGCAGGATCGCGCCGGTGCACATGCCGGGCTTGGTCGCATCCTCGAATGCCCGCACCCGCTGGCCGGGGCGCTTCACGCCGTGATTCGAGTACCCGCTGGTGAAGTGCCCGTCCCCGGAGTCGAAGACGTTGTCGCTCAGCGTGATGTCTTGGCAGGCGACGTCGTGCTGGTTGCCGCCGTTGCCATTGTCGTGGCCAGTCACGCCCGAGTTCGTCGCCGAGCCCTGCGACCAATAGACGAACCCGTCCTTGACGACGATGAGCTCAGTCGGGTGGTCGCCGGTCGGCAGGCCGCTGATGAATGGGTTCACCGTGGCAGCAGAAAAGTTGTTAGCGAGGTCGATTGTGACGACGCGGGACGTGTTGTTCCCTCCGCCTTTGCCCGCGGCGGCGCCGCGCGCGCCCTGGTTGGAGTCGGTGCCGAACAGGGTGCCGCCCTCGAACCCGTGCTCGAAAGCGAGGCCGATGGCGGGCCCGTCGACCTGGAAGCTGGGGCGCCCCGCCGCGTTCGGTTTGCCGAGCGGGCCTGCGACCTTGTTGCCATTCTGGTCGAAGACGATCAGGTCTGGCGTGAAGGGATTGGTGGCAGACGTCGGACCGGCCGGGCCACCGACACCAGGACCATCATTGTCGTTGCACTGGTTGCCGGCGGGCAGGCCCTTGCCAGACTCGATGACGAAGACCTTGAAGTGCTCTCTGTCGCCCCGGAAGGCGATACCAGTGGGGAAGTTCAGGTCCTTGGCGAAGACCGACACCTGGAAGCCTTTCGGCAAGACGATGTCTTCGCCATGACCCGGGTCGTAGAAGACCGTCTCGACGGGGCAGTTCGGGTTGCTGCGGGTCTGGGCGGACGCGGCGCCCGATGCCATTGCGAAGGCGAACGCCACGACCGCGGCCCCAGCCGGGCTGCCGCACCGCGATACCATGAACATGATCGTTTCTCCCTTCCTTGCTCCCCCCTTGCTTGCGGCCACCAGGAACCGCGTCGCGCGCGCGGCGCGGTCTTGCAGGAACTTCCCTGCGCCACCCCCTCTCGTGAAGGAATTTCCGCGACCGGCTCGCGCCTGGTACTGTCTTCCCTGTGGTGGGTTGCCGGACGGCGGGTCTTGCGCTTCCTCGAAAGCGTCCCTTTCCGTACCTGAACGCACATGTGGCGCGATAAGCGTTATCCGTCAAGCCGTCCTGCGTCGGACGCCTAGCACATCGCGTCAGCGGTCAGCGGCGAGTTGGCTTGATAGTCTGCGCGTGCGAGTTTCCGAATCGCTGCGCGAGAGCTTCGCGCGAGACGATCCCTCGCGTTTTCTCGCCGCCCGCTGCGCGGAGATGGTCTGCGAGCCGCCGCCGAAGCGCGGTATGGACCGTTCGAGATGCAGTACAAATGGTTTGGGATTTCCTACTTTTGCCTACAATGTCGCAAAATTGACCGCGCTCGCGGGCGCCTGATACGACTGACCGGCCGGATCGTAGTGATCCGCCGCGGTGTAGCCGCGCGCGGGAACCGCCGTTGACCCCGGAGGCGGAACGAGAGGGGACATGGCAGGAGAGGACCAACTCTTCCAGCGCTTCGGCCGCGAGTTCCCCAAGGGGCACGTCCTGTTCCGCGAAGGCGAACCGGGCAGGGAGATGTTCGTCGTCCAATCCGGCAAGGTGAACATCACCAAGAAGGTGCGCGAGACGGAGAAGATCCTCGCCACCCTGGGCACCGGCGAGTTCTTCGGCGAGATGGCCATCTTGAACAACAAGCCCCGCTCGGCCGGCGCGGTGATGGCCGAGCACGGCAAGCTCCTGGTGATCGATCCCCGCACGTTCGAGGCGATGATCCGCGGCAACGTGGAGATCGCCGTCCGGCTGATCAAGAAGCTCTCCGATCGCCTGCAGGAAGCCGACGAGCAGATCGAGAACCTCCTCCTCAAGGATCCCGCCAGCCGCGTGGTCCACTTCCTCCTCTCCAGCGCGAAGCGCGGGCGCGACACGCCCCAGGGGAAGCTCGTCTCCCTCAACGCAGCCGATCTGCACGGCCGGATGGGTCTCTCGGTCGAGGCCGTGCAGGAGGCGCTGGACAAGCTCGCCAAGGCGCGCATCGTGCTGCTCCAGCCCGACGGCCTGGTGGTCCCCGACCTGGGCAAGATGCAAAAGTATCTGGAGTTCCTGGAGATGAAGGAACGGTTCGGGGACACCTGAATGAACCTGCGCGTCCTCGGCTGCCACGGCGGCGAGCTGCCCAAGCACCGCACGACGTGTTTCCTCGTCGACAGGAAGCTGTGCGTGGACGGCGGCGCGATCACCTCCGTGCTTCCGCTCGAGGAGATCCTCGAGATCGACGACATCTTCCTCACCCACAGCCATTTCGATCACATGAAGGACGTGCCGCTCATGACCGACGTTCTGGCCGGGCGGCGGAACAAACCGGTGGTGGTCCACGGTCCCGCCGAGACGATGGAGGCGATGGACAAGGACGTCTTCAACAACCGGGTCTGGCCCGATTTCCGCGTCATCCCCTCGGCGGAGAACCCCGTGCTCGCGTTCGAGGAGATGCCCATCCGCCAGACGGTGACGTGCCAGGGCTACCGGATCCGGGCCATCCCCGTGCACCACCCGGTCTATTCGGTCGGGTACATCTTCGAGTCGAAGAGCGGAGCAGTCGCTTTCTCGGGGGATACCGGGCCCACCGACGAGCTGTGGCGGGTCCTGAACGCCACGCCGAACCTCAAGGGGCTATTCCTGGAGGTCTCCTTCCCCAGCCACATGCAGTGGTTGGCGGACGTCTCCGGGCACCTCACGCCGCGGACCGTGGTGACCGAGCTGGAGAAGCTCGATCGGCGCGGAGCCCGCGTCTACCTGTACCACCTCAAGCCCAGCTTCATCGACGAGGTGAAGCAGGAGATCGCCGCGCTCCGCCGCGACTACTTGCAGATCTGCGAGCTCGACGACGTCTATACGTTCTAGGTGATGTTCAACAAGCAAACCATCTTCGCGTGCTGCGCGCTTTTCGCGGTGATCTCCTCGGGTGCCGCCGCGCAACAGGGGAGCGCCGGGGCGCAGGCGTCCGCGCCGTCGGCGCCGTCCCCGTCCCAGCAGCGCAACGTCCAGCTCCAGCAAGAACAGACCAACGCCGCCGCCGCGGTCGCCGCCGGCGCGGGCGCCGTGATCGTCTCGCAGCAGATGGACTCGCAGGACCCGTTCGCCTTCCCGGCGCCCAGCCCGCGGGCGCGGCAATGGCTCGGATACGCCTCCCCCTCCACCATCCTCATCCTGGGCGTGGCGCTGGTGGTCATGGCCGCGTTCGTCGGGCGCTTCGCCCCCAAGAAGCGGCGCCGCATCCGGCGCGCGACCATCCTGGTGATGCTCTACGTGACCACCTTCGCGCTGGCCGCGGTGCTCCACTGGGTCAACGCCGAAGGTTGGGCGCGCCGCGTGTGGTTCTTGGCCGATCTCTTCGAAGTCCTGGTGGTCATCGACCTGGTGGCCATCCTGCTCTTCGACCTCGTCCTGCTCGCGCTGCGGATCGAGATCGCCAACATCGTCCACGACCTGGCGCTCGGCGCGGCCTACATCCTGGCGTTCATCGGGATGCTGCACCGCAGCGGCGTGCAGCTCTCCGGGATCATCGCCACCAGCGCCGTGGTCACCGTGGTGCTCGGCCTTTCCCTCCAGGCGACGCTGGGCAACGTGCTGGGCGGAATCGCGCTGCAGCTCGACGACTCGATCCACGTGGGCGACTGGCTCCAACTCCCCAGCGGGCAGCAGGGGAAGGTGAAGGCGATCCGCTGGCGGCACACGGTGGTGGAGACGCGCAACTGGGACACGGTGATCGTCCCCAACTCCGTGCTCTTGAACGAGAACATCCTCATCCTCGGCGAGCGGGAGGACCAGCCCACCCAGCACCGGATGTGGGTCTACTTCAACGTCGACTTCCGCTACTCGCCGGAGGAGGTCATCAACGTCGTCGAGGACGCGCTGCAGTCGACGCCCATCCCCGGCGTGGCCGCCTTCCCGCCGCCCAACGTCATCTGCGTCGACTTCGCCCGGCAGGGCGGCGAGAGCTTCGCGAACTACGCGGTGCGCTACTGGCTCACCGACCTGGCCCAGGACGACCCCACCTCCAGCGCGGTGCGGGTGCGCGCGTACGTGGCGCTCAAGCGCGCCAACATCCCTCTCGCCCTGCCGGGGACCGCGGTGTTCGTCTCGCACGACGACCCCGAGCACCGCGAGCGCAAGCAGGCGCGGGAGATGGCCCACCGGGTGGCGGCGCTGGAGCAGATCGAGATGCTCTCCTCGCTGTCCAGCGACGAGCGCGTGCAGCTGGCCACCTTCATGCGCCACGCTCCCTTCGGCCGCGGCGAGGTGATCACCCGCCAGAACGCCACCGCTCACTGGCTGTACGTGCTCACCAAGGGCGAGGTGGAGGTGAAGGTCCGTGCGGACAACGGGGCGGAGAAGCTGGTCACCCGGATGTCGGCGCCGAACGTCTTCGGCGAGATGGGCGTGGTCACCGGCGAGCCGCGCACCGCTTCGGTGATCGCCGCCGGCGAAGTCGAGTGCTACCGCGTGGACAAGGAGGCGTTCCAGCGGGTGCTCAAGCAGCGTCCCCAGATCGCCGAGAGCGTCTCCAACGTGATGGCCCGCCGCCGGGTGGAGCTGGCCGCGGTGCGCGAGGGTCTCAACGCCGATCAGAAGAGGGCCCGCGTCCGGGAGGAGAAGAGCCGCATCCTCGAGTCGCTGCAGACCTTCTTCGGGCTCCAGGACGACAAGCTGAACTGATCCGGCCTCGAGGCCGTGCTAGAACGCCCGCGATGGCCTGGTACCACAAGGTTCCCGCGCCCAAGCTGCCGGCGCAGGACAAGCGCGCGCGGCTCGAAGGCCTGTGGATCAAGTGCGACGGGTGCGGCGAGATCATCTACAAGCAGGAGGTCGAGCGGAACCTCGAGGTGTGCCCGAAGTGCGGCGAGCACTTCGAGCTGCCGGTGCGGCGCCGGCTCGACCTGGTGCTCGACCCGGGCAGCTTCGTCGAGCACGACCTGGGGCTCGAGTCGACCGATCCGCTCCAGTTCACCGATTCGAAGAGGTACCGGGATCGCATCCGCGCTGCCGCCAAGGGCGCCGGCGAGACCGAGGCGTTCGTGAGCGGCCTCGGCCGGCTCTCCGGCCGCGAGGTCTCGATCGGCGCGTTCCACTTCGGGTTCATGGGCGGCTCGATGGGCTCGGTGGTGGGGGAGAAGGTCGCCCGGATCTTCGAGCGGGCCACCGAGCGCCGCATCCCGGCCATCATCTTCTCCGCCTCGGGCGGCGCGAGGATGCAGGAGGCGATCTTCTCCCTGATGCAGATGGCGAAGTGCAGCGCCGCGCTGGCGCGTTTCCGGCACGTGCGCCGGCCGTACATCAGCGTGTTGCTCGACCCGACCACCGGAGGCGTGGCGGCCTCCTTCGCCTTCCAGGGCGACGTGATCCTGGCCGAGCCGCGGGCGCTGATCGGATTCGCCGGCCCGCGGGTGATCGAGCAGACGCTGCGGCAGAAGCTGCCGGAGGGGTTCCAGCGAAGCGAGTTCTTGCTGGGGCACGGGATGATCGACGCCATCGTGGAGCGCAAGGACCTGCGCGAGCGGCTGGCGCAGCTGCTCGGCCTGCTCAGCTGATGGCGCTCTCCTTCGAAGAGCTGAAGCAGCTGCTCTTCCGGCGCAGCAACTTCGGCATGAAGCTGGGCCTCGAGCGGATGCGCGAGGCGCTTTCGCTCTTGGGCCAGCCGCACCTCGCCTTCCCGGTGTTGCACGTCGCCGGAAGCAACGGAAAGGGGTCCACCTGCGCATTCGCGGAAGCGGCGCTGCGCGCCGCCGGGCTGCGCACGGGCCTCTACACCTCGCCGCACCTCTTCCACTTCTGCGAGCGGATCCGGGTGGCGGGCGAGCCCGTTTCCGAGGAGCGGGCCGCGGGGCTCCTGGAGGAGATCGTCCGGCGCGTTCCGTGGGCGCTGCGCGACGAGGGGCTCACCTTCTTCGAGCTCGCCACCCTGATGGGTTTCCTCGCTTTCGCGCAGGAGCGCGTGCAGTTGGCCGTCGTCGAGGTGGGTCTGGGAGGGCGGCTGGACGCGACCAACGTGGCCCGTCCGCTGGCCTGCGCGGTGGCCCCCATCGCGCTCGAGCACACCCGATGGCTGGGGGACACCTTGGCCCAGGTGGCGGCGGAGAAGGCCGGAATTCTCAAGAAGGGTGCTCCGGCGGTGAGCGCCGGCCAGCCCCGCGCGGCGTCCGAGGTCCTGCAGGCCAAGGCGGACGAGCTGGGCATCCCGCTGTGGCGGCCGGGGCGGGACTACGTCTACGAGAGCAGCGACGTCAGGCCCTTCTGCTACGAGGGTCCAGGCGGGTTTCGCGTCGCGCTGGACGCGGAGGAGGGGGTGGTCGGGGAAAGCGAGGTCGGGGGGGCGGGGTCGAGGTCGGGGGGGCT
>DATFTN010000245.1:0-2898 GCA_035261845.1 Myxococcales bacterium | reverse complement strand
GTGATCGCCTCGCGGGACGATGTCTCGCGGGTGGCCCACTGCGGAAGGCCCGACCAGGAGGGCTTCGGGAACACGATCGACGTGGCACCCGCCGCCGGCGCTGAGTTCGACGTGGAGCGCGTCTCGCTCACGCGGCGAGGCACCCTGACCACCGCGGCGTGCGGCGTGTGCGGCCGGCGCAGCGTCCAGGACGTCATCGACCGGTGCACGACGCTGCCCGACGGACCCGTACTGGACGCCGCGGCCGTCGCGGCCGCGATGGAGAAGCTCCGGAGCTTCCAGCCGAACTTCTCACGGACCGGGGGCATCCACGCCGCGGCCGCGCTCGACCTCGAGCTGCGCCCGCTGGCGGCATTCGAGGACATCGGCCGGCACAACGCCCTCGACAAGGTGGTGGGCTCGCTGGTCCTCGAGGGGAAGGTCCCCGGGCGGGAAGCCGCGGTGCTCCTGGTCAGCGGCCGGGCGAGCTTCGAGGTGGTGCAGAAGGCCTCCGCCGCGCGCATTCCGATCGTCGCGAGCGTCTCCGCCGCCAGCTCGCTCGCCATCGATCTGGCGCGGGCGACGGGACTGACACTTTGCGGCTTCGTACGGAATGGTTCGATGACGGTGTACTCGCATCCGGGGCGCTTGCGTTGAATCCCGCTCCGGGAGCATGAATTCGGCATCTTCCGTCGTGTCGAAGTGTGGATCGGGTCGGCCCCTTCGGCCTGGCCTGGCTGGGGAAAGCAAACAAGGGAGGCAAACATGCGGCAAGGCATGATGCTGTTGTGCTGCTCGGCCCTCGTGGCCTGCGGCAGCAGTTCCGCGAACGAGACGTTCCACGCCAACATGACCTCGGCTCAGGAGATCCCGGCGCCAGTCGGTCTCGGAAATCCAACGCCGACAGGCAGCGCGGTGTTCACCAACAACAGTGATGGCACCGTCTCGTACACGGTGAGCGGGAGCAACATGACCGTCACCGCGACGGGAGTGACCCCCGCCGTCACGTTCACTGGGATGCACATCCATCTGGCGGTGGCCGGTGCAACGGCAGGCGTCACCGTGCCGCTCACGACGCCGACCAACGGATCCAGCTCGTTCACCGTGACCGGCACGTTCACCTCAGCGACCTGCACGTCGGGCGTGGTGAACTGCATCAACACCGGCAACACGTTGGACACGGTGCTCACGGCCATCCGCGCCGGCGGCGCGTACCTCAACGTCCACACCAGCCGGAACACCGGCGGCGAGCTCCGCGGACAGATCCAGCTCGGCGGGTTCTAGATCGTCGTCAGCGCGTCCCGGGCGGCTTGCGGGCGGCTTCCCTGCGGGCCGCCCGCTCCGCTTTGCGCGCCCGCTGCCGCGCCAGGAATCCCTGGGGCTGTGCGGCAGGGCGCTCCTTCCGTTCCGCCGCGCCCGCGGTGCCCGGCCGGGTCGAGGCGGGCTCGCGCGCCGCGGGGCGGCTCGTCGGCCGCAGGGCGGATTCGGGCGCCGCACTGCGGAGCACCGGCCGCGCGCTCTCCGTGGCGAACCAGAGCACCCGCCGCACCACCAGGGTCGCGTACGCGCCGGGCGGGAGCGTGAAGGAGAGGTTCACCTTGCGCTTCCCCCGGTTCAGCTCGTCGGGCCGGGGCGGGTGGACGCGCAGCTTGCCGGGGCGGATGAACAGCGGGCGCTCCTCGTGCTTGAAGAACAGCGGCGAGTCGGGGACCCGCAGCTGCTCGAGCGTCAGCCCCTGCGCGCGCAGCGACCCCAGGGCAGCGTCGCGCACCCTGGGATCCTCGATGCGCGAGTCCGGAGCGAGCAACGGGAAAGTGCGGTTCCAGAGATCGTCGCGCAGCTCGCGCGGCAGCGAGCGCGGAAACACCAGCGCGCCGGCCTGGTAGCGCAGCCCGATCAGGTCGGCGGCCGGGATGCGCGCGCCGAGGTATCGCTTGACGCCCTCGTTCCAGAGGAAGCTCTGCAGCTCGAAGAGCGCCATCATGCGCAGGCGCCGATCGATGTGCAGGAAGGCTCCCTTGAAGTCGCGGGGATCCTCGCGCAGCCTGCGCAGGATGGGCGCGTAGCGCTTGCCCGCCGCCTGTGGCGCGCGCAGCTGCCACTCGCCCCAGTGGTCGCGCCAGAACGTCTTCACCTTGGCGTCGTCGCTCCGGTCCAGCTCGCTGGGAGTGGCGAGGAAGGCCTTGAGCGCGCTCTCCCAGTCGCCGCGGAGCAAGTGGCGGGCGATGAACCCCTGGCCGTGCTTGAGGAAGCCGAAGCGCTGCGAATCGAAGTAGTTCACCACCCCCGTCCGCTCCACCTCCGCGGCGCTCTCGGAAACGCGCTCCGCCTCCTCCGGGGAGAGATCGCGGACCGTCACCTCGAACCGGTTGGCGGTGATGTTGCGCGAGCTGAGCGGCTGCGCGGCCCGGCCGATCAGCTTGAGCCGCAGGTCCCCGGACTGCAGCACCTCCGAGTCGCCCAGCGCGCCGCCCAGCACTCCTACCAGCTGCTCGGTGCGGCCCTGCTTGTCCTTGAGCCCGCAGATGGACAGGTCGCGCCGGCGCACCGCGAACGCCTTGCTGATGCGCTCCAGCGCCTGCAGCGTCGACACCTTCTGCTTGTCCATCCGGTAGACCCACACCGGCCCTTCCAGATCCGGCTCGAACCGGTACCCCTCCCGTACGACGAAGTCCTCCGGCCGCTGCTTGATCTTCATCGCCGCGCGCGTACCAGAGCCCACACCCGGCGGCAACCGCGAAACTCGCCGCCTCGGGGCGCCATGGTAGGCTCGCCTTGGGGCCCTGGGGGGACGCCAAGCTCGAGATGACAGCCTGTCCGGTCTGCTACCGCGAGCTCGTCCCGGTGGGAGGGCGCTGCCCTGCTTGCGGAGCGGACCGTTCGGGCGAGCCGGTCCACGGCGCCCCGTTCATCGACGAC
>DATFTN010000244.1:0-9306 GCA_035261845.1 Myxococcales bacterium | reverse complement strand
GCCGTCAGGGCGCCACGCCGGACCAGCCGACTTTTTTGGCGGGACTGACCGGCGCCATCGGCTGGGCTCCGGGGTCCCGTCGCGTTTCAGACCGCTCTAGGCGGCGAGCGCGAAGTCAACGTTGTCGTTGGCTTTTGTGGCTTTGCCCGTCGTTTGAAGAGGTGACGTGCACCCTCTGCATGCGCTCCAGACTTCGTTGCCCTCGTCGAAACCGGTTCGCCCCCAAAGCGAACCCCGCAGGGGCGGAATGCCCTCGCGGCTGAGGCGACAAGATAACCGGCCGGAATGGCTGGTCAAGCTACCCTGCGCCACCCCGTCTCACATCGGCCTCTCCCTTTGAAATTGCTAGGCTGCCAGGCAGGAGGGCGTCATGTTGCTCGACGTTCTGCGGACGGCCTACCGCTGGTACGGGTTCAACAGAGCCCCCTTCGAGCTGCTCGGCCTGGGGCTCGCGGTCCTCGGTACGATGTTCGCGGTGCTCTCCATCAAGGGCGGCGAGAAGCTCACCCGCGATCTCCGGATGGTATTCGACCACCTGACCACGCGAGAGGTCGGTGCGTTTCCCGCCTACATGCAGGAAGTCGAGCACCTCATCGCCGAGGCCAGGGAATCGATCTTCGTCGCCACCGACTTCCCCGCGCACGGGGTCTGGCGGGACCGCGGCCGGTACGGCGCCTACGTCAAGGCGCTGGAAAATCGCAAGGCCGACCGCGTCCGCAAGGGGCACCCGCTGAACATCCAGCTCCTGACCCTCGACAGCGCCGGCCGCGAGCGCGTGCTCGAGGAGCGCTTTCCCGACTCGCGCTGGAAGGATTACGTGAAGCGCGGCGGGTTCCAGAAGAGCCGCCGCCTCTACGAGGAGCTCGAGAACTCCCAGGTCTCCGAGATCCGGGAAAAGTTCCTCGCGGAGATGCGTGCGCGGCAGGACCGCGCGCTCGACGCGGACCTGCGCTTCGCCGAGCGCTGGGAGTACCCGGGCCTGATGCCCATGTACCTCTGGATCATCGACGGCGAGAAGGCCCTGTTCGCCATTCCCAGCTTCGGCGACCAGCTCACCGAGTACGGCTTCGTCACCCAGGAGGCAGGGCTGGTGCAGGCCCTGCTCTCCGTCTGGTCGCGCTACGTGGACGCTTCGCGGCGCGTGTCTTCCGCCCCGGCCTTGACCTCGGTCAAGGCGAGCTGACCTAGGGCGTCGTCGCGACGCACCCGCCCGCCGCGTTCGACCACTCGGGCTGGAAGCCGAAGCCGCCCGAGATGAAGAGGTTGACCCAGGCGCACTTGTCGTCCGCCTCGAAGCCGCGCCTGTCGAACCAGGCGTTCAAGTCCTCGTCGGTGACCGCCTCGCGGGTCTCGTGGCAGGCGAAGTGATCGAAGTTCTGCGCGGTGGTCCACCCGGGCTCCTGGCAGCCGCCGCAAGTCGGGTACGGCATCGAGGAGTACTTCACGTCGAGTCCCCCCGACGTGAAATGCCCGTGATACGCGCAGAACTGCAGGTTCGGGCCGCCGCAGGACGTGGCGGTGCCGTCCGACGAGAACGACGTCGCCGGCAGGAACACCTCGTAGATGGTCGACGCGTCGAACCCGACCACCGCGACGGCCTTGAGCACCTCTTGCTGGACGATCGCGTCGGTGACGTTGGTGGGTGGGGTCGTGGAATCGAAGAACGAGGTGTTGCCCAGGCTGGTCGTCTGGATCGCTCCCGCGCCATCCGAGTACTGCGTGATCGTGTTGTACTCGGCCGAGGTGCCGAACTGACCGAAGAAGCTCTGGATGTTGGTGGCGATGGCCGCGTCGGACCCGCCTGCTCCCCAGCTCGGGCCCCAGAAGATCGGGACCACCCGAGCGGAGTGGATCACCAGCCCGCCGTGGTAGGTGAGGTTCTGGCTCCTCGCCGCGCCACCCGGTTTCGCGGCGTGCTCGCGCTGGAAGCGCTCGTGCGTGGGGAAGTGGCGCGGCAGCGGGTTGTTCAGCTCGGGGTTCTGGTCGGCGGCGGCAGCGCCAGCAAGCGCAAGAGTAGCCACGAGGAGCAGCGTCTTCGACATGTGTGGGTCCCTCCCAGGGCCCCGGGGCAAGAGAGCGCGGCGAATGGTGCTGGGCAGGACCGCTCCCGGTCAACCGGACAATCGTCGTAAGGTGCGCCCGGGACGCTGCCCCCCGAAAAAAATAAATTTTTTTTTCGGGCTCCAGTAGGAACGCGCTACCGGCGCCGCGCGCGTGCCATCTCGCGCTTCGCGTCCTTCTCGGCGATCGCCTCGCGCTTGTCGGCTGCGCGCTTCCCCTTCGCCACGCCGATCTCGACTTTCACCCGGCCGTCCTTGAAGTACAGCGAGAGCGGGATCAGCGCGTACCCGCCCTTCTGCTGCTGCTCGAGCAGCCGGTCGATCTCGCGCCGGTGCAAAAGCAGCTTGCGGGTGCGCTTCGGCTCGTGGTTGAGGAGCGGCCCCGCCGCTTTGTACGGGGGAATCTGCGCGTTGAGCAGGAAGAGCTCGCCGTGCTGACCGACCGCGTAGGAGTCGGACAGCTGGGCCGAGCCTTCGCGCAGGCTCTTCACCTCGGTGCCAGTCAGGGAGATGCCGGCCTCCACCCGGGATTCGACGTGGTAGTCGAAGAAGGCGCGCCGGTTCTTCGCGATCACCTTGACGTGCGGCTTCTCGCCTTCGCTCATCCGGCCTCGCCCAGCGCGCCGTTGTCGATGAGCCTCGTCTTTCCCGCGAAAGCGGCCAGGAAGAGCCGGGTCGCTTCGTCAGCCTGCGCCGGCCGCTGCAGCTCGACCGGATCGCGCAGCTCCGCGTAGTCGGTCCGCAGCCCGTGCCGGTCCAGCTCCTCGGCCGCGGTGCGCTCGATCGCCAGGGGGTCGCGCTCGCCTGCAACGAACCGCACCCGCGCCTCGGAGAGGGCGCGCCACAGGCCCAGCGCGCTGCGCCGCTCTTCCGGCGACAGGTAGGCGTTGCGCGAGGAGAGAGCGAGCCCGTCCTTCTCGCGCACGATCGGCCGCCCCACCACCTCGGTCCCCAGGTTCAGGTCCCGCGCCATGCGGCGGATGATCTGCAGCTGCTGGAAGTCCTTCTCCCCGAAGAAGGCGCTGTCCGCCCGGGAGAGCGCGAACAGCTTGGTGACCACCGTGCACACGCCGCGGAAGTGCCCGGGGCGCCGCGCTCCGCAGAGCGGCTGCGCCAGCGGCCCCGGCTCGACGTAGGACTGGAACCCGGCCGGGTACATCTCCTCCGGCCCGGACGGGGCGAACACGAACGAGGCGCCCGCGGCCTCGCACTTGCGCAGGTCGCCCTCCAGGTCGCGCGGATAGCGCTGCAGGTCCTCGGAAGGGCCGAACTGCGCCGGGTTCACGAAGATGGTCACGGCCACCGTTGGCGCCGCCTGCCGCGCGGCCCGGATCAGGGAAGTATGCCCCTCGTGCAGGTAGCCCATGGTGGGCACCAGGGCCAGCGGTCCGTCCAGGCGCGCTTCCTGACAGGCGCGGCGGAAGTCGTGCGCTGTGCGGACCAGGGGCAGCACGCGTCACTCGCTTCCGGCGACGGAGTACAGCTTCACCGGAGAGGGGGTCGCGCCGGGTTTGTCGGAGCTGAAGGTGTGCTCGACGGCCGGAAATGCGCCGGCGCGGACCTCGTCTCGGTACCGGGTGGCCGCATCGCCGATCACCTTGGCCAGGTCGGCATACTTCTTCACGAACTTGGGGGAGAACTCCGGGTTCATTCCGAGCAGGTCGTAGATCACCAGCACCTGGCCGTCGCATTCCGCACCCGCGCCGATGCCGATGGTCGGGATCCCGACGCTGCGGGTGATCTCCGCCCCCAGCTCGGCGGGGATGGCCTCCAGGATGAGCGAGTAGCAGCCGGCTTCCTCCAGCGCCCTGGCGTCCGCCACCAGCCGCGCCGCCTTGTCCTCGCCGCGGCCCTGCACCACGTATCCGCCCAGCTTGTGGACCGACTGCGGGGTGAGCCCGATGTGGCCCATCACCGGGACGCCCGCGCGCACGATGCGCTCGACGATGTCGCAGTACTCCGCGCCGCCTTCCAGCTTGACCGCCTCCATGTGCCCCTCGGCGACGATCCGGACGGCGTTCTTCACCGCCTCGTCCGCGCCGGCCTGGTACGAGCCGAACGGCATGTCCCCGACCAGGTGGGCGTGCTGGGTCCCCCGGGCGACGGCCGCGCAGTGGTAGACCATCTGGTCCAAGGTGACCGGCAGCGTGGTCTCGTGCCCCTGCACCACCATGCCGAGCGAGTCCCCGACCAGGAGGACGTCGATCTGCGCCTGGTCCAGCAGACGGGCGAAGGACGCGTCGTAGGCCGTGAGCATGGTGATGCGCTCGCCGGCCCGCTTCATCTTGCGGAGTGTGTGGATGGTAACCTTCTTCAAGGTTCACCTCCGGATTGTGGGACCGCGCCTTCCGCGTCGCCGCGCGCCGGTCGCCGACCCCGAAGGGTTCAGCGCCGGACAGCCCGCCTCGGGCCAAACCAGTCCACCCTGGAAGATAGCATTCTTGCGGCCGCGCGCCACACACCCGGACTTACACGCTGGTGCCGAGGGGCTGGTAGTACTGCGTGCCGGACTTGCAGCGCGCGATGGCCCGGACCAGCTCGTCCAGGTCCTGCTCGCTCTCCGCGAAATCGATGTCGCTGGTGTTGATGACCATGAGCGGCGTCTCGTCCCAGCGGTGGAAGAAGTCGTTGTAGGTGCGCGACAGCTCGGCCAGGTAGTCAGGGTCGAAGCGGCGCTCGAACTCGCGGCCCCGCTTCTTGATGCGCGCGAGCAGGACGTCCAGGCGTGCCTGCAGGTAGATGACCAGGTCGGGCCTGAGCACCCGAGGCCCGAGGTGCTCGTAGACCCGCTCGTAGAGGGACAGCTCGTTCGAGTCCAGCGTGATCGAGGCGAAGATCCGATCCTTGGCGAACAGGTAGTCCGAGACGGTCACGCTGTTGAACAGGTCCTGCTGGAACAGGTCCTGCTGCTGCTTGAATCGCGAGAGCAGGAAGAAGAGCTGTGTCTGGAAGGCGTACTTCTGCCGGTCCTGGTAGAAGCTGGAGAGGAAGGGGTTCTCCTCGACGACTTCGTAGAGTCCCCTGCCGCGGAAGCGCTTGCATAGCGCCCGGGTCAGCGTCGTCTTGCCGACCCCGATGGGACCTTCGACGACGATGTAGCGGTGCTTCAGCCGGTCCATCCGGGGGGCGCAGATAAGCACAACGCTGGCCTGGTTGCGAGGCTTGACATTCGCGCGCCTTTCATTTGCGCACCGCCGGCCCAGGACGCAGGATCGCGCCATGCCGAGCACCTTCCGCATCGACGACCCCTACAGCGGAGAGATCGTCGCGGAGCGCAAGTTCCTCCTGCCAGGCGAGATCGAGAACGTCCTGGCCCGCGCTTCCCGGGCCCAGCGCGGCTGGGCCCGCACCAGCGTCCCCGAGCGGGTTGCGCTCTGCGAGCGCTTCTGCGCGGCGTTCGAAGGCGACGGCGAGCGGATCGCTACCGAGATCACCCGGCAGATGGGAAAGCCTCTCGCGCAAGCGCGCGGCGAGGTGAAGACGGCGCTCCTGCGCGCCCGGCACATGATGTCGATCGCGCCGGAGGCGCTCGCCGACGAGCGGCTCCCGCCTTCGCCGGGCTTCACCCGTTTCATCCGCCACGAACCGGTCGGCGTAGTGCTGGACATCAGCGCCTGGAACTATCCGCTGCTGATCACCGTCAACGTGGTGGTCCCGGCCGTGCTCGCCGGCGACGCGGTGCTGATCAAGCACGCCATGCGCACGGCGCTCTGCGGCGAGGCGTTCGAGCGCGCCTTCGCCGCGGCCGGGGCGCCCGAGGGGCTGGTCACCACGGTGCACGCGGACCACGACGTCTGCGCGCGCATCATCGGCCGGCCGGAGATCGGCTACGTCAGCTTCACCGGGTCGGTGCGGGGCGGACACGAGGTGTATCGCGAGGCCAGCAAGCGGTTCATCGACGCGGGGCTGGAGCTGGGCGGCAAGGACCCGGCGTACGTCGCTCCCGACGCCGACGTCGAGCACGCCGTGGCCAACCTGGTCGACGGCGCCTTCTACAACGCCGGCCAGAGCTGCTGCGGAATCGAGCGCATCTACGTGCACCGCAGCCTGTACGAGCGCTTCGTAGAGGGCGCGCTGGCGGAGGTGCGCAAGCTGCGCATGGGCGACCCGATGGACGCGGCCACCACGCTGGGCCCGATGGCGCAGCCCGGCGCGCCGGAGAAGCTGGCCACCCAGGTCGAGGAAGCGCGGGCGAAGGGCGGCCGCGTGCTGTGCGGCGGGAAGCCTACCAAGGTCGCCGGGAAGGGGCGGTTCTTCGATCCCTGCCTGATCGCCGACGCCAATCACCAGATGCACGGGCTGATGATCGAGGAGTCGTTCGGCCCCATCGTCGGCGTGGCTCCCGTGGCGGACGACGACGAAGCCGTCCGGCTGATGAACGACAGCCCCTACGGGCTCACAGCCGCGATCTGGACCCGCGACCAGGATCGCGCCGTCCGCATCGGCGCGCAGATCGAGACCGGCACCTTCTTCATGAACCGCTGCGACTACCTCGACCCCGCCCTGCCCTGGACGGGCGTCAAGGACAGCGGCAAGGGCAACTCGCTCTCCCGCTACGGCTTCCTCTATCTGACCCGCCGCAAGTCCTTCCACCTCCGCACGCAGACCGCCTGAGGGAGAGGTCAGCGCGGCAGCGCGTACCGCAGGAAGAGATACGAGTCGTGCCTGCGGACGCCGAGCAGATCGACGACGCGCCCGCCGAGGTCCAGACCGTCGATCAGTCCTTTGCGGCCGTCGGCGGAAAAACGCCCGAACAGGGTCGGCGAGCGGGTCAAGAACAGCTCGTCGAGCAGCCCCTCCGCGGCGAGTTGGGAGGCGAACGACGGTCCTCCCTCGGTGAGGATCCGGCGGTAACCCTGCGCGCGCAGCCTCTCGAGAAGCGGTCCGAGGCGGATGGGACCCGATTCCACGCGCGCGGTCGGAGGGAGCCGTCCTCGCAGCCGCGCCTCGCCCGCGGGCGTGGTCACGACGATCGCGTCGCGCAGCGCGGGCTGCGCCGGATCGATCTCGCCGGTTGCCGTCACCAGCACCAGCGGCGGCTGCGGCGAGAGGCCCAGCCGCCGCCGCAGCTCGGCAAACTGCGAGGCACAAGCGGGGTGGATGTGCTCGGCGTGCCAGAGGTGCCCGTTCGCCTTGCGGAAAGTCCCCGCGCCGAGCAGCACCGCGCCGGCGCAGGCGCGCAAGAGCCCCATCACGAAGCGGTCGGCTTCACTCCCTCCGCTGATGATGTGTCCCGATTCCTCCTGGGTACGCAGCGCGACTACTCCGTCGACCGAGGCGACGAAGTTCGCGTACAGGCACCGCTCCGGCAGACCGAACCCGCCGCCGTAGTCCGTCCGGAGGGGCTCCGGGAGGTCGAACGAGGGCAATCCCTCGCGCTCGAACAAGAGCTGCAGGCGCCAGGCTGGGCGATCGATCATGGCATCTCGCGCTCCACGGCCGCGAACTCGGCCACCGAGAGCGTCTCGCCTCGGCGCCGGGGATCGATTCCGGCGCGCTCCAGGGCTTCGCGTGCCGGAGGGATCGCCTTGAGCGCGTTCGAGAGCGTCTTGCGCCGCTGGGCGAACGCAGCCTTGACCAGCGCACGGAAGCGGCGCTCGTCGCGCACTTCGGCGCGAGGACGGGGCAGGAAATCGAGCACCAGCGCGCTCGACTCGACCTCCGGCGGAGGAGTGAATGCGCGCCGATCGACCCGCAAACCGATGCGGGCGTCCGCGACATGCTGCACGAGCACGGAGAGAACGCCGTAATCGCGCCCGCCGGGCGGAGCCGCGACCCGCTCGGCCACCTCGCGCTGCAGGAGCAGCACGGCGCGCCGGAGGGCGGCCCGCTGATCCAGCAGGTGGAACAGGATCGGCGAGCTGAGGTGGTAGGGCAGGTTCCCGCAGACCACGATGCGCTCGCCGCGCGCAGCCGCCGCGAGGTCGAACGACTTCGCGTCCGCCTCGACGACTTCCACTTGCGGCAGCTCGGCCCGGAGGATCGGGGCCAGGTCCCGGTCGCGCTCCACCGCGACCACGCGCGCCCCGGTCGCCGCCAGCGCCCGCGTCAGATGGCCCAGTCCCGCCCCCAGCTCGACCACGGTCTCTCCGGGGCGGACCTCAGCCAGCGCCGCCAGCTCGCCCAGGATGCGCGGATCGCCCAGGAAGTTCTGGCCCCACTCCTTCTTCGGACGAAGACCGTGGCGGCGGAGCAGCTCGGACGGACGCTGGGTCACAGCCGCCATCCCGGGTCCGCCGCGAGCTGCGCCGGCGCCCGCTCGCCGCGGGCAAGGCGGAGCGCGCCCGCCATCGCGATCATCGCGCCGTTGTCGGTGCACAGCCGCGGCGATGGGAGGTGCAAGGCGATGCCCTCGGCCCCTGCCCGCTCGGCGGCAAGCGCGCGCAGGCGCGAGTTGGCCGCCACCCCGCCACAGAGCACCAGGGCGGGGAGGCGGGCCGCCCGCGCCGCTCGCACCGCGCGCAGCGTGAGCGCGTCGCAGACCGCCTCCTGGAAGGAAGCGCACAGGTCGGCCAGCTCCTGACCCTGCGGAACGCCGCCGCGCTCGCGCACGTGCTGCAGGACGGCGGTCTTGAGTCCGCTGAAAGAGAAGTCGAACTCGGCGCGCGGGCGGGTCGAGAGCCCGCGCGGAAAGGCGATGGCGCGCGGATCTCCGCCCCTGGCCAGCCGGTCGACGTGCGCTCCACCCGGGTACGGCAGGCCGAGCAGCTTGGCCACCTTGTCGAACGCCTCTCCGGCGGCATCGTCGAGCGTGTGCCCGAGCGCGCGGTAGTCACCCAGGGCGCGCACTTCGTAGAGGCTGGTGTGGCCGCCCGAGACGACGAGGCCGAGCCACGGCGGCGCGGCACATCGGCGCGCGGCTGCGCGCCGTCGAGAGGGTCCGCCGAGAGCAGCACCGCCAGCAGATGTCCCTCGATGTGGTTGACACCGGCGAGCGGCACTCCCGAGGCGAGCGAGAGCGACTTTCCCACCTGCACGCCGACCAGCAGCGCTCCCACCAGCCCCGGCCCGCGCGTGACGCTGATGCCGTCGAGATCGCGCAGCTCGCAGCCCGCCCGCCGCAGCGCCTCGTCGACGATGGGTAGCGCCCGCTGCAGATGGTCGCGGGACGCCAGCTCCGGCACGACGCCGCCGAAGCGCTCGTGCACCGCCGCCTGCGTGTGCACCACGTCCGAGAGCGCGCGGCCGCGCGGGCGCTCGCTCGCGGCGTCGGTGACTTCCACCACGGCAGCCGCCGTCTCGTCGC
>DATFTN010000243.1:0-17068 GCA_035261845.1 Myxococcales bacterium | reverse complement strand
AGCCGCGACAGGCACGCGGCGCCGAGCACGTGCGGAGCGAACGCGGCCCGCAGGTCGAACACCGACTCGAGGCTCTTCTCCACCTTGGCGATCTCCGCCTCGGTGAGCCCGCGCGCGAGGAGCTCCTTGGGCGAGAAATCGGCGGTGGTCTTCAGCGTCGCCGTGCCGCGCACGTAGTCGACGATGGCCTGCACCTCGTCGGGCTTGTACCCGAGCTTCTTCAAGGCCCGCGGGACACTCTGGTTGACGATCTTGAACGAGCCTCCGCCCGCCAGCTTCTTGAACTTGATCAGCGCGAAGTCGGGCTCGACGCCGGTGGTGTCGCAGTCCATCAGAAGCCCGATGGTACCGGTGGGCGCCAGCACGGTGGCCTGGGCATTGCGGTATCCGTGCTGCTCTCCCAGCGCGACGGCCCGGTTCCACACCTCGTGCGCCGCGGCCAGAAGCTCCGAGGGGGCCAGGTCGCGGTCGATGTTCTGCACCGAGTCGCGGTGCATGCGCATCACTTCCAGCATCGAGTCGCGGTTGTGCGAGTAGCCCTGGAACGGTCCCTTGCTGGCCGCCATCTCCGCGGACAGCGCATACGCTTCGCCGGTCATCACCGCCGTCACCGCGGCCGCGTAGGCGCGGCCCCCGTCGGAGTCGTAGGGCAGCCCCTCGACCATGAGCAGCGTGCCGAGGTTCGCGTACCCCAGCCCCAGCGGCCGGAACTGGTGGCTGCGCTCGGCGATGCGCCTGGTGGGATAGGAGGCCAGGTCGACTGCGATCTCCTGCGCCAGGAAGAAGATCCGGCAGGCGTGGCGATACGCCTCGACGTCGAACTTCCCGGTTTTGCCTCCGGATGCCTCCGCTCCCGCTCCGGCCCGTCGGTCGGCGGAGCCGCCCTCCTCCCGCAGGAACTTGAGCAGGTTCAACGAGGCCAGGTTGCAGGCGGTGTCGTCGAGGAAGACGAACTCGCTGCAGGGGTTCGAGGCGTAGATCCGGTCGGTCGCCTTGCAGGTGTGCCACTTGTTGATCGTGTCGTCGAACTGCAGCCCCGGGTCGGCGCACTTCCAGGCCGCCTCGGCCATCTCCGTCCACAGCTCGCGCGCGTCCAGGCGATCGACGACTTCCCCGGTGGTGCGCTGGGTGGTTTCCCAGGGGCCGTTCTTGTCGACCGCGTCCATGAACGCGTCGGTGATGCGGACCGAGTTGTTCGCGTTCTGGCCCGAGACGGTGCGGTAGGCGTCGCCGTTGAAGTCGGACGGATAGCCGGCGGCGATCAAGGCCTGGACCTTCTTCTCCTCCCGCGCCTTCCACTGGATGAACTCGCGGATCTCGGGATGGTCGGCGTCGACCACCACCATCTTCGCCGCCCGCCGGGTGATCCCGCCCGACTTGGTGGCGCCCGCCGCGCGGTCGAGCACCTCCAAGAAGCTCATCAGGCCGCTGGAGGTGCCGCCACCCGAGAGCCGTTCCATCCTTCCGCGCAGCTTGGAGAAGTTGGTCCCGCTGCCGGAGCCGTACTTGAACACGCGCGACTCGTCGTGGACCAGGCTGAAGATCGACTCCAGGTCGTCCTTGCAGCTCTGGATGAAGCAGGCCGACACCTGCGGCCGGCTATAGGCGTCGCCCAGCTGGTAGGCAGTGCCGGTGGCGAGGTCGACGGCCCAGTTGCCGCCCGAACCCTTGATCTCGTACTCGTGCCAGAGCCCGCAGTTGAACCAGACCGGGCTGTTGAAGGCGCCCACCTGGTGCACCAGGTAGAAGCTCAGCTCGGCCTCGAAGGCCTCCGCGTCGGCGGGCGTGGCGAAGTAGCCGCCCTGCGCCTCGCCCGCGCTGCGCAGCGTGTGCGCCACCCGGCGGACGATCTGGCGCACCGATTCCTCGGCCCCGCTCTTGGTGCCGGGAACGCCCGCCTTGCGGAAATACTTGCTGACCGCGACGTCGGTGGCGAGCTGCGACCAGTCTGCCGGCACCTCGGCGTCGTCCATCTTGAAGACCACTTCGCCGTCGGCGCCGGAGATCTTCGCGGGCCTGCGGGTCCAGGCGACCTCCTCGAGCACTTCTTCCGCGGTCGCCCCCTCCCGGGTGACGCGGCGTTCGATGGGCAGCCCCTTGCTGCGCCTTTGGGTGCGGGGCGCGGCAGGGTGGCCGTTGCCCTGCGCCACCGGAGCGGCGGCAGGCGCCGCCGAGAAGCCGCTCTGCTCCTTGTTCCCGCTCTTCGCCATCCGAGCCCTCCTTGTCGACCAGGCGTTGGTGTCGGAGTTGGCGCCCGCCTTCACCGGCGAGCTCCAAGCGCAGGCCTTTTCTGCCACAGCGCCACCGCGGAAGTCAAACGGATCCTACCAGGGGTTGTATGCACGCGGCGCGTCAGGCGCAATTCGTAGTGGCAAGCCCACAGCTTGTGGAGGGTCGGGCGGGACGCACAACGAGCCGTCCAAAGGGTCGTTTTGCTGCGGTGCGCACAGGTCCTGCCGGGCGCTCCACACCCGATCGAAGTGTGGTATGCAGCGCGCCCCGTCCGAAGCGGAAGGACCTTCGCCCCATGAAGACCCTCACGGAATTCTCCGGCACGCTCGTCCGCATGGCCGCCAAGGCGGTGGCCGACGCCCGCAAGCAGCTGCCGAAGGAGGCCTTCGCGGAGCGCGTCCCGCCTCCCGTCCCCGAGCCGAAGCCAGACGTAGAGCCGCGCGACAACAAGAACGAGGCCCCTCCCGAGGGTGGGCTCGACAGCGCCACCGACGCGGCGGACGACGAGCTGGCCAAGGAGGCCGTGAGCCACGTCCCACCCAGCGCCCAGCCCAAGCCGCCCGAGTTCCGGCCGGGCGAGGCCGAGACGGCCAGCGACCGGGAGACCCACGAGGATCCCGACATCCAGTTCCGTCGCGAGGACCAGGTCGCCGGCAAGGACCTGGAAGGCCAGGCCCAGGACGGCCCGCCGGTGCAGGACCCGGAGGCGGAGCAGCGGCCGCCCAGGCGCGCGGACCCGGAGGAGGCGGAGAGCGAGGAGGCGAAGAAGATCCTCGACGAGACCGTCGCCAAGGCGACCGGCACTACCGGCGAACGCCTCGACCGGCTGCGCGACGCGCTCAAGGCGGTGGGCAAGGAAGCCGGCCGCGTCCGGCTGGTGCGGGTGTTCCCGGGCGAGGAGCCCGTCGCCGGGGCGAAGAAGATCGGCGAATTCCAGTACGTCGTGGACCTGATGCCCCAGTCGATGAAGCAGGAGTTCCACCGCGACGAGAAGGGCGGACGCCGCGGTCCGCGCCGGCCCGGAGGCGGCGGGAAGCAGAAGTCGGACTCCCTGGAAGGCTCCTTCTCCATGGAGTCTCTGATGCAGGACCGCCGCAACGAGCGCGGCCCCGGCGGGGGGCGCCGTCCAGGCGGCGGCCGCGGCGGTCCGGGCGGCGGAGGCGGCCCGGGCGGCGGGCGCGGTCCAAGCGGAGGTCGCGGCCCGGGCGGCAAGGGTCCCGGCGGCGGCCGCGGGCCCAACGCGCCCAAGGGCCCGTAGCGATCGTGCGATTTACCTGAACTCTGCGGCCCTCCCGCCTCACAGAGAAGCGGGAGGCTCGCCGGATGATTCGCTTCGGTCGCGGTCGCCCCTGACGGGATGCTTGGTGAATCTCACGGGCTGGGCGGCCACGGGGGTGCACGATCAGTTTGAGGCCGCGCGTGCGCCCCGCTTGTGCAATCACCGGCGCGGGGGGAGAGGTCCGGTCCGCGGCCCTGTACAGCTGGTACATGTCAGGTCTGGGGTATCTTCCCCCGTTCCAGGCGTTCTCGGATGTCATTCCGACCGTCGGATCATCGGGACGGCCGACGTAAAGCGAAGAGCGTCAGGTCTAGCGGCGGTGCACCTTGGTCAGCGAGCCCTGGTCGGTCGGGTTGAGCAGCACCTGCGAGATGTTCACGTGCTGCGGGCGCGTCGCCACCCAGACGATCACTTCCGCCACATCCTGGGCGGTGAGCGGACGCATGCCCGCGTAGACCTGCTTGGCTTTGTCCGCCGATCCGAGGCGGACGATGGAGAACTCCGTCTCCGCCAGGCCCGGCGCGATGTCCGAGACGCGGATCTCGGTGCCGTTGAGCTCCAGCCGCAGCGTGTCCGAGACGGCGCGCACCGCACGCTTCACCGGCGCGTAGATGCCGCCACCTTCGTAGGTGCCGTACGCCGCGTAGCTGGAGATGTTGATGATGTGCCCCGCGTTCCGCCGGATCATCCCGGGGAGCAGGGCGCGGGTCATGCGCATGAGGCCCGTGAGGTTCGCCTCGATCATCCCCAGGAGGTCCTCGTCCTTGAACTCGGCCAGCTTGTCGCGCCCCAGGGCTCCGCCGGCGTTGTTCACCAGGACGTGGGGCGTCTCCAGCTCGGCGGCGGCGGCGAACTTGTGGATCGACTCCGCGTTGCGCACGTCCAGCGGCAGCGCGAGCGCCCGCGGCGAACCCGCCTTGCGCGCCGCCTCGGCGACCCTCTGCAGCCGGTCCATGCGCCGGGCGCCCAGCACCAGGGGATGCCCGAGCCCCGCGAAGGCGAGCGCGGTCGCCTCGCCGAAGCCCGCGGAGGCTCCCGTGATGACCACCGTCCCTTGCGCCATCTTCAGATCTCCAGGACGTCCAGCGGAAGCGGCAGCTCGCGGCTTCCCTCCGCGTTCGATCGATAGCACGTCTCGATGATCTGGACGCAGGCCACCGCCTCGCGCAGCTCGCGGCCGACGAAATCGTTCGCCTGGATCGCCGCCTTGAACTGGTCGAAGAGCGAGTCGAACCACTGCGTGTGGGAGGCGTCCATCCAGTGCGAGGCGATGCTGCCCTTCTCCACCCGCGGCTTCCCCGACGAAGAACCGGTGGTCAGCTCCCAGTCGTCGTCGTCGATCACCAGGGCGCCGTCGGTACCCTGCAGCGAGTACACCACTTTGCGTACGCCAGCCGTCCAGGTGAGGAAGCAGTGGGCGTACCCGGTGGGGAAGGTGAGCACCGCGTTCAGGTTGTCCTCGGTGTCCCACTGCCGGTCGAGCGTGAGCGTCTTCGCCGTCACGTGTGTGGGCAGTGAGCCCAGCCAGGCGAAGGTCAGGTAGAAGCTGTGGCTGCCGTGGTCCATGGCGATGCCGCCGCCGGACGTCTTGCGGTCGCGGCGCCAGTCGGTGCGCCACTCGGGAACGCCTTTGGCGTGGGTGGTGCGGAAGGTGTTCAGCGTCACGGCCCGGACCTTGCCGATCCGGCCGGAGCGGATCACCTCCAGCGCGAACTTCACCACCGGCGCGTGCTTGTAGTTGTGCGCGGGGAAGACGACGCGCCGCTGGGTGCGCGCCGCCTGGACCAGCGCCAGCGCCTGGGCGGTGGTGGTGGTGAGCGGCTTCTCGCACAGCACGTGCGCCCCGCGCCGCAAGGCCGCGAGCGAGATCTCGCCGTGCACGTCGGGCGAGGTGCAGACGTCGACGAAATCGAGGCCGCTCTCCTTCTCGAGGAGCTCCTGCCAGGTCGGGTAGAGGCGCGCCTTGGGCGAGACCGCGCGCGCCGCCTGGAGCCGGGCCGGGGAGATGTCCGCGATGGCCGCGATCTCCACGTCCTTGCGGGCGAGGTACGCAGGGTGGTGTCCCTTGCCCGCGATGAATCCGAATCCGACGATGGCGCCCTTCAGCATCTCTCCTCCGCGGCGCGTGCTTATCGCAGGAATCCGACCTTGGCGGAAGGAAAACGCTCACCCGGAATGGCGCGGCAACTCGCGCGTAGATAAAAGGAGGCGCCCAAAGGAGCTTCCATGTCCCAACGGTTGCAAGTTGCCCTGGCGCTGCTCCGGATCGCTGCCGGGATCAGCCTGCTCGGCCCGGGCCTCTCCAAGCTGGGCTGGTTCGCGCACCCCGGGCTGGAGCCGATCCTCGCCAACTGGGCGCAGCACGCTCCCAACGGGCTGGTCTTCGGCTACCTCCACCTCGTCCAGCCCCACCACGCCGGGCTGGCGCGCATCGCCGCGGTGGGAGAGCTGGGGCTGGGCACCTTGCTGGTCCTGGGGTTCTTCACCCCCGTCGCCGCGCTCGTGGCGCTGGTGATGGTCGCGCAGTTCCATTTCGCCAGCGGAGCGATGTTCCAGGCGAGCTACCTGACGGGGCAGAACGGGCTCGTCTATCTGCTCATCTTCCCGGCGCTCATCGCGGGCCGGGCGGGAGTGGCGCTGGGTCTGGACGGGATCCTGGGGCGCTCGATGAGGAGCTCTCCGCGACCCCTGTAGCCGGTTTCGCGGCGGGGGTGGAGGTCTTGGACGGCGCCGTCGCCGGGCCCTGCGCGCTCTTCGTCTTCGGCTTGGGCTGGCGCTTCACGGTCTCCTTGCCCGGCTTCTGGACGGTGCCCGAGGCGGACGTCGGCGACGTTGCCAGGGCCGGTCTCGAGGTGGAACTCGAGCTCGGGCCCGTGGCCGGTGTCGGGTTGGTGGTCGAGGTCGCGGTCGTCGGGATCGAAGCGGACGCCGGTGCGCCTGGGTGCGCTGCCGCCCCCGCCTCCGCCTTGGCGCGCTCGAACCGGCGGAGCGCATCCGCCGCCTCGCGCGACCCGCACCGGCGCCTCTCGGCCGTCGTCCGGGCGAGGAGAGCCTGGGCGCGCTCGGTGCCGGCGACCACCAGGACCCGCACCGCGTTCAGCACCGCGGTGCAAGGCGCGCCTCTGTCGGACAGCTCGGCCGTGGCCAGCGCCAACCGGTCCTCGTCGCGCGCCTGCCCCATCAGCTCCAACGCTTCCAGGGCCTCCCGCCGCGCCCGCCCGTGCTGCGAGCGCACGATGCCGCGCAGCGGCTCGGCGGCGGAAGCCCCGACCCTCTCGCCCAGGGTGCGCACCAGCGCCGGCCTCCACTGCAGCGGAAAGGCCTCGGATTCCAGATCGTCGACCAGCGCGCGCACCACCTCGGGGTCTGAGACGCCGGCGTCCACGTCGAGCGCGGCCGCGAAGTCGGCGAACGCCATGCCCAGCTGCCCCAAGGCGTGCTCGGCCTTGCCCCGCAGGACCTGCACTTGCGCGCTGCGGGCCCGGGGGCTGTCGGAGAGCTTGTCGAGCTCGGCCAGGGCAGCCAGCGGAGCCTTCGCCACCAGCATCTGCCCGGCCCGCAAGACCGGGTCGTTCTCCCTCCGCACCCGGACCCGCCAGCTGGCCGCGGCGGCCAGGGCGCACACGGCGAGCAGGGCCAGCGCCGGCCACCGCCGGGTCACGAACGCCGCCGCGCGGGTGGCGAGCGGGAGCCTGGGATCGCGCAGCTTGCCCAGCCGCTGCAGGGCGCGGCCGCCGTAGGGCAGCTCGCGCTGGCCGATCATGCGGGCGCGATGCAGGCGGGTCTCGCCGCTCCGCAGCTCGCGCACGGGGAACGGCTCGGTGGGCACCTCGCTCTTGTTCATCGCCAGGTAGACCGACTCGGTCAGGACCACCTCGCCGGCGTCGGCGAAGGCGGAGGCGCGCAGCGCGAGCTGTACCGGGTCGCCGGTCACGTCGTCGGCATCCACCCGCACCTCGCCCAGGCTGATGGCGATGCGCACCTCGATGCGCTCCTGCGGGCCCCGGCGGGTGTTCCAGGAAGCGAGCCGGTCCTGCATGGCCATCCCGCACAGTACGCAGTCGGTCGGCGACCGGAAGGTGACCAGCAGCGCGTCGCCGATCGACTTGACCTTCCGCCCGCCGAATCCACGGATCACCGGCAGCAGGATGGCGTCGTGGAAGGCCAGCATGCGCGCGTTCTCCTCGCGGGTCTGCTGCGAGGTGCGGGCGGTGAAGCCCTTCATGTCGCTCAAGAGGATGGCGAGGTTCTGCGTCCTGTGCGCGGGGCGCAGCAGCTCGACGACGTTCTTCACGGCGCCCCCCGGATCTGCTCGAGCGCGTCGTGCGCCGCCACCCGCGAGTTGCAGCCCAGCACGTGGGCCAGGAGCCCCTCCTGCCCCGCGGCGCGCGGCTCGGCCTCCATCGACTCCAGCACCTTCACCGCCTCCTGGTCGCCCAGCCGGCCCAGGGCGCGCGCCGCGCCTACCCGCGCCTCGCAAGGTCCCGACTGCGCCATGGCCAGGAGGCGCTCGAACGCCCGCCGCTCGCCGGCCCGGGCCGCCGACTCGAGGCTGCGCGCAGCCCCCTCGTACTCCTTGCGCTCCTCCTGCAGCCGCCCCTCGTAGTAGGTGCGCCGCGGGCCCGTGCGCATCCCTTGCACCTCGCGCGACACGGTGGCGACGTCGTGCCGCGCCAGGGCGCGGTCCACCGAGGCCGGGGCGAGCAGGGCGGCCAGCACCGCCAGCAACGCGCAGACGCCCGCGATGGCGAGGACCCGGGCTTGCTCGGTGATCCAGGGAAAAGCCTCGGCGATGTGTCCCGCCGCCGACTCCGCGGCCGCGCGCAAATGCCCGCGCACTTCCGAGGAGGTCAGCTTGGTCAGATCGACCTTGGTGAGCTTTCCGGAGCGCTGCAGCGCCTTGCCTCCGTAGGGCCGCAGGGAGAGGTCGCTGCCCGGTTTGACGCGGAAGATGCGCACCGGCTCGGGCACTCCCTTGAGCTCCTGGTAGCCGCCGTCGTCGGCCTCGATCTCGTTGCGGTTCATCGACAGCCAGATCGCCTCGGTGAACAGCACCTCGCCGGCGTCGGCCAGGCCCAGGACGCGGGCGGCGATGTTGACCGGCTCGCCGAAGACGTCACCCTTCTCCAGGCGGACCTCGCCGACGTTCACTCCCACGCGAACCTTGATTCGGTCCCACTCGGGGACGCCCTTGTTCCACTCCCAGATCCGGTCCTGCACCGCCGAGGCGCACAGGACCGCGTCGGTGGGCGACTCGAAGGTGACCAGCAGCGTGCCGCCGATGCTCTTCACTCTCCGGCCGCGGTAGGCGCGGAAAACCGGCAGGACCAAGGCCTCGTGGAGCCGCAGCATCCGCTGGCTCTGTTCGTACGTCTGCCGGCTCAGCCGGTCGGCGTAGCCGACGATGTCGGTGAACACGATGGCGAGGTTCGAGGTCCGCATGTCTTTCAAGCCCGGGAGAGCTAGAACCCTTCAGACTACCCGGCCAGGGTGGAGGTGAAGAAGTCTTCTACGGAGGTTGATGTAGGCACAACAACTACCCCTGGGCGCTGACTAGTGCGGCAGCGGTTGGCGCGAAGGTCCAGTCGGGGTGGCGGCCCTGCGCAAAGGTCAGGTTCCACTCGCTTTTGAACAGCGCGAGCGGGTTCTGGTCCCGGTCTTCGATGCAGAAGGCGTCGACCTCCACCTCGAAGGCCCGCGGATCGAACCCAGGGCCGCTGATCCAGCGTGCCACCACGTACGGCAGCCGCTCCAGCGCGATCTCCGCTCCGTATTCGTGCTCGAGCCGGTACTGCAAGACGTCCAGCTGCAGCGCCCCGACGGCGCCCAGGATCGGGTCCTTCATCCCCTGACCCCGCTGCGAGAAGATCTGGATCGCTCCCTCCTGGCTGAGCTGGAGAAGTCCCTTCTCCAGCTGCTTGCGCTTCAAGGCGTCCTTGCTGCGGACCCGGGCGAAGATCTCCGGCGAGAACCGGGGCAGCTCGGCGAACTCGAAGGCCTCTCCTTCGCAAAGCGTGTCGCCGATCCGCAGAGCCCCTGTATCGAACAGGCCGATCACGTCGCCAGGCCAGGCCTCTTCGATCACCTGGCGCTCGGCCCCGAACAGCTGGTGCGGCATGGAGAGGCGCAAGGTCCGGCCTTCCCGGACGTGTTCCACCTCCATCCCTCTCTGGAATCGGCCGCTGCACACCCGCAGGAAGGCGAGGCGGTCCCGGTGGGCGGGGTCCATGTTCGCCTGGATCTTGAAGACGAACCCGCTGAAGCGGTCGTCGTCGGGCGCGATCTCGGTTCCGCCCTTGGCATGGCGGGGACCGGGCGGCGGGGCGAGCTTCACGAAGGCGGAGAGGAACTCGTCCACGCCCACCTCGGTCCACGCCGAGCCGAAGAAGGCGGGCGACTGTTCGCCGCGCAGCACCCGGGCGTAGTCGAACGGGTCGCCCGCGTGGGCGACCAGCTCGATCTCGTCCGCCGAGTGCGCCCGCAGCTTCGGATCGACCGCCGGCAGCTCCGGGGTGACGCGGCGGGCGAGAGGGCCCACCTCCGCGAACAAGGTCGCCACGAAGGAGAAATCCTTGCCCTGTCCGACCGGCCAGGTCACCGGGACGGTGCGGATGCCCAGCACTTCCTCCACCTCGTGCAAGAGGTCGATCGGTTCCCGCCCGGGCCGGTCCAGCTTGTTGACGAAGGTGAAGATGGGGATGCCCCGGCGGCGGCAGACCTGGAAGAGCTTCTTGGTCTGCGCCTCGACTCCCTTGGCCGAGTCGATCAGCATCACCGCCGCGTCCGCGGCCGCCAGGGTGCGGTAGGTGTCCTCGGAGAAGTCCTGGTGGCCGGGCGTATCCAAGAGGTTCAGCTTGTGCCCGCCCCAGTCGAACTGCAGCACGCTGGAGGTGATGGAGATGCCCCGCTGCCGCTCCAACTCCATCCAGTCGCTGGTGACATGGCGGGCCTGCCCGCGCGCCTTGACGGTGCCGGCCAGGTGGATGGCGCCTCCGTGCAAGAGCAGCTTCTCGGTCAGGGTCGTCTTGCCCGCGTCCGGATGCGAGATGATGGCGAAGGTGCGCCTTCGCCCTGCCTCGCTGCGCAGCTTCTGCAGGGCCTGTTCGTCCACGGGCGCGGTGTCTAGCACGCCGATCCATTCCGCCGCCTCCAAATCGGACTCGAGGAACACCGCGGAGACGCGGAGGACGCGGAGGTTTCCGTTTTCTTGATCCCGCAGTCCTCCGCGATCTCCGCGCCTCCGCGGTGATCTCTTGGTCGTTTACCCTTGACGTCCCGGCGACCGCGGAGATCCTGCGGCGGTGGAGCACGACAACGCCTTCCTCACCAATCTGGCCGTCGTGCTCTGTGTCGCCGCGGCGACCACCGTCCTCTTCCAGCGCCTGCGCCAGCCCGTCGTCCTCGGGTACCTGATCGCCGGCCTGATCGTGGGGCCCTACGTCCCCGTCCCGCTGGTGGCGGATCGGGAGATCGTGCACCAGCTCTCCGAGCTGGGCGTGGTCCTGCTCCTCTTCTCCATCGGCCTGGAGTTCACCTTCGGCAAGCTGGCCCGCGTAGGCGGCACCGCGGGGCTGGTGGCCGTCGTCCAGGTCAGCGTGATGATGGTGCTGGGCGGCCTGACCGGGCGCACCCTGGGTTGGACCTCGCGCGAGGCGCTCTACGCGGGAGCCATCGTCGCCATCTCCTCGACCACGATCATCGCCAAGGCGTTCGAGGAGAACCGCATCGGCGGGCGGCTGCGAGAGCTGGTCCTCTCGGTGCTGGTGGTCGAGGACCTGGTCGCCATCCTCCTTCTCGCCGGCCTGACCGCGCTCTCCTCCGGGAAGCTGTCCGCGGCCGCGCTGGCGGCGACCGCCGGCCGGCTCCTGCTCTTCCTGGTCGTGGTGGTCGCGGCCGGCATGGTGCTCGTCCCGCGCTTCGTCCGCTCGACGCTGAAGCTGGGCCGGCCGGAGACCACGGTGGTCGCCTGCGTGGGCATCTGCTTCGCGATATCGCTCCTCGCCCAGCGCTTGGGCTATTCGGTCGCGCTGGGCGCCTTCCTGGCCGGCTCGCTGGTGGCCGAATCGGGCCAGGGCGAGGCGCTGGAGCACCTGCTGCAGCCGGTGCGCGACCTCTTCGCCGCGGTCTTCTTCGTCTCGGTGGGCATGCTCATCGACCCAGCCCTGGTCGCCCGCCACTGGGTGGCCGTCGTGGTCCTCTCCGCGGTGGTGATCGGCGGCAAGATCGCCGGTGTGGCCCTGCCCGCGCTCTTGGCCGGCAGCGGTGTGCGCACCGCCGTGCAGGCGGGGATGAGCATGGCCCAGATCGGCGAGTTCTCCTTCATCATCGCCGGGCTGGGGATCGCGCTCGGGGCGGCGGGAGACTTCATCTATCCGGTCGCGGTCGCCGTCTCGGCGCTCACTACGCTGACCACGCCCTGGCTCATCCGCTGGTCCGGGCCCGCCGCGGCTTGGGTGGACGCGAAGCTGCCGCGGTCCCTGCAGACCCTGCTCGCGCTGGAGGGCGCCTGGACCGAGCGGCTTCGGGAGCCCGCCCAGCGTACCGGCAGAGTGCGGCGGCTGGCCGGGCTCCTGCTTCTCGATACCTTCCTGCTCGCAGTGCTGGTGATCGCGGAGGCGCGGTTCTTCGATCGCGGCGTGGAGCTCCTCGCGCCGCGCATCGGCCTGCGCTGGGCGCAGGTGGCGGCGGTCGCGGTGGGCGCGCTCCTGGGTTCGCCGTTCGTATTGGGGATCGTCCGCCTGGTGGGCGGGCTGGGCGCGACCCTGGCCGCGCAGGCGCTGCCGCAGGCGGGGGGCGGGATCGACCTGGCCGCCGCGCCGCGGCGGGCGTTCGTCGTCTCCCTCCAGCTGGCCGCTGCGATCGTCCTCGGGTTGCCGCTGGTAGCGGTGACGCAGCTGTTCCTCCCCCGCTACGTCGCGGCGCTCGCCTTCGCGGTGGTGCTGATCCTGCTCGCCGTCCGGCTGTGGAGGTCCGCCGAGCAGCTGCAGGGCCACGTGCGCGCCGGCGCGGAAGTGCTGGTGGAAGCGCTCGCGAGCCAGGCGCGCCCGGACGGATCGCCTCCTTCGGGCCAGCCAGCGCTGTCGGCGCTGTTCCCTGGGCTCGGCTCGCCGGTCCCGGTGGTGATCGCAAAAGGGACGGCCGCGGTGGGCAAGACCCTGGCGGGGATCAACTTGCGCGGCCGGACCGGAGCGACGGTCCTGGCGATCCGCCGCGGACAGGAGGGCCTTCTGGTCCCCACCGGCCGCGAGCTGCTCCAGGCCGACGACGTGCTCGCCCTGGCGGGAACGCACGAATCGGTCGATGCGGCCCGGGACCTCCTCTCCCAAGCCAAGGTGGACCCTCCTCCGAACCCGAAGCGATGCCCTAGGGGCGGCCGCTGAACAGCTCCGCGCGCGCCTCCTCGGTGATGGCGACTACGGCGGGATGGCGGAGGCGGCGCTCCACCGAGATGGCATAGAAGCGCTCGGAGACGCCGGGGAGCTGTCCGGCCGACTCCACGCCGTAGCGGCGGCGCAGCTCGTCCTCCAGGATGGAAGGCGCGGGAAAGGCGCCGTCGCCGGTGCGGCCGAACTCCGCCAGGAGCGCGCTGTCCTGGAACTCCGCCGCGATCGCCGGCCGGATGCCGTTCGCATCCAGCCAGTGGGACAAGGACCGGCGCAGCGCGGCGCTCTCGGTGGGCACCAATAGGCGAGCGGGAGCTGCGCGCGGTGCTCGCTCACGAGATCTCGCACGTGCGCAACCGCGACGTGCTGGTCTCCAGCATCGCCGCGACGCTCGCCGCGGCGGTGACCTGGCTTGCCCACGTGGCCGGCTGGTTCGGCGGGAGCAGGGAGGACGGCCGCGGCGCCTCCCCGGCGCAGGCGCTGCTGCTCGCGATCACCGCGCCCATCGCCGCCGCGCTGCTCCAGCTCGGCATCTCCCGCTCCCGCGAGTACCTCGCCGACCAGTCCGGTGCGGGGTTGAGCGGCGACCCGGAGGGCCTCGCCCGCGCCCTGGAGAAGCTGCACGCGGGGGCTTCCCGGCTGCCCTCGCACGCCGACCCCGCGACGGCCAGCCTGTTCATCGTGAACCCGCTGGCCGGCACGGGGGGCGTCCTGTCGCTCTTCTCCACCCACCCGCCGATCGCCGAGCGCGTCCGCCGGCTGCGGGCGATGGCCGTGGCTCATGGGTAGTCCGAGCGCCTGGCTCGGTTTCTTGGGCCTGGTCGCGGTCCTGCTCGCGCTCGACCTGGGCGTATTCCACCGCCGGCCCCATGAGGTGCGTTTCCGCGAGGCGCTCGCCTGGAGCGCCGTCTGGATCGGAGTCGCGCTCGCCTTCAACGCTTTCGTCTGGTGGCGGTCGGGTCCCCAGGCCGGGACCGAGTTCCTCACCGGATATCTGGTGGAGAAGTCGCTCTCGGTCGACAACGTCTTCGTCTTCGTCGCCATCTTCGGCGCGCTGCGCGTGCCGGAGGCGCTGCAGCACCGGGTGCTGTTCTGGGGAGTCCTGTCGGCGCTGGCCATGCGCCTCGCGATGATCGTCTTCGGCGCGGCGGCGCTGGAGCGGTTCCACTGGCTCGTCTACGTCTTCGGCGCGCTCCTGATGGCCAGCGGGATCAAGCTCCTCCTGGTCCGCGGGGACCATGGGCCGAAGGGCAAGGCGATGGAGCTGGCTCGCCGCCTGATCCCTTCGACCGACCGCCTGGAGGGGGCGCGATTCTTGATCCGCGAGAACGGGCGCCTCCTGGCCACTCCTCTCCTCACCGCGCTGGTGGTGATCGAGCTGGCGGACGCGGTGTTCGCCGTCGACTCCGTTCCCGCCGTGCTGGCGGTGACCGACGACACCTTCATTGCCTTCACCTCGAACGCGCTGGCGCTGCTCGGACTGCGCTCGCTCTACTTCGTGCTGGCGGGCGCCGTGCAGAAGTTCCGCGATCTCAAGGTGGGCCTCGCCGGGGTCTTGGTGTTCGTGGGGGCGAAGATGACCCTGGCCCATGTGGTCCGGATTCCACCAGTGATTTCCCTGGGGGTGGTCGCGGCGATGCTCGGCGCGTCTATACTGGTGTCCGTGGCGCGGGGAAATCCCAAGGCACGCGACGTGCTCGTCCAGGCGGGCGGGTGGGTGACGCTCGGCGTGGGCGTCGCCTTGCTCGTGCTGCCCGGGCCGGGCATCCCGTTCGTGCTGGTCGGGCTGGGAATTCTCGGCCGGCGCCACGCCTGGGCGCGCTCCGCCGCGCACAAGATCCGCGTCCGCACGAGGAAGTGGATGGATCGGGTCCGCCCCAAGCGCGATGCGGGCGGCAAAGAGCCCGCGGCGCTCCCGCCCCCGTAGGTCAAATGAGTGCGAGGGCGCCTCTGCAGCGGACGATGGCGCAGTTGGCGGCCACTCCGTTGACGCGCCGCGTCCCGTCCCGGGACGGGACGCGCTGCGTCAAGTCTCCTGTCTTGCTCGAACAACCGCGCTGCCATCGAAGAGGCACCGCTGGCGCGCGAGTCGAGTTCCGCGCCTGCCGCCGCGCCCGATTCTTCCTCTGAAAGCAAACGGAGACCTGCCGTCGATCTGTCCTCGCCGTGGCGAGGGTTCGGGCGTCCTCGAGCTCTCAGCGATTCACGGGGCGCTCAACCAGGCGTCGCCGCACCTACAGCGGCTGCGCCGGACCTCCTTCAAGCGCACGCGCACGCGCCGATGTTCCTGTCATGCGCCGCGAGACCCCATGTGAGATTTGCCCCCACTGCAAGGGCCCTGTCGATTGGGAGACCTGGTCCCCCATGCCCGGAACTTCCGCGACCCGATGGCGACGCCTCGGACGCTGCGGCTGCGGAGCCCGCGTCCAGCTCCGCACCAGCGATCCGGCGCAGCGGCACGCGACCGCGTAGTGTCAGGGCCCGCGGCCTGGCGGCTCCCGATAGATGAAGGCGCCCAGAAGCGTCGCGGCGAGCTGCCAGACGAGCTGGAAGAGGATGAACTCGAAGCTGAGACGCGGCGAAAGGATGCCGAGCACGGCGTCGCGCACGTGCGGAAGGACTCCGTTCACCAACCAGATGGCCAGCGCGACCAGCATGGCCGTGCGCGGTCCCGGTCCCAGGCGCGGCCGCACCGCCGCGTACAGCCAGACGCTCACGATCCCGAGGATGAATCCCCAGGCGACGAAGAAGAGGCCGCCGGCCGGACCGACCTGGAGGGGCAAACCCAGGTGCGCCATCTCGGCGCGGAACTGCTGGCCGAAGAAGAGGCCCGAGATGCCTCCCTCGAACACGTCGATCAGCGCGCCGGCCGCGAGCCCGCCCAGAAGGATGCGCTTCCAGTTCATCGGACGTACCGGAAGAAGTGGTGGAGCTGACCGGGATCGAACCGGTGACCTCTAGAGTGCGATTCTAGCGCTCTCCCAGCTGAGCTACAGCCCCACGCGGTGTCGCGAGGAGTCGGCGCTTGTAACTGCGGCTTGCCGCCATTGTCAAGGAACGAGGCGGGGTTCGAGGCGCTTGACTAAGCGCCTGCGCGGGACCAGCGTTCGCGCCGCATGGGCATCCTGATCGTCGCGGTCCTGGCAACGCTGGTGGGCTTTGCTCTCATCTTCCTGATCGGGCGCGGCCAGCCGGTCTCGCCCGCGGCGCCGGAGAACCTGGGACGCGGCGACTCGACCGAGACGGCGTGGGTGCGAAGGTACGGAGCCGAAGGCCTGCAGCGGCTGCTGGTCACGCTCTTCACCGAGATGGGCTTCCAACCCGAGCGCTCCGAACGGGGATCGGCGAGCGTCGACCTCTTCGCCAACGATCCCACGCCCATCAAGGGCGGGCGCATCTACGTGCACGGAGTGCTCGGCCAGGACGGCCCGGTCGAGGGCGACGAGGTGCGCAACCTGATCGACACTGCCCGCGCCGAGTACGTGGGCAAGGGCGTGCTGGTGACCTTGGGCCGCTTCTCGACCGACGCGCGCGACACCGCCAAGGGCAACCCCGTCGACCTGCTCGACGGAGACGACCTCGCGCGCCTCATGCGCAAGCACCTCCCGCAGGCCTTCGCGACCCGGAAGGTGTGATCCGGAGTCGGACATCCACGCACCGCGACGGCGTGACCGCCCGCTGCGCTCGGGCGTCGATCCTTCGATGAAGCTCAGCATCCTCGCGGCCTTGCTCGTCCTTCTGCCCAGCGCCGCCGCGCGGGCGGACGGGGAGTCGATCCCCGATCTTCGGATCAGGCCGGGGGCGGGGATCGGACTGGTCACGGTCTCCGTGGAGCTGAGCGTGGAGTGGCGTCGGTTCTACGGCGGCGCGCAGCTGGCGCTCGCGGGAGCGATGCGCAGCTCGGGCCTCGCCGCTTACAGCGGGCTGCGGGGCGGGGTGTTCCTCACCGATGGCCCGGCTGCGCCTTTCTTGGGCCTCGGGATCGGCGCGCTGGGAGAGAGCGACTTCGACGCGGCTTCCTCGCGGGGCTGGGGCGCCTCCGCGGAAGTGGGGATCGCGCTGCGCCGCGACGAGCCCTGGTTCCACCCGCAGTTCGTGTTGCAGGCGATCGTGCCTTTCTCGCAGCAGACGACCAGCACGTACGCTTACGAAGCGTCCACCGTGGTGCTGCTCG
>DATFTN010000242.1:0-9827 GCA_035261845.1 Myxococcales bacterium | reverse complement strand
GCGGCGCGCTGACCGTCGTAGCGGCCGGCGCAGGTGGCGGCGAGGGAGGAGGCGCGCCGCCGGCCGGAGCGCCTGCGGGTGTCGGGGCGGGTGCCGGCGCAGCTGCGGGTGTCGCCGCGGGTGCCGGCGGCGCCGTCGCGGGGCCCGTTGGAGTCGTCGCAGCGCCGGTCGCAGGAGCCGGGGCGGTCGCGGAACCTGGAGCTCCGCCGGTTGCCGCGCTCTTCGGATCCGCGGCGCCAGTCTGCGCAGGACCGGGCGCTTTCCCCGGCGTGGTGGAAGCGGGAGATCCCGGTGCGGTCTTGCTGCCTGCGCCGGCGGAACCCGGGGACTCCGCTACGACGGCGTGGCCGCGCCCGGCGGCCGGCCCGACTTCCTTGCCGCCCGCGGGGGCGGTTCCTCCACCGGCGGCGGGACCGGATCCTGAAGCGGTCGAGCTAGGTTTGGCACCCGGGCCGGCTGGCGGAGCACCCGCGGCCGGGGCAGCGCCTCCCGCGGTACCACCGCCCGATGCTGTCGTGTCGGCCTTCGCACCGCCGGCTGCTGGAGCGCCTTGTCCGGGCGCACCGCCTCCTGCGGGCGCGCCGCCCGGCGCAGCGGCTCCGGGTTTCGCAGCGGCGCCGCCTGGCGGAGCGGCCGCGCCCGGCGCCGCCCCTCCAGCGGCAGCGCCGCCCTGCGTACCGGTGCCCGCCTTCGCACCCCCACCGGCTGGCGGAGCACCCGCGCCTGGCGCCGCATCGCCCGCGGGGGCGCTGCCCGGCGTACCGGTGCCGCTGGCTCCGCCCACCCCGCCCGCCGCGGCACCCCCCGGTGCGCTTCCTCCCGCGGCACCACCGCCCGGCCCGGGCGTGCCGCCTGCTTTGCCCCCACCCGCTGCCGGAGCGGTCTGTGCCGGCGCAGCCCCACCGCCCCCCTTGCCCGCCGGAGCGGCCTGCCCTGGCGTGCCGCCGCCTTCGGTTCCCCCATCGCCCGCCGGAGTTGCTCCGCCGGCCGCGGGAGCTTCGAGCGTGAACGTGTACTCGCCTTTGGGGACGTCCTCGAGGTGGACGTTTCCCTCGGCGTCGGTGGTCACCGCGATCTCCGAGCCGTCCGAGAGCTTCACCTTGCCGCTCGCGCCGGCCACAGGCGCGCCCTCGACGTCCTCCACAGCGATGTCGATGGACGTCAGCTCCAGCGCGTCGCCGGTGATCTCGACGGTGTACGGTCCCTCCGGCTTCTCGTCGATGTGGACGTGGCCGTCGGCGTCCGTAGTCGCCTCGATCACCTCGCCGCTCTTCAGCTTGACTTTGCACTTGACGTTCTTCAGCGGCTTGCCGTCGTCCCCTTCCAGCGTGAAGTCGATGGTGTCGTCCGCGGGCGGGTTCCCGGGCGGCGGCTCGGGCGGCTTGTACGGCTGCTCGGCGCGCTCCTTCCCCTTCTTCCTCTCTTCCTCCGCGCTCCGCTTCTTCTCGGCATCCGTGGAGGAGTCGCCCCACTTGTCGCGCGCGACGTAGAAGATGCAGCTGTATCCGCCGGCGTCGAAGAAATGGTTTGCCTCGGTGACCAGGTAGTGTCCCGAGTAGACGCCCACCTTCTTCACGTTGACCATGGCGCCCGGCTTGATCTCCGGGTTGCCCTGCACCTCGACCTCCGCCGTCAGGAACTCCAGGCTGCGCCTGGTCAGCGCCGCCTTGGCGACGGTGTCCGCGTGCTCCTGGCTGGCGACCTGCGACTCGACGATTCCCAGGCTCGCCTTGGTGCCCTGGAACTTCGCGACGTCCGCGCCGGGCTTCCCGCCGGGAACGCTCCACAGCTCGTCCCCGGGCTTCGCCTTTCCCGTCAGGGCGGCCTTGCCCCCGGAATCCCAGGCGCCCACTTCGACCTTGGCGGCCGGACGGCGGAAGTTCGCCACCGGCAGGAAGGTCTTGAGGTCCTCGCCGTAGGTCACGGTGACGTCGTCGTTGGAGGAGAGCGTCGGGCGCTCGAAATGCAGGTCCGAGCCGTCGACGTAGAAGAGATAGCCCTCCAGGTCCGCCATCTTGCGGAGGAAATTGAAGTCGCTCTCGTTCGCCTGGATCCGGTACGTCTTCACGGGCGCAGGCCGGCCCGCGCTGGTCTTCGCGGAGAGCCCCGCGGCCGAGGCGATCTGCTGGGCGCAGTCGATCGGCGACGCCTCCGCGTACGTCTTCGTCTTGTGCCCCCGCATCAGCCGGTGCGAGCGGTCCAGGCCGCGCAGCACCAGGACCGTCGGCCCCGACCGCTCCAGCTCGGTGCGCCAGGCGGTCACCTCGCCGTCGAAGACCCTCTTCATCTTGCCGGGGATGCCCAGCTCGATCTTCACTTCCCTGCACTCGGTGAAGGTCGGCTTGTCCTGCCAGCGCAGCTCCGGATCGTCGACCACGATCTCGAACGCGCTCGCCCCACTGTGCGTGAGGAAGACGCGGACGCCGCTGATGGCGGCCTTCGTGGCGCCGTCCAGCTTGGTTCCGTCCAAGTAGACGTTGAAGTCAGCCTTCGTGTGGGAGGAGCCTGCCACGGGCGGTCGGCCTCGCTCGCCGGCTAGGGGGACACCATGAACACATGGTGTCCCCCCTCGCGGGACAAAATCGGGACGGCCGTAGTGTAGCCGAATCGACGCCATCCTGGAAGCAGGGCGGCCAGGCAGCCCGAAGCTCGTCAGCGAGCCACCAGGAAGGTCCGGAACTCGTTCCGTGGCGCACGCAGCTTGACGTCCACGTCCTCGACGTCCGCCGAGGGCGGACCCCGCCTGCACCAGGCGACGAAGTCGTCCACCGCTTCGCGCTCGCCTTCCACGATCGCCTCCACGCTGCCGTCGGGAAGGTTGCGGACCTCGCCGGTCAGGCCGAGCTGCAGGCCTTCCTGCTGCGCGCTGGCGCGGAAGAAGACCCCCTGCACCCGCCCCCGCACCACGATCTCGGCGCGCACGCGGTCGCTCACGGCTGTCCCTCCTGCAGGAGCGCGCGGAAGGCGGCCTCGTCCACCACCCGCACTCCCAGCTCGGCGGCCTTCTTCAGCTTGCTCCCCGAGTCCTCGCCGGCCACCACCAGGTCGGTCTTGCGGCTGACCGACCCCGAGACCCGGCCACCGCGGCGCTCGATCTCCGCCTTGGCCTGCTCCCGAGACAGCGCGGTGAGCGAGCCGGTCAGCACCACGGTCTTGCCGGCGAAGGGTCCCCGCGCCTCCACCACCTCGGGCGCGGGATGGATCCCCGCCGCCAGGAGCCGCCGCACTGCTTCTCGGTTCTCCGCCGTCTGCGTGAAGTCGTGGATCTGCTGCGCCACCTCGGGCCCGACGTCGCGCACTGCCTGGAGATCGTCGAGCGTCGCGTCCAGCAGGCGCTCCACGCTCTGGAATTGCAGCGCCAGGGCTCGCGCGGTGGCCTCGCCGACCTGCCGGATGCCCAGCGCGTAGATGAAGCGGCGCAACGAGGTCTCTTTGCTGCGCTCCAGCGCCGCGAGCAGGTTGTCGACCGACTTGTCCCCCATGCGCTCGAGGCCCAGCCACTGTTCGCGGGTGAGCGCGTACAGGTCGGCCGGCGTCTTCACCAGCCCGCGCTCGACCAGCTGCGAGCAGGTCTGGTCGCCCAGCCCCTCGACGTCCATGGCGCCGCGCGAGGCGAAGTGCCGGAGCCTCCCGTGGAGCTGCGCCGGGCAGGACAAGTTGGTGCACCGGGTGATGGCCCCCTCGCGGTGCACCTCGGCGCCGCAGGCCGGGCAGTGCGTGGGCATGCGGAACTCGGGCAGGCCTTCGGGGGGGCGCGCCTCGGCGATGACGCGCACGATCTCGGGAATCACGTCCCCGGCCCGGCGCAGGAAGATCCGATCCCCCTTGCGCACGTCCTTGCGGCGGACCTCCTCTTCGTTGTGGAGGGTGGCGCGGGCGACCGTGACTCCGCCGACGTGCACCGGCGTGAGGAAGGCCACCGGCGTCAGCGCGCCCGTGCGGCCCACGCTCACCTGGATGTCCTCGACGGTGGTCGCCTCCTCCTCGGCGGGGAACTTGTACGCCACCGCCCAGCGCGGCGTGCGGGACACGGCGCCCAACCGGCGCCGCTGGTCCTCGTCGTCGACCTTGACCACCGAGCCGTCGATCTCGTAGGCGACCTCGTGGCGGCGCCGCAGCAAGTCGGCGTAATCGGCGCGGATCTCGTCGAGCGAATGCGCCAGCTTGTTCTCGGGGTTGGTGCGCAGCCCCAGGTCTTTCAGCTTCGTCAGCTTGTCCCAGTGGGAGGAGAAGCGCAGCTCGCCCGTCTCACCCACGTCGTAGAAGAAGATCGACAGCGGCCGCTTCGCCGTCTCGCGCGGGTCGAGCTGGCGGAGCGAGCCCGCGGCGGAGTTGCGGGGGTTCACGAACGTCGGCTCGCCCGCGGCCTCGCGCTCGGCGTTGAGCCGGGCGAAGTCCGCCTTGGAGATGAACACCTCGCCGCGCGCCTCGAGCAGCGAAGGCGCCCCGGGCCGCAGCTGGAGCGGGACGGACTTGATGGTCTTGAGATTCGCGGTCACGTCCTCGCCGAATTGCCCGTCGCCGCGGGTGGCGCCTTGGACGAAGCGGCCGTTCTCGTACGTCAGCGTGACCGCCAGGCCGTCGAGCTTGGGCTCGAACACGTACGCGACCGGTCCGTCGCCGAGCAGCCGGTGGACGCGCGCGTCGAACTCGGCCAGCTCCTCGTCGCTCATCACGTTGGCCAAAGACATCATCGGCCGGCGGTGCTGCACCTTGGCGAACTTCTCGCTCGGCTGCGCGCCGACGCGCTGGGTGGGCGAATCGGGCGTGAGCAGCCCGGGGTGTTCCTGCTCCAGCTGCATGAGCTCGCGGAACAGGCGATCGTACTCGGCGTCCGACAGGGTCGGCGCATCGAGCACGTAGTAGCGATGGTTCGCCTCGCGGAGCTGCTGGCGCAGCTCCTCGGCGCGTTCGGCGACGCTCATGCGGCTTGGATTCTAACAGTCGCCGGAGAGTCAGGGAGTCACGAACACCGTGCCGGTCTCGTTCGGGTGGAAGTCGCAGTGGAATGGGTAGGAGCCGGAGGCGGGGAACGGCTGGCCGGCCGAGCTTGCGCCAGGCTGGATCGCGCCCGTGTTGGGTGAACCGGTGGATCCGGTGGCGCTGTGCACCAGGTTCGTATCGACGTTGCGAAAGACGACCAGCTGGCCGACGCAGGTCGTGACGTTCACCGGCGTCACCGCGGCTGCGGAGCCCCAGTTGACCGTGATCGGCGACGAGTTGACGGTGAGCTGCGCCGAGCCCGTCACGCTCCCCACCGTCGCCACGATCGCCACCGGGCCGCCGACGCTCGCGCCCCGGGCCAGCCCGTTCGCATCGACGGTGGCAATGGTGGTGGAGGCGCTGCTCCAGGTAGGCGCCGGCGCCCCGGCGACGGCATTGCCGCGCGCGTCGCTCGGAGTGGCCGCGAACTGCTGAGTCGTGCAACGCGGGATGGAAACGGTGGGCGGCAGAACGGACACGGTCGCGACGACCTGCTGCACGGTGACGCCGAGCCCCGGCGCGGGGCTCGCGACCTGATTCGACGTCGCGCGGGCGACCACGTGCGCGGAGCCGTTCGCGACCGCCGTGACCAGCCCCGCGGAGCTGACCGTCGCGACCGCCGCCGTATCGCTCGTCCAGGAGAAGGTCGCGCCAACGACCGTGAAGGTATTGGCATCCTTCGCCGTGGCGACCAACTGGACCGTCTCGCCCAGGCTGGCCAGCGAGGCGGAGCTCCCGCCGGCCTGGGTGCTCACCGAGACGCTGGCCACCACTTGCGCGACGGTGATGGACACCGAACCGCTGACGCCGTTCCACGACGCGCTCACGGCGGCGGTGCCGTTCCCCACCGCCGTGGCGGTCGCCGTGGCCGCCCCCGTCGCGGAGACGCCCGCCACGGCCGAAGCACTGCTCGACCAGGCGAAGGTGACGCTCCCGGTCACGTCGCCGAGCCGGGGATTGGTCGCCGTGGCGGAGAGCTGCAGGGTCTGGTTCAGGCTGGAGAACGACGTCCCGCCCTGGGCGGTGACCGTGATCGTCTCCACATAGACGGCCGTGTGGTCGACAGTCATCAGGCCCCCGGCCGTCGACGCCACCGAGCCGACGGTCGCGATCGCGCTCACCGTCGCGCCGTCGGCTGCGCCGGAGGACACTGTCGCCCGGCCATTGCTTCCCTCGCTCACGATGATAGCGACCGAGGCGTCACTCGTGCTCCAGAGCGGCGCCGGGGCGCCCGCGACGGGATGGTTGCGGGCATCCACCGCCGAGGCGCGGAACAGCGGAGTTTCGCCCGCCGGCACTCGGACGGACGACGGCGTCACGAGCACCTGCGCCACGACCTGGGCCACCGCGACGGCGATGGTCGCCTCCTTGCCTTCGGCCGACGCGTGGATGGTCGCGCTGCCGTTCCCGACGGCCGTGACCAGGCCGCCCTGGGTCACCGTCGCCACGGTCGCGTCGCTGCTGGTGTACGCGATGGCAACTCCGGGAATCGGAGCGCCGGAGGCGTCGAGCGGGACCGCGGTGAGCTGGAGGGTGTCTCCCAGGCTGCCCAGGGACGGCGCGCTGGTGGGCGTCAGGGAGACCGAGGCCACCGGCGGCCGGGACGGCACGTCTGCCCCACAGGCGAGCAGCAGGAACATGGCGAACGGAGCAGCGCGGCGGAGCGGCATCCACCCTCCCAGGGCGGCGATCCTACCGGGGCTGACACTCCGGTCGAGGAAAGGTTTGACAGACGGCGCCGCGCGTCCTTAGATTGCGTTGCGTTCCATCCAAACCCCTGAATCCGTTCGCGCCGCCGGTAAGGCGTGCTGCGACCTGGAACTACACGAGACGCGCGCCGCGCGGGCGCGCTGGAAGCGGCACATGAACCTGTCAGAGCTCAAGGAGATGAAGATCCTCCAACTCGCCAAGCTGGCGAAGGACCTCAACATCGAGGCCCCCGGCGCGCTGCGAAAGCAGGACCTCATCTTCCACATCCTCCAGGCGCAGAAGTCCGACACGTTGATCGAGGCTTCGGGCGTGCTGGAAGTCCTCCCCGACGGCTTCGGGTTCCTCCGCAGCCCCGACTTCAGCTTCACCCCGGGGCCCGACGACATCTACGTGTCGCCCTCCCAGATCCGCCGCTTCAACCTGCGCACCGGCGACATGGTGAAGGGGCAGATCCGCCAGCCCAAGGACTCGGAGCGCTACTTCGCGCTGCTCAAGGTCGACGAGATCAACTTCACCGAGCCCGTGGAGGGCGCGCAGAAGGTCCTCTTCGACAACCTGACAGCGCTCTACCCGACCCGGCGGATCAAGCTCGAGCACAAGTCGACGGACATGAGCACCCGCATCATCGACCTGCTCACTCCCATCGGCTTCGGGCAGCGCTGCCTGATCGTGTCGCCGCCGCGCGCCGGCAAGACCGTCCTGCTGCAGGACATCGCGCACGCCGTCACCGCCAACCACCCCGACGCCTTCCTCATCGTGCTGCTGGTCGACGAGCGCCCCGAGGAAGTGACCGACATGCAGCGCACGGTGAAGGGCCAGGTGGTCAGCTCCACCTTCGACGAGCCCGCCACCCGCCACGTGCAGGTCGCGGAGATGGTCATCGAGCAGGCCAAGCGGCTGGTCGAGCAGGGCCGCGACGTGGTCATCCTGCTCGACTCCATCACCCGCCTGGCCCGCGCCTACAACGCCACCGTTCCGCCCAGCGGGAAGATCCTCTCCGGCGGCGTGGACTCGAACGCGCTGCACAAGCCGAAGCGGTTCTTCGGCGCGGCCCGCAACGTCGAGGAAGGCGGGTCGCTCACCATCATCGGCACCGCCCTGGTCGACACCGGGTCGCGGATGGACGAAGTGATCTTCGAGGAGTTCAAGGGGACGGGAAACTCGGAGATCGCGCTCGACCGCAAGTTGATGGAGAAGCGCATCTTCCCCTGCCTCGACATCAACCGCTCCGGCACCCGCAAGGAGGAGCTCTTGATGGACGAGAAGCAGCTCAACCGGGTCTGGATCCTCCGCCAGCTGCTCCACCCGCTGAACGTGATCGACTCGATGGAATTCCTGCTCAGCAAGATGCGCGGCACGAAGAGCAACAAGGAGTTCCTCGATTCGATGAGCCGCTGATCAGCGCAGGCTCCGGAGCAGCTCCTCCGGCGAGGTCCCGCGCTGCACCCCCTTCCGATACAGCTCGTACCGATCGGAGCCTCCGTGGTCGGTGCCCGACACGGCCGCGCGATATCCCGACTGGCGGACGAGCGCGCGCAGGCCCCGGCGGGAGGCGTTGTACGGGTACGCGAAGACCTCCACCGGCATCGCCAGGCGCGCTTCCAGCTCCCGCTTGGAGGACGTCAATTCTTGTAGCGCTTCCTCCCTGGTGAGCTCCGGGAAGCGCCGGTGCGTCTTGCCGTGCGAGCCGATCTCCATTCCCGCCGCCGCGAGGGCGCGCACTTCGGTCCAGGTCAGGTACGCGCGGCCGGGCTCGCCGCCCGCGGCGCGATGGGCATCGTCCGCGCCGATCCAGCCGGATACGAGGAAGAAGGTGGCGCGCATCCCGCGGGCGCGCAGGGCCGGAAGCGCGGCGGTGAGCGCGTCCTGGTAGCCGTCGTCGAAAGTGAACAGGACCGGCTTGTCCGGGAGCGGCGCGCCACGATCCTGGTGCTCCAGCCACTCGTGGAAGGTGACGGCGTGGAACCCCGCGTTCCGCAGGGCATCGAGCTGCGCGGCGAAGGCTGCTTCACCGACCGTGTACTCGTCGCCGGCAGGGCCCACCGAGTGCCAGGTGAGGATGGGGACGTCCGGACGGCAGGCGGCGCCGGCGAACGCGAGCGCCGCCAATAGCGCGGTACGGGGCAGGCGGGGCATCAGGAGACGAGCGGCACGCCGCGCTTCTTGAGCCGCAGCGTCAGGCCGATCCCCGCCGCGGCGATCAGGAGATTGGGCGAGAACGCGGCGAGGAAGGCGGGCACGCCCCGGTCCGCCAGCGCCAGCCCGAGCCGCGACATCACGTAGAAGGCGACGAAGGCGCCCAGCGTCACCAGGTACGCCGAGCCGCGCGCGCCGCCGGCGGCCACCGCGAGGGGCACGCCGATCAGCGCGAAGCAGAGGCAGGCGAACGGCGCGGCCCACCGGCGTCCCGCCTCCACTCGCAGCCGCGTGGCATCCGCGCGCCAGCCCAGGCGATCCATCTGGTCGGCCCGGGGCAGAAGCTCCCGGTACGGGAGGGCGGCCTCGACGCCGTAGAAGCGGTTCTTGCGGGCGACCCGCTCCTGCACGCCCACCAGGAACGTCCCGTCCTGGAAGCGGATCACCGTCTCGCCCTGCGCCTCGGTGCGGTGCAGCTCTCCCCTGCCCAGCCGGAGCAGCAGCGCACTGCCGCCGGTGTCCTCCACACGGCCGGTCTCGGCCAGCGCCAGAAGCGGCGCGCCGTCGCCCACGGCGTCCTCGATCAGCACGCCACGCCAGTTGGCCCCCTCCGCTTCGGCGACGTACACCATGAAGCGCGGGAGCGCGTCGTTGAACACGCCCGGCAGGAGGCCCGATTTGAGATTCCGCTTGATCACGCCGTTCAGGACGCGGTTCACCTCTTGCAGCCCCCACGGTTCCGCCCAGCGGGCCAGCGCCGCCACGCCGAGGGCAAGCGCGAGGGCCACCATGCACGGCACCCGGTACAGCCGCAGCGGCGACTGCCCCGCGGTGGCGAGCCCGAGCAGCTCGCGGTCGGCCGCCAGCCGGCCCAGGCCGAGTTGCAGGCCCAGCATGTACGCGAGGGGCACCGCCATCACCAGGAAGTGCGGCGCGAACGCCGCCGTCACGCGCCCCAGATCGCGCAAGGTGATCGCGCTGGAGAAGACCACCTCGTT
>DATFTN010000241.1:0-2380 GCA_035261845.1 Myxococcales bacterium | reverse complement strand
CCGCGGAACCTCGAATTGACCCTGCCGGGCGGCGCCGGGAAGTTCGAGCTGCGCCGCAGCACCTTCCGGCTCGGCGGCAAGCCGCACCAGCTGCTGGTGCTGGCGGACCTGCGGCGCGCCCTGCGCGAGGAGGAGCGCCAGGCCTGGCAGCGGCTGGTCCGCGTGCTCGGGCACGAGATCAACAATTCGCTGGCGCCCATCCACTCCATCGCGCAGAGCGTGCAGGAGACCTTGCGGGCGCCCGCGCCGCACGACGGGTGGAGGGAGGACGTGGCTTCCGGGCTCCAGGTGATCGAGCGGCGGGCCGAGTCGCTCTCGCGCTTCATGACCAGCTACGCGCGGCTGGCGCGGCTGCCGCCTCCGCGGCTCGGGCCGATCGAGGTGGAGGAATGGGTGCGGCGGATCGCGGCGCTGGAGAAGCGCCTCCCGGTCGGCGTCGCGCCCGGGCCCGAGGTCCGCATCGAGGCGGACGCCGACCAGCTCGACCAGCTCCTCATCAACCTGGTGCGCAACGCGGTGGACGCCTCGCTGGAGACGCGCGGCGGCGTGACCGTGACCTGGAGCGCGGGAGCCGCCCACGTCGAGGTGTCGGTGCTCGACGAAGGGCCGGGCATCGCGGACGCTTCGAACCTCTTCGTCCCCTTCTTCACCACCAAGCCGCAGGGGACCGGCATCGGGCTCGCGCTGAGCCGCCAGATCGCGGAGCTGCACCAGGGAACGTTGTCGCTCGAGAACCGGGGCGACCGCGCGGGCGCCCGCGCCCGGCTGCGGCTGCCGCTGCGCCCGAGTTGAACCCCGACCCAGGCATACAAACAAGCCCCTGACCGGCCGCCGTGAAACCGCGGCACCGCCAGCAAACCCGGGGTCGCGCGGGCCACGTATGCTCCATACCCTGTAGTGGATGAAGCTCCAGCCTGGCCGCAGATATCCGCTGGGCGCCACGTTCGACGGCGCCGGCACCAACTTCTCCCTCTTCTCGGAGCTCGCCGAAAAGGTCGAGCTGTGCCTGTTCGACGACGCGGGAAAGGAGACCCGCGTCGAGCTGCCCGAGGTGACCGGCTTCACCTGGCACGGGTACGCGCCCGGCATCGCGCCCGGTCAGCGCTATGGCTTCCGCGTGCACGGCCCGTACAACCCCGCCGAGGGGAAGCGCTGCAACCGGTACAAGCTGCTGCTCGACCCGTACGCGCGCGCGATCGAGGGGCACCCGCAGTGGAACGAGGCGTTGTACGGCTACCACTTCAACGACCAGGACGGGGCGCCGAACGGGGTCGACAGCGCGCCGTTCATGCCGCGATCGGTGGTGGTGAATCCCTGGTTCGACTGGTCGGACGACCGCCCGCCGCGCTGGGGGTGGAACGACACCATCGTCTACGAAGCGCATGTGAAGGGGTTCACCAAGCGCCACACCGGCATCCCGGAGAACCTGCGGGGCACGTATGCGGGCCTCGCCTCGCCTCCGGCCCTCCAGTACTTCAAGTCGCTGGGGATCACCGCGGTCGAGCTCATGCCCATCCACCAGTTCGTGCACTCGCAGCACCTGACGGATCGGGGGCTGCGCAACTATTGGGGCTACGATTCCATCGGCTTCTTCGCCCCCCACAACGAGTACGCGGCGTACGGGCAGCGCGGCGACCAGGTGCGCGAGTTCAAGTGGATGGTGAGAACGCTGCATCAGGCGGGCATCGAGGTGATCCTCGACGTGGTCTTCAACCACACCCCCGAGGGGAACCACCTGGGGCCGACGCTTTCGCTGAAGGGCATCGACAACCTGGCGTACTACCGGACCACCCAGGATCGCCGCTTCTACATGGACTACACGGGCACCGGGAACAGCCTGAACATGAGGCACCCACAAGTATTGCAGATGATCATGGACAGCCTGCGGTACTGGATCCAGGAGATGCACGTGGACGGCTTCCGCTTCGATCTCGCGGCGACCCTGGCGCGCGAGCTGCACGACGTGGACCGCCTCTCGGCCTTCTTCGACCTCATCCAGCAGGACCCGGTGGTGAGCCAGGTGAAGCTCATCGCCGAGCCCTGGGACGTGGGCGAAGGCGGGTACCATGTCGGAAACTTCCCCCCGCTCTGGTCGGAGTGGAACGGCAAGTACCGCGACACCGTGCGCGACTACTGGCGCGGTCAGGACGCGACCCTCGGCGAGTTCGCCTACCGCTTCACCGGCAGCGCCGACCTGTACGCCTCGACCGGCCGCCGGCCGTACGCGAGCGTCAACTTCGTCACCGCGCACGACGGGTTCACGCTCAAGGACCTGGTCTCCTACAACGAGAAGCACAACGAGGCGAACGGCGAGGAGAACCGCGACGGCGAGAGCCACAACCGCTCGTGGAACTGCGGCGCGGAAGGACCGGCGAACGAC
>DATFTN010000240.1:0-6352 GCA_035261845.1 Myxococcales bacterium | reverse complement strand
ATCATGGTTGCCCGGGCGGCACGGCGCATGCCGGGGATCCTGGACGCGGTGCGGTCCGGGCGGGTGCACCTGGCCGGATTGCGAGTGCTCGCGCCGCACCTGACGATTGAAAACCACGGCAACGTACTGGCGGAGGCGGCTGGCAAGTCCAAGCGGGAGATCGAAGAGCTGGTTGCGCGTCTTTCGCCCCAGCCGCCGGTTGCGACTGTCGTGCGCAAGCTTTCCGGCCGCCCCGAAGCTCCGCCCGAGGCGCCGCTTGCCCTTCCGTTCGGCGCTGCCCCAACGATGTCGCCAGCGGAGCCGCCCGCTCCCGCTACCGCGCCGCCACCCTCGCCCGTCCGCGCTGAGCGGCGTGACGCGATTGCCCCGCTCGCCGAGGACTCCTACAAGTTCCAGTTCACGGGGACCCGCGCATGCCGCGACAAGCTCCGCCAGGTACAGGACTTGCTCCGGCACCGGATTCCCGACGGAGATGTGGGGACCATCTTCGAGAAGTCGCTCGACTTGATGATCGCGCATCTGAAGAAGCAGCGTTTTGCACAGGGCCGGAAGGCGCGGCAGGTCCTCCCCGGAATTCATTCAGGGTGACTTTTCCGGACGGCTACCCCTCCGACAGCGCGCGGGCCGGATCCAACGCGGCGGCGGCGCGGGCCGGGAAGAAGGCGCCGGCGAGTGAGGCGGCCACGGCGATGGCTACTCCGAGCGCCACGTGGCTGGGGCGGAAGTCGAAGAACGACTCCGGCTTGAAGGGGAACTCCGGCAGGCTGGTGCGGGTGAGCCGATCGACGAGCAAGCCGCCCGCCCGGGCGAGCAGGACCCCCAGGGCGCCGCCGAAGATGCCCGTGACCGCCGCTTCGGCGAGGATCAGCGTCGCCACGTCGCTCCGGGTGGCGCCGACCGCGCGCAAGACGCCGATCTCGCGGGTGCGCTCGCGCACCTCGGCGTGGAACGCCTGGGCGATGTTGACCGCGGCCAGCGCCGTGATCAGCGCCGCCAGGAGCGAGAGCGCGAGGGTGACCAGCTCCACCGCCGCGCCGATCTGCAAGGCCCGGTTCCGATCGCTCTCGTCGAGATCGAGGCCCATGCGCTTCACCGCCGCGGCGATCTCGCCGATCTGCTCGGAGCGCTGCGCGCGGAGCAGCACGCTGGAGTAGCTCCCTGTGTCCAGCCCGAAGCGCGCATTGATCCGGCGGACCGCCTCCAGCGGCATGGAGATCGCGGCGAGCGGCGCGCGGTCGGAGAATCCGGCGAGCTTGAGGCCCGCGGTGTATGCGCCGGCCAGCGTCTTCTCCGCCACGTAGCTGCGCCCTAGCTCGATGGGGAACTCGAACCCGATCAGCATGCTGTCGGTCAGCGCCGGCAGCCCGCGCTGCGGAGCGAACACCTTGTTGTAGATCTCGAGCAGACGCCGGTTCACCACGACCGGGATGGGTTTGCCTTCGCCCGGGTCGGCGAAGGGCACGCGGGCGTCGCCGCCGATCAGCTCGGAGGAGATCCCGACTGCCACCACTTCGAGCCCCATGCGGATCTCGCGGCCGAAAAAAGGGCCGCTGTAACGGGTGACCGCCGGGACTTTCAGGGCCAGGCGGGGGAACGCCTCCGCCACGCCCGGGATCTGCCGCAGGCGCAGGACGGCCGCCTGGTCCAGCCGGACTTCGCCGAACAGCGAACCGATCCCCACCGCCGGGACCACCACCTCCAGCTCCCGCGCCGAGACCGGGAACACGTCGCGCACCACCCGCTGCACTCCCCGACCCAAGGCGAGGAAGAACACCAGGCAGCCGATTCCCAGCGCCACGCCGCCAGCGCTGACGGCCAGCGCGCCCAGCTCGCGGGAGAGGTTGGCGTTGGCCAGCTTCCACAGCCGCGCGGGCCTCACGCCGATCCCTCCAGCCGCGGGTCGGGGAACAGGGCGCCGTCCCGCAGCACCAGCACGCGGCTGGCCGCCCGCGAGACGCGCACCTCGTGCGTGACCACCAGGAGAGTCATCCCCTCGCGGTGGAGCTCGCGGAAGAGATCGATGATCCCCTCGCCGGTGCGCGCGTCGAGGTTGCCGGTGGGCTCGTCGGCGAGCAGGAGCGGCGGGCGGGCGAGGAGCGCGCGAGCGATCGCCACCCGCTGGCGCTCGCCGCCGGAGAGCGCCGTCGGCCGCGCGGAGGCCTTGTCGGCCAGCCCCACCCGCAAGAGCCCCTCGCGCGCGCGCCGGGCGGCGTCGGGAACGCCGTCGCCGAAATAGTCGGGGAGCAGCACGTTCTCGAGCGCGGTCAGCTCGCCCAGCAGGTTGAAGCTCTGGAAGATGAACCCGATCCGCGCATGCCGCAGGGCCGCGAGCCGCGCGTCGGAGAGGCTGCGCAGCTGCTCGCCCAGGACCAGGACTTCTCCCTCGTACGCGCGGTCCAGGCCGCCGACGATGTAGAGCAGCGTGCTCTTGCCCGTCCCGCTCTGGCCCTCCACGGCGACGAACTCGCCCGCTTCCACGGTGAGGTCCAGGCCCCGCCACAGCTCCTGCGCCGCGCCGCCGGGCTCGCGGGGTGGATAGCGCTTGCGCAGCGCGCGAAGCTCGATGGCGCTCACGGCTTCCCCGGAGCGATGGCGATGTCGACCTCCGCGGAGACTCCCTGCGCTCCGGGCAGCGCGCTGACGGCGAGGCGCAGCGGAGCCAGCGGCTCCACCACCTGGCTCACGAGCGATCGCGCCACGTACGCCTGCGGCCCGGACCCGTAGGCGCTCTCGGGGAGCGCCCGTACCTTCGCGGCGAGCTTGCCGAGATCGAGCAGCAGGGCGGCGCCCGGGTCCTGTTCCAGCACCGGAGCTCGCGGCTCGCCTGGCGCGAGCTGCTCGGGCCCGATCCCGCCTCCCAAGAGGTAGGCAACCGGCTTTCCGCCCAGCTCGCGCACGCCGAAGCGCGGCCCCTCGCCGCCCGCGTAGCGCACCTGCCAGCCGGATCCGCTGCGCGAGGCTTGCGCTCCGAGACGAGGCAGCGCCCGGGCGGCGGCCTCGAATGCGCGCTCGAGGCGGCCGCGGTCGCCCACCTGGGCGAGCGCCACCACCTGGAACGTCTCGAAGGGACTGCGCCGCCGCCAGTCGATGAATCCGAAGTCGACCAGGGTTCCCAGGTTCGCGCGCGGCGCGAGCGCGACGGAGACCGCCGCGCCGGGGAGCAGCGAGGCGGCGATCTCCTGCGCGACCGGATCGCCGACCTGGGCCAGGATCTGGTCCAGCTCGGGCACCCGCCGCGCTTCCCGGAGCACCTCGGCGGGCTGCAGCCCGGCGCGGGCTACCAGTGGCGCATCGCCCGGCAGGAACCGCACCAGCGCTCCGGCGCCTCCGGGCAGGGCGGCCTGGAGGCGCTGCGCCTCCGGCGGCGGCGCCTGGAAGAACAGCTTGCTGGAGAGACCGCCTGCGGTGCCGGTGAGGCCCACAGCGAGATCTCCGGGGAGCGGCCGCGAGGCGATCCGGCGGAGCAGGCCGGAGCCCGCCGGAGCGAAAATCGTCAGGTCCTGCCCGCCCAGTTGCTTGCGGGCCGCGGCGAGCCGCGCATCGTGCGCCAGCGAATGCTCCGGAGCGCGCTCTGCGGCGGCCGCCACGTCGGCGGCGGGATCCGGGCCGCGCGACAGGACTCCGTAGCCCCTCACCACGGCGAACGCCACCCGGTCCGGCTCCCCCTCTCGCGAATAAACCGCGACCCGCGCCTTCCCCCGCGCCTCGTCGTGGCGGACGGCGAAGGCCGCCCGCTCGCGCAGGAGCCGGTCGACGGTCTGCGCGAACTGGTCCGGCTTGGTGAGCGGCAGCGCGGCCACCCATCCCGGGCGTGCCGCCCCGGGCAAGAGCACCAGCGCGGCGGCGCGATCCGGATCCAGGCCTGCCGCCAGCTGGCCCTCGCGCGACAGCGGATCGAAGCCGAGCTGCGCCGCCACCGCGCTCCGCGTGCCGCCGAGCTGCTCGCCTCCGGGCAGTGCCGCGGCTCGCTGCAGGAGCGCGGACCCATCTTGCGCCACTCCAGCGAGCGGCGCGGTCAAGAGCGCCCCCTGGGCTGCCTCGGGGAGCAGCTCCTCGGCCGACCTGGCGCTCCGCTCGCGCGCGCAGCCCACCCAGCAGAGCAGCAGTGCCGGGGCCAGCCGACGCATCCAGCGCGTCCCTAGAACCCGCCGCGGCGCGACCGCACCATCCGCTGGAAGCGCGGGCTCCGGCTCATCGACCACAGGTAGGCGCCCTCCAGCGCCGCGACGCCCAGGAGCAGGGGTCCGGTGAAGGGGAGCATCGAGGCGACCACGACTCCGACGCCCAGCCCGACCAGGTTGGGCTTCATCAGGAAGGCTTCCTTGACGTAACCCTCGCCCGAAGCCATGGCGCCTTACTGGACGCCGACCTTCTTGCCCAGCGTCTTGTCGCCGCCCGCAGCTTCGCCGCCGGGGGCCTCGAGCCCCATCTCCTGTTTGAATTGCTTGAGCAGCTCGCTCGCGCGGATCTTCTCCGCCTCTTCCTCGATCTTGAGGCCCTGCGTGTCGACGTTGGAGAGGGCCATGTCCATCCGCGCTTCGTTGACCGCGGTGGTCTCCTGGATCTTCTGCAGCATCTCGTCATGGGTCGCATCGATCCCTGCCACCTGGAAGCTCTCCATCGCGTCGGCGACCTTGCTCTGCCACTTGGCGCGGCGGGCGTCGCGCAGGGCCTGCATCGCATCGTTGGTCTTGCGGTCCTTCTCCCGCATGAACGCCTGCTTCACCTGCATCGCCTTGTCGTAGGCCTGGCGGGCGGCCGAGAGCTGCTGCTCGTTGCGCAAGAGCGCCCCGCGGAGGGTCTGCAGCTGGGTCGCGTAGGTGGTGGCGATGTCCTCGCGGCTGGCCTGCAGCGCGGCCTTCACCTTGGCGGTCAGGTCGCCGCTGTCGTTCTTGTACTTCTGGTTCTCCTTCTCCAGCAGCGTCACGTTCGCCTTCACCATGGCGATCGACTCGTTCATCTTCGGGACCTGGTCGTTCAGGTCGCGAATGTTCTGCTCGAGGATCAGCTCGGGGTCCTCGGCGGCCGAGATCATCCAGCCGAACATCGAACGCATCGCGCGCTTGAAACGCTGCCACATGGGAGAAACCTCGTTGTCTCGGGAGGCGCGAGACAGGTATCAAGACTTCCGATGGCTGGCAAGGACGGCCCGGCTCTGCAAACCGCCGTGGTTCCGCACGGCTGCGCGGCTCCCGGCGAGGCGTTCCCGGACTGGGCGCGCGATTTCGGCCGGGCCGCCCCGCTGGAGCTGGAGATCGGCCCGGGAAGGGGCGGCTTCGCGCTCGATCACGCCGCTTCCCACCCCGCCGTCGACCTCGTCTGCATCGAGACCCGGCGCAGCGACTGCGAGCTGATCCGCGCCCGGGCCGCCCGGCGCGGCCTGTCCAACCTGGCCGTCCTGCAGGGCGATGCCAAGCTGCTCCTGCCGCGGCTCTTTTCACCGGGGTCGCTCTCGGCGCTGCACGTGCAGTTCCCCGATCCGTGGTGGAAGAAGCGGCACAGCAAGCGGCGCATGGTCGACGTCGAGCTTGCCGCGCGGATGCGGTTCCTGCTCCGCCCGGGGGGTGAAGTCGACTTCCGCACCGACGTGCGCGCCTACGCCGAGGCGGCCGTGGCCACCTGGGAGGAGGCGGGATTCACGAACGCGGCCGGCCCGGGCCTTCTGTGGACCCATGTGCCCGAGGTGCTCTCCACCCGCGAGCAGAGGTACGCGCGCACCGGGCAGCCGGTCTACCGGGCGCGGTTCGTGAATCCGGGGCCGCCGGCCGCGGAGCTGCGCGCTCCGCCCGCGGGGCGGACCGGCCGCGAGTGGACTGACGTGCGCCGCAAGTGACAGTCGCCGCCGTATTCCGCGGCGCCGTGCTTTTCACAGCCCGGACATTGTGCGATGCAATCTGGTCGTGCAGCGCGCGGCCCTGCTCCTGTGCCTCTTCGGCTGCAAGGCGGCCGAGCCCCCTCCACCAGGCGCTGCGGGGCCGGTGGAAGCCGTGCAGGAGTTCGCGGCGGCGCTCCAGCGCGGGGACGCGACGGCCGCGGCAGCCCTCCTCTCCTCGCGCACGCAGCGCGAGGCGGACCGGATCGCAGCGCAGGCGAAAGCGGCTGCGGGCGACGCCGGAGGGGTGCCCGAATCGGGCCGGCAGATGCTGTTCGGCTCGGCGCTGCCGCAGGGAAAGGTCGAAGTGCGCGAGATCACGCGGCGGGACGACGTGGCGCAGGTCGGGGTGATCGACCAGACGCGGCGCGCGCGCACCTTCCGGGTGGTGCGCGAGGGCGGAGTGTGGAAGGTGGACCTGGACTTGCCCGGGACGGACGCGGGCGGCTGATGCTCGGGGCCCAGCCTTGTCGCGGGAAC
>DATFTN010000239.1:0-10504 GCA_035261845.1 Myxococcales bacterium | reverse complement strand
AAGACCTCGTCGTGATGGATCGCGGTCGCCGCCGCCGGGTCCTTCGCCAGAAGGAGCGTGGGAGCGACGAAGTATCCCTTCGGCTCGACCTGACTGGCGCCGCCCGACAGAATCTGCGCCTCGCGGGCGAGCCTGGCGATCCCTGCGCGCACGTCGCGGAGCTGGTCCGCGGTGGACAGGGGGCCCATGCCCACTTCCGGCCGGGCGGGGTCCCCGACCTTGACCGAGGAAAGGCGCTCGACCAGGGCCTCGCGGAACGCTTCGAGCTGCCGGCCGACGAAGATCCGCCGCACTGCGGTGCATTTCTGGCCGGCCTTCTGGGTGACGTCGCGGACCACGTCCGCGACGAAGAGGTCCCAGGTGGCGCTGCCGGGCTCGACGTCCGGCCCGAGCACGGCGGCGTTCAGGCTGTCGGCCTCCACGTTGAGGCGGGCACCGCGCCTCGCCAGCTGCTCGCGCAGCTTCGCCGCCGTGCTCGACGAGCCGGTGAACGCGACCACGTCCTGCGGTCCCAGCCGGTCGAGCAAGTCGCCGGTGCTCCCGGCGAGGAGGCTGAACGAACCGGGAGGCAGCGCGCCGGACCCGACGCCCAGCTCCGCCAGGCGGAACGCGACCAGCGCCGTGCTGGTCGCCGGCTTGGAGACAACGGGCATCCCGGCGAGGATCGACGCGGCCGCTTTCTCCGCGGTGCCCCAGGCGGGGAAGTTGAAGGCGTTGACGTGGACGGCGACCCCGTCGCGCGGGACCCACAGATGTACGCCCGCGTACCGCGCGGTGCGCCCGAGCTGCACGGCGTCGCCGTCGCGCAGCGCGCGCAGAGGCCCGAGCTGCGCGCCCAGGTCGGCGTAGTGGGCGAGCGTGCCGATCGCGCCGTCCACGTCGAACTTCGCGTCGCCCCGGGTGTTCCCGCCGTTGGCCACCGCGAGCGAGAGCAGCTCGTCGCGGTGCGCGTACAGCGCTTTCGACCAGGCCCTGAGGATCTCGCCTCTCTGCGCGAAGGTCATCTCCCGCAGCGGGCCGGCTCCGGCGCGGGCGTGCTCCAGCGCTGCCGCGAAATCGATCCCGCCCGTCCCGGCGCGCGCCAGGGGCTCCTCGGTGGCCGGGTTCACCAGCGTCGCGAGAGTCCCTTGTCCCTCGACCCAGCGTCCCTGGACGTAGCTGCGCAGGACGGCCGTCATTTCTGTCCCCCTGCCGCGCGGCTGGCGGGCGCGGCGGGTCGCGGGAGCGCCTGGGGCATCTCCGCCAGCGCATACGCGACCCAGGCCACGGCGGCCGCCGTCTGGGCGAGGTCTTCGGGACGGATCTTGTCGAGCGTGTCCGCTGCGCTGTGGTGGTAGTCGAAGTAGCGGCTCACGTCCTGCTGCACGCCCACGAACGGCACCCGGAACGCGGCCAGGGGCCCGATGTCCGCGCCTCCCGACTCTCCGCCGAAGTCGGCCGCTCCCAGCGCTTCCAGCGGAACGAGCCAGGGCGCGAGCAGCGCCTGCGCGCCTTCGCCCGCGCGCAGCCCGATCGAGATCGGACGGCCGGCGCCGGCGTCCGACTCGAGCGCGGCCACGTGCCTCTCTGCTTCGGCCGCGTGCGCCTGGGCGTAGGCCTTTCCGCCGGCCAGGCCGTTCTCCTCGTTCATGAACAGGACCGCGCGGACGGTGCGGCGCGGGCGCTGCGGGAGCTGGGCGACGAGCCGCGCCGCCTCCATCACCACGGCGACACCGGCGGCGTCGTCCACCGCGCCCTGGGCGAGGTCCCAGGAATCCAGGTGCGCGCCGAGCAGCACCACCTCGTCCGGTTTCTCGCGGCCCCGCGCGTCGGCGACCACGTTGGCCGATTCGGCGTCCGGAAGCGTGCGGCAGCCCAGCTCCAGGTGGACCTGCACCGGGCCTCGCTGCAGGAAGCGATGCAGGAGCTCGGCGTCTTCCACCGAGATCGCCGCTGCCGGCACCTTGGGAGCGCCTTCCTCGAACGTGGTCGCGCCCGTGTGCGGGTCGCGCAGCGAAGCGGTGGCGAGCGAGCGCACCAGCGCTCCCGCGGCGCCGAGCTTCGCCGCCTCGGCTGGGCCGCGGTTGCGCAGCGGCGATGCCTCCCCGTAGCCGGTTTTGCCGCCCGGGGTGGACATGGAGTGGTTGAAGAAGATCATCTTGCCGCGCGCCTTCTCTCCCAGCGCCTGCAGCTCCGCGATCGAGCGCACCTCGACCACCTCGGCCGTCACACCACCCGCGGCGGTGCTTGGGCTGCCACCCAGAGCGGTCACCGCGAGCGGGTGACCGGCCCGTCCACGGGCCGGAAGGACCTCGGCGCGCTCTTCGCCCCGGACCCAGTGAGGCACCTTGACCGGCTCGGCGCGGACCACGAGGCCGTCTTCACGGAACCGTTGCAGCGCCCACCGGACCGCGGCTTCTGCGCCGGGCGAGCCGGACAGGCGGGGGCCGATCCCGTCGGTCAGCTCCGCTGCCCGCGTGTACGCAACCCCGTCGGTGAGCGCGCCTCCGACCAGCCGGGCGGCGATCTCCGGCGAGTACGGCGGCGCGGCGAGAAGGGTGATGAGACCGAGCACGTGGCCTCCTTGAGAGCCGCGCACTCTCTCACAGCCCGGGCTTCGGCGGCGCCCGAAATCCCACTCGTGTCGGTTGACCGATCGCCTCGGGTAGTTCAACATGAAGCGGGACGCGGCGCGGGAGGGGGCCCCGTGAACGAGAACCTGTTCGGGCAACTGCACGGGGCAACCAAGGTCGCCTCGACCGGGTCGGCGACCATCTTTGGCGTCGAGGTCGGGCTCGTCACCAACGTGCAGGATCCGCAGAAGCTCGGCCGGGTCAAGGTCGCGTTTCCGCGGCTTTCCGGGCTTCCCGAGGGAGATTGGGCGCGCGTGGTGCAGCCGGCCGGCGGACCGGGGCGCGGGTTCTACTGGCTGCCGGAAGTGAACGACGAGGTCCTGGTCGCCTTCGAGATGGGCCAGCCGAATCGTCCGTACGTGATCCGCGCCCTGTGGAACGCCAAAGACAAGCCGATGAAGGACGCATACGCGGACGACAACACCACCCGGATGATCCAGACGAAGTCCGGGCACCAGATCGCCCTGTCGGACAAGGATGGCGAGGAGAAGATCACCATCTGCGACGGAACGGGGAAGCGCGTCCTCACCTTCGACGTCAAGGCGAAGAAGCTGCTGATCGAGGCGAAGGAAGGCTCGGTCGAGCTGAAGGCGCAGAAGAAGATCCGCATGCTGTGCGAGGACCTGGAGGTCCACACCAGCAAGGACGCCAAGCTCGACGTGTCGAAGACCTTCGACCTCAAGGTCGCGAGCGACGTGGCGATGAAGGCGGGTGGAACGTTCACGCTCAAAGGCAGCAAGGTTCAGATCAACCCGTCGTCGCTCAGCGTCGCGGCGCTGGCCGGGGCGGTGGCCGGAGCGGTGGCGGGGGCGATCACGGGCGGCGCGAAGGGAGCCGTCGCAGGGGCCGCCGCCGGAGCAGAGGCGGGGGCGGGGGCAGGCGGAGCCGCTGCGGGCGCCGCGGCTGGAGCCGCCGCCGGAGCAGCGGCCGGCGCGGCGACGGTGCCCACGCAGGATGTGGTCGAACAGCCGCCGGCTGCTCGGGCCGCGGCGCCTGGCGGAGCGGCGCCCGCTGCTTCCCCGGCGCCGGGGGCTCCGGCTCCGGCACCCGCGAGCGCCGCCGGGGAGCCGCCACCCGCGAGCGCCTCCGCGGAACCGGTCCCTGCGAGCTCCGCCGACGAGCCACCGCCCGCGAGCGAGTCGGAGAAGCCGGCGCAGAAGGACGCTTCTCCGGCGGAGAAGCCGAAGGAAGAGGCGGAGGCGCAGCCCGCAGCCGCGGACGACGGGCGCGAGCTGAGCGGTTCGAAGTGGGTCAAGCGGTTCCCCACCAGCCGCTCGCTGGACGATCTCGAGTCCGACTTCCAGGAGAAGGCGAAGGCGTTCGTGGACGCGCTCCAGGCAGCCGGAGCCACCGTCGACATCAATGCCACCCTGCGGCCCAAGGAACGCGCGTTCCTGATGCATTGGTGCTACTACGTCGCGAAGAACAAGGTGAGCCCGAAGAAAGCGCCGACGATGGAGGGCGTGAACATCAACTGGGACCACGGCGACGACGCGAAGTCCCGCCAGGCCGCCCAGGAAATGATGGACGCGTACCACATCGCTTACGAACCAGCCCTCGGCAGCCGGCACACCGAGGGGAAGGCCGTCGACATGGACATCTCCTGGAGCGGCACCCTGAAGATCAAGAAGGCCGACGGGACCGAAGTGTCGATCGGCGCTCCTCGCAACGGCGCGGACAACGAGACGCTGCACGGAGTGGGCAAGTCCTACGGCGTGATCAAGCTGAAGAAGGACGCCCCTCACTGGTCGAGCGACGGGCACTGACGGCCGATGCTCTTCCTCCTCTTCCTCCTCGCCGCCGCGACCCCGCCGGACGCGCGGCTCGTGTGCAGCGCGGACGAGCAGCTGGTGGTGGTATCGCCCGAGACTGGCGCCCGGAAGCCGGTCGAGCCCCAGCCGCCCGCGCCCGCCGTCGCGCTGGGCACGGCGGGAGACACGCTGGTCGCGGCGAGCGCCTCGGGATCGATCATGCAACTGCGCGACGGGCAGTGGGGGGAGGTGACCCGGATCGGCGGCAGCGGAGTGCAGAAGAGGCCGCTGCGGATCGATTCCAGGTACCCGCAGTGGGCCACCATCTGGCTTCGCGGCGACGATCCGGGGACCATCCCAGGCGCGGTGGGTGTGTCGGTGAAGGGGGAAGTGCGCCGGTACAACTCCGCCGATGCCCGCAAGATGGGCCCTCCGTTTCGCACCGCGCCGCGCGCGCTCGGGGAAGCCGACCAGACAATCCCGAAGGGTCTGGCGAAGGCGCAAGAGGGAGGGTCCCCGCCGGAGTTGGTCTTCAACGAACCGTCCCCCTGGGGCGGCCGGCTCGTCGCTCTCTCGCAGCCGGGCGAGGGAGACCTGCCCTCGGGGCCCCTGGTGCACGTGGGGAAGGACGGGACCCTGCACGGGCTCTCGTCCGAAGGGCACAAGCTCGAGTTCACGGGCCTGGTCGGGTACGGCCCCGGCCAGGTGCTGCTGATCGACGGCGCAGCCGCGGGCGCGGGCCGGCGCGTGCTGCTGGCGTCTCCCGACGGCCGGGTCCGCGCCGTGCCCGGAGTGGAGCCGCCCTGCGCCTGGTGGCCGGCGGCAGCGGCTCGCTGACGGTCTATTGCGAGATCGCCCGGCGCTGCGCGCCGCCCGCGGCCGGTTCGACGGCCCGGGGAGCGTAACGAGCCCGGATCCGCGCCGTGAAGCGGTCGGCTACGACCGCGCAGATGGCGGCCGCCGCGACGGGGAACCAGAACCGCACGGCTTCGAACGTGTCGGGGGCGACCACCCAGCGCTGCCCGTGGGCGCTTGCCCAGAAGCGAAGCGTTTCGACGAGATCCGAGTCGATGACCCTGCCCCCCGCCCACCAGCCCGCCGCGAGGCCTGCCAGGGCAGGGAGGCGGGGAACGAGTTGGTTCCGCAGCAAGCGGACGAATCCGGACCCCAGCCCGGAGATCCCCTGGACGGTCCCGTCCATCCAATCCGGCCAGGCCGATCCTCCGAAGGGAGCGACGAGCGCGGTGTGCCGGGCGACCAGCGCCGACAGCCGGGCGCGCGCCTCGCGGGCGCGCACGAGCGCGTCAGCCACGAAGGGCTCGCGCGAGACGTTCACCGCCCCGTCCAGGGCCGCCTTGCCGAGGCGCTCGCGGGTCTCCTCGCGGGCGCGGCGCGCCGCGCGCAACCGGTCGCGCAGCACGGCGCGCGCCGCTACCCCGCGCAGCACCACGAACGGGCGCGCCCGAAGAGAAGCGCCGGCATAGTCTGCCCGGTCCTCCTCGAGCGAGGCGCGCATCGCCGTTCGCAAGTGATCTTCCGCGTGGCCGCTTCTGCGGACCTCGTCGACCAGCCTGCCGACGGCGGCGGACCCGGCCAGCGCGCCGCCCAGGACCCGCAGCGCGCTCCGCTCCGCGCGGCGCGCGCCGCCGATCTTCCACGCCAGCTTCGCCGCGGCGATCCGATCGAAGAATCCGCCGCTGCCGGCGTCCATGCGCATTGCTCCAGAAGCCACGTCACGACCGTAGGCTGCGAGGCTGTGGGACATCAACCGGCGGATGTGCGGAATCGTACCCCTCGCGCGAACCTGGTGGCCGCAGCTACCCTGCTGGCACTCCCCCTGCAAATCGGGACCCGACGATGCGACGCTCGCGCCATCAGAATCCATGCCGGATCCTTGCCTCGGGGCTGCTGGCGCTCGCGGCCGGCTGCGCATCGTCGCGTTCTGGACAACGGGAGGCGCCGCCTCCTGACCCTGCCGTCATTCCTGTCGCGGAGACGACGGTTGCGGCTCCCCCGGGGCAGGAGCGGCCGCCTGCCCGCCCGCCTGCGGAGCCGGAGCAGCCGGATCCCGTCCAGCGGACCCTGTCCGCCGCGAGGGCAGACTTGGGGAAGCGCGGTGGCCGCGAAGGCGTCGACTGTTCCACGTTCGTCTACGCCGCCTATGCCGCCGGCGGCGTCGATCTCTATCGGGAGGCATTGCCCCGGGACAGTGGAGTGCAAGCGATCCGGCGGTACGTCCGGCGCCACGGCCGCCTGCATCGAAGGTGGCTGCCCGCTCCAGGAGACCTGGTCTTCTTCGACAACTCGTACGACCGGAACCGCAACGGGTTGCTCGACGATCGCCTGACCCACGTCGGCATCGTCGAGGACGTCCTCTACGACGGGACCGTCCTGGTGCTGCATTCGACGAACCACGGCGTCGTGCGCGAGCCCATGAACTTGCGGCGCCCGCACGCGCTGAAGGGCCCGGGCGGGGAACTGATCAACGCCGCGCTGCGGCGGCGGACCTCGCGCGATTCTCCCCGCACGCCGCATTTCATGTCGGAGCTGTTCGCCGGCTTCGGCACCGTGTTCGGCGCGGAGGCGCTCGCGCGGCCTGCCGCGCGGCGTGCCGCGCGCGCCTCGCGTCGCCGCTGAGCTCCGCCGCTCGAGGACCTCCCCTCCGCCCGCGGTTTTTCCAATCAGACGGCGGCTTTGGCCTGACCGCCATTTTCCGTGCGTGCGCGAACGGACGCGCGGTGCCGCGCTCCGGAACAACGATCGGCGCATCCAAGTCGCGCCACGCGGGAGACCTGCGATGAGGCGGCCGAGCATCTTAGACGTGTTGCGCGCCGTGAAGGAAGTCGGCTCGACCCATCCCGAGGTACGTGGTTGGTGGTATGCGCCTGACCGGCGGATGCGCTTGCACGGGGCCCTGCCAGGTAGCGAAAGCGGCGATGGGCTGGAGGTCGTCGTCGAGGGTGACACGGATACCATAGACCTTTCGGTCATCGGCCGCGAGCTCGCAGATCGCTTGAGAAAGGTTCCGGTCTCGGTGCGTCCCCACCGGGGCAGCGGAGAAGAACGTCAGCTCTACCGCCTGCTGAGCCGGGGCGACGTGGTGGCCTTTTCATAGTCCGCGCTGGTCGTACGGCGTGGACGAGGTTGATCGATGACCGGGTCTACAGAACGAGCAGGGGACCGAGGTGAGGAGGGGGCAGCCACCTGGGCCCGGTTGTTCCTCGCGGCGATGCGCAAGCACGACCGCGCTGCCGTCTTGCTGCACCACGGCCAGGAGAAGTGGCAGGAGACGCCCGATTGGCGGCTCGAGCGGCAGGTGATCCGGCTGGCGCTGTTCCTCCGCGATCGCGGCGGCATCCTCCCGGGGGATCGCGTGGCCATCGTGTCCCGCCTGCGTCCCGAGGCGGTGGCCGCAGAGCTGGCCGCCCTGGCACAGGGCGCCGCGGCCCTGGCGATCGATCCGGATCTGTCGCCCGCCGAGCTGCGCGTGGTGTTCGAGCAAACGGCGCCGGCGGCCGTCTTCGTGCCGGATGCTGCAGCGCGCGGGTCCTTGCCCTCCGGAGCGCGCGCGGTGCTTTGCTTCGACGGAAGCGCGGACGGGGCCTGGGCGTGGAGCGAGGCACTCGATCTGGGTGGCACGCTGGACACGCCCGAGCGCGCCCAGCTCTTCCGCGCGCTGGCGCGCGAGGTGAAAGCGGACGCGCCAGCCTTGGGGCACCTGGTCGGATGGGACGGCTCGCTGCGCGCGCAGTTCCTCACGCAGGCGGAGACGGCCGCCCGCCTGGTGGCGCTTCGGGCGGGATCGCCCGCCCGCAAGGGTGCCGTCGGATACGTGGCGGGCCCGCCGACCGCGGCGGCCCGACTCGCGCTCTTGTCGTTCATCGCCGACGGATCGACGACTTGCGCACTGGGGACGCCGGGCCGGGAGGCAGCGGAAGTCGCCGAGCTGCAGCCCGACTGGCTGGTGGGACCCGATGGCGCGCTGGAGAGCCGGCGCTCCGCGGCCCCGCCCCCGCACGCACCGCGCCGAGGGATTCTGGATCGCGTCTTCGCAACTTTCCGAAGCAACCGACGGGAGACTTGATTCGACAGGCAAGGAGGCAACGAAATGCCCGAACTGATCGATGCAGTGGTGAAGGAGCTCGCCAACCTCGGCTGGCGCGGATTCCAGGCAGTGAACACGCGCGTGCCGGAGACGCCCTCGCTGGCGCCGGTCTGGGCCCCCGGACCGCTCCTCAAGAGCCACGAGCGCACGCGGCCGCCGCTCGGCTGGCCGCGCGACACCGACTCCCTCTGCCCGCGCTGCGTGGTGGAGACGCGGCAGGCCATCCTGCGCGGCGACCGTGACCTGGCTGACCTGGTGGATGGGCGGGTGGGCGAGATCAAGGCGCAGATCGCCGAGGAGAACGGCCGGATCGTGATCCGCAAGACGTGTCCCGAGCACGGGACCTTCGAGGACCTTCTCTCCGTCGATCCGGAGTTCAGCCGGGTGATCGAGTCGCGCTATCCCGGGCGCGATTTCCGCACGCTCGGCGACGAGCTGATCCATCGCCACGGCACCTCGACCATCAAGTACGGCCGCGGCGCGGTGCTCACCATCGACCTGACCAACCGTTGCAACATGATGTGCAACCCCTGCTTCATGGACGCCAACCAGGTCGGGTACGTGCACGAGCTGACCCTCGACGAGATCAAGCAGATCCTCGACGACTCCATCTCGTTCAAGCCGCGCCGGCAGATGTCGGTCCAGTTCTCCGGCGGCGAGCCCACCATGTCGCCGCATTTCCTCGAGGCCTGCAGGTACGCCAAGCAGCTCGGGTACTACTCGGTGCAGGCGGCGACCAACGGGCTGCGCTTCGCGCTCGAGCCCGAGTTCGCCTACGCCGCCAAGGAGGCGGGGTTCGACATCGCGTACTTCCAGTTCGACGGCGTGTCCAACGACGGCAACAAGCACCGGCACATCACCAACCTGTTCGACGTGAAGCTCAAGTCGATCGAGGTGCTGTACGACGCCGGAATCGACATCGTGCCGGTGACGACGGTGGTCAACGGGGTGAACGACACGCAGGTGGGGCCGCTGATCGATTTCATCATCTCCAACTGCGACAAGATGGGCGGGATCAGCTTCCAGCCGGTGTCCTTCACCGGACGCGACGAGGACATCACGGACGAGGACCGCCATCGCCAGCGCTACACCATCTCCCACCTGGCGCACGAGATGCAGCGCTACTACGGCGGGAAGATCGACCCGTACCGTGACTGGTTCCCGCTCGGCGCGATGGGCGGCTTCACCGTCCTGGCCGATCACTTGCGCGCGCTGAACGGGCCCGACCAGCCGAGCTTCGGCGGGCTGTGCTGCTCCTGCCATCCCAACTGCGGGTCGAGCGTCCTTCTGGCCGCGAATCGCAAGACCAAGTCGTGGTCGACCATCACGCAGTTCTTCGACATGGAACGCTTCATGAAGGACATCGCGGTCATCTGCGACACGGCGCGCGGCAAGAAGATGACGCTGACGCAGGTGGCGCTCTCCTTCCTGCGGAACTTCGACGGGCGGAAGGCGCCGGCCGGGCTCACGCTCGTGGAGTTTCTCAAGATGTTCAACGGGAAGATGGGCGGCGGCCTGGCGGGGAAGAAGGAGAGGGAGAAGGATTGGACCATGCTCTGGGTCGGCGGGATGTGGTTCCAGGACCTGTGGACCTACGACTTCCGCCGAACCGAAATGTGCGTGATCCCCTACGCCACGCAGGAGGGAGAGATCTCCTTCTGCGCATACAACACCGGCGTGGGCTGGCGGCAGATCGTCGAGAACATGCACATGGTGGCGCGAACCAAGGACTGGTTCGAGACGCGCGGGCGGCACAAGATCTACGCCGGCGATCGGCCGATGGAGGTGCCCGGCGTGCGCAAGCTGCCGGTGGTGAGCGACGCGCCGAAGCCGACGCCAGGCGCGCACATCACTTCCTGCAGCTGAAGCTGCGGTGAGGCCGGCGGGGGCGCGCCGTCGCGCTCCTGCCGGCCGGATTCCAAATCCACGCGGCGCAGCGAAATTGACGGAGCGCGATCGCGGCGGATTTCCGATGACGGTGTAGAGATAAAGTACCGTTCCCCTTGGAAAACCGGCCGCGGCGTTGGTCCGGGGTA
>DATFTN010000238.1:0-3937 GCA_035261845.1 Myxococcales bacterium | reverse complement strand
GCCCTGCCGGATCTCGATCTCGTCCCCGAAGGCGATGCGCCCGTGCCGCGCGAGGTGCAAGGCCAGCGGCCCCGCGGCGGAGCCGGTGGCCGGATCCTCGGCGACCCCGAGCGCGGGCGCGAACATCCGCGTCTTCCACCGCTTCCCCGAGCCCGCGAAGCAGTTCGCGCCCACCTCCGCCAGGCCGGCGAGCGCGCCGAGATCGGGACGGAGCGCGGCCACCTCCGCCTCGCTCTCCAGCTCGACGTACACGTGCACCGGGCCGTTCCTGTAAGCGACGACGGGCAGTCGCGACCCGCGCACCCCGAGCGCGGCGAGCAGCTCGGGCTCCCGCTCGTAGGGTCCCCAGGAAGGGATCGGCTGCTGCATGCGCCCGGAGACGACCCGGCCGCCTTCGCGGCGGAGCTCGACCGGCACGATGCCCACGCCCGTCTCCAGCAGGACGAGGTCGCCGGAGAGCGGCTCGCCCAAGACGAATGCGGTGCCGAGCACCGGGTGCCCGGCGAACGGCAGCTCGTGGGCCGGCGTGAAGATGCGGATGCGCGCGTCGCCTCCGCGCTCCGGCGGCAGGACGAAGGTGCACTCGGCGAAGTTCATCTCCCGCGCGAGGCGCTGCATCTGCTCGGTGGAGAGGGCGCGCGCCTCGGTGAAGACGCCGAGCTGGTTCCCTTCGAGGGGCGTGGCCGTGAACACGTCGGCGACGGCGTACGGGAGCGGAGCGGCCATCTCCGTTGTATATAGCCGATTTCCCGCGGAAATGAGGGCCGATCACCTAGCGCGGAGCGCTCGTCACCGGCTCTTCGAAGACGTCCAGCCGACCGAACACCCCGATGGCCGTCGCGCTGCGCCCCCGCGCCTCTCCGTTGGTCGCCGCCGCGACCTTGCGCGAGTCCGGAGACCAGCTCACCTGGAACGACAAGTCGTTGCGCGCGCAGGTGGACGCGGAAAACGCGAGCAGCTGCGCTTCGCCTCCCTTCGCCCTGCGCAGAACGTACCGAAGCCGCTCGGTACGGCACCCGCGCGCGTCGTTCTTGCTCGCCGTGCGGTCGATCACGAGCGCGGTCATGCCATCCGGCGAGGCGCACTTCCCGTGCGCGCCGTCGACGCGGCACACCGGTGTCAGCGCTCCGGCTTTCGACAGCCGCGCCGCGCCCTCGTCCGCCGGACCGGCCGCGTCGTACTCGGTCACCGCCGGATCCTCCGCCGAACAGCCCGCTTTGATCCGAGCGGCTTGCAGCGGACCTTCGATGGGGCGCGTCTCGAAGTCCTGGTGTCCCTCGGCGGCGATGCGGAAGGCCTCGGTTCCGGTGGGGCCGCGCAAGAACAGGACTTGCGTGCGCCAGCTCAGGCTGGAACCGCAGTCCAGATCGTCCCCAGAGGAACGCGCTTCATAGGCAAGCACGCCCGGGGGCGACCACCCCCGAAGATCGATGCGCCGGTAGTAGCGTCCGGTACGCCCGGCCGGATCGAGTGGGTCTGGATCGAGCGCCAGTCCTCGCGACGCCGACTCCGCCAGCGCCACCGCTGCGGCGATCGCGAGCAGCCGCAATGGTTACTCTCCCTCGATCTTGTAGAAGCGCCCGATGCGCGGGTCCTCGTACGCGTTCCAGGCGCGTTGCACGCGGGAAACGCCGCCCGCGTTGGCGGTGAGGATCGTGTACTTGACGACGTTGTCCGCCGCGTCTCTCTGCACGTCCACGATGAAGAAGGAGTGCCCCGCGTTGCGATCGTCGGCCACGAGCGAAGCGTCGTTCTCGTGTTTCCAGCCTTGCACGCAGTCGCCCACCCGCAGCTTGTTCACCAGCTTCTGCAGCTTGCGAGACTTGACGCGCCGCTTGCGCTCGTTGGGCGAGATCGCCTCGTTCTTTGCCTTGCGCTCGTCCTCGATCTCGTCCTCGGCGGCCTTCTGCTCGTCCGCCGAGAGCTGGATCTTCTGGCCCACGCCGAGATCGATGACCACGCCGGTGCTGCCATCCGGATGGTCGTTGCGGTCGGGGACGATCTCCCAGGCGGATTCGTACTTGTCGCAGGTCGGGTCGATCGCGAGATCGAGGTCGCCGATTTGCCCGCGCGTCGCCCAGAAGAATGCGGCGAGCGTCGACGACGAGCAGTCGGTCTGCCAGTGCGGCTTGTCACTCGCGCTTCCGGTGGTGACGAACCAGGTGTCACCGAACGCAATGCCCACCGGGAAGACCTTGGCCGGATTCGCTAGCCGGTCCGCTTGCGATGCGTACTTCACACCCTGGCCGGCCCAGTAGTCGAGCGTGGCGATGCATCTGCCGGCGAGCGCCTTGCTCGACATCGGATCGTCGCTGAACGTCGCCTCCTTCACGCGCACGCCTTTGTACCTGTACGGTTCGGGGAGGTCGTTCTTCTCCAGCAGCGCAAGGTCGAGCAAGGCCGCGGTGAGGCGGTCGAACTTGCCGGTCGCGACCAGGTCGGACTTGACCTTCCCCACCGTGGAGAGCCTCGCATCCAGCCCGGAATCGGCGAGCTGCGCGTTCTGGAATGCCTTCACGTACTGGGCGAGGGAATCGTTGTAGACGTCCTTCGCCGACACGGCGGGGTTTCCGTTCCAGAAGAGACCCAGGCGAATGCAACGGATGGCCGGCCCGCGCGGGGACCCGACCTTGAACGGTTCCGATGCGTCGTTCGCCATCCAGTCGTCCAGGGGGCCGCGGGCCAGCGCGCAGGAGGCGAGCTTGTAGACGAGTGGCCCCGGGGGCGCGATCTCGAGCGTCGCTTGCGCCTTGACTGCCGCCCCGCCGCCCTTCGGCACCGCGGTGAACGTGTACGCGATCTTCCTGTCCGGCGCTGCGGCCGCATCGCTCTCCGACACCACCAGGGAGAGATCGCCGCTGGGCACGGCGAGATGCGCGACGTCGAGAGGAGCCGGCACGCCGGTTGCCGGGTCGAGCGAGAGTGAGTCGCAGTCCCCTTGCACCGTCCAGCTGAGCTTCACCGCCTGGCCGGGCAGGACCCGGTCTCGCTCGAGCTTGGCGGAGATGGTCACCGCCGCGGGCTGCGGCTGAGCAGTCCCCGCCGGGCCAGGCTGCGGACCCGCGGGAGCTTGCGCCTGCGCCGGCGGCGATGCGGCCGCAGGCGCCTGCGCGGAGCCCGCTGCCGGGGCTTGCGCCTGCGTCGAGCCGGTCGTGCCTGCCGCGGCCGAAGGTTGTCCGGCTGCGGGCTGCGAGGCAGCCTGTGCGCCTCCAGCCCCTCCGGCCGCTGTTTGTCCTTGCGGAGCCGCGGGTCCCGCCGGGCCGGCTTGTGCCTGCGGAGCTGCTGCCGCCGCGGGCGGGCCTGGAGCCTGGCTGGGAGCGGTTGCGGCCCCGGCAGCTGCCTGCGGCGGGGCAGGTGCGGCCGCGGGCGGCAGGGCGCCCGCCGGTACCGCGCCCGATGCCAGGGTCGCGGCGGGAGGGGCGACCTCGTGCGTCGGCACCACGGCAGAGCCGGCCGCGGCTCCCGCGGCAGCTCCAGCGGCGGCGCCCGCGCCGGCGCCGCCCGCCCCCGCGCCCGCGGCAGCTCCCGCGGCCGCGCCCGCCACCGCGCCCTTCGCTCCGCCCGTCACTGCTCCGGCGATCGCGCCCGCCACCGCGCCGGCCAGCGCCGCGACGCTCAGCGACGACGGGTTGATCTGCACCTGGCTGCCTTTGAGCGTGAACGTTCCCCCCGCCTTCATCGCTGCGTCGCCGCCGACCTTCAGGTCGAACTTGTCGCTCACGTCGACCTTGGCGTTCTTGCTCGCGTGGACCTCGAGGTCCTCGCAGCGCATGGCGATCTTCTTCTTCGCCCGCAGCTCGACGCAGCCTTCCTTCGCCTCGATGAGCAGCTTCTTGGCCTTGACGTCGAAGGTGAGGACGCGCTTCCCCGTCCCGTCGCAGATGGTGATCTTCTCCTCGCCGTCCTTGTCCGACAGGGCGATCTGGTGCCCGGACTT
>DATFTN010000237.1:0-8591 GCA_035261845.1 Myxococcales bacterium | reverse complement strand
CTGCCTCGTGAAGCAGCCGGCCCAGGTTGACGTGCGCGCCGGCGTGGCCGGAGTTCAGCTCCAGCGCCCGCTGGTACGCCGCGCGCGCGGCGGCCGGGTCCGCCTCCTCGAGGTCGCACCCGCGCTCGTACAGCCCGTCGGCGTCGAGGGCATTCGACCGCTTGCGCGCGAGCGGCGCGATGCGCCGGGCCAGCTCGGCGGTGCCGAAGTCGAACAGGACCTGGCCGTCCTCGGCGCTCCACTTGCGCGCGCCGTCGCCGACCACGATGCGGTCTCCCTCGGCCCGGATGTGCACGTCGCGCAGCGTCCGTCCGTCGGGCAGCTCGGAGCGCAGCTTGCGCAGCGCAGCGCGGACCCGCCGCGGCGCGATGCGCGCGCCGATCAGCCCCTGCGCGGTCCGCAGCAGCACCAGGTCCTGGAAGCTGAAGCGCAGCTCGCGGCGGGGGCCGCGGGCAGGGTGCAGGAACCCGGCCCGCACGTACGACCGCAGCTGTCCGACCGACAGCCCGAGCATCCGGGACACTTCGCGCGACCCGTAGCCGGTCATCGCGCGGAGGTTCGCACGCCGGACCTACTTGCGGGAAGCCTTGGCCGCCCTCTCCGTCCGGGGGGCGCGCTTGGCGGGCTTGCGGTCCGCAGAGACCGGCTCCGCGGCCTGCTCGCCGCGCGCCGCGAGAGACGCCTTGAGCGCCTCCATCAGGTCGATGACCTGCGTGCGCGGCTGCTCCGCCGGCGTCAGGTCGATCTCCTGGCCCTCCACCTTCCGCTGGATCTGCTCCTGGATGCGCTTCTTCACGTCGTCTTCGTACTTCTCCGGCTTGAAGTCGTCCTCGGCGATCTGACTGATGATCTGCTTGGCCAGCTCCAGCTCGGCGGGCTTCACCTCGCCCTGCGGCACCTCGACCTCCGAGAAGGGCCGCACTTCGTCGGAGTACATGAGCTGCTGCAGGACCAGGCCGCCGCCTTCGATCGGCCGCAGCTGCACCAGGTATTGCTTGCCTCGCGCGGCGTAGCGGGCGAGCGCCGTGCGCCCGGTGGCCCGCATCGCCTCGGAGAGCAGCCGGTAGGCGCGCTCGGCGCCCTTCTCGGGTCCCAAGTAGTACGCCTTGTCGAAGTACACCGGGTCGATCTTCTCGCTGGGCACGAACTCGCTGATCTCGATCTGCTGCGACGCCTTCTCCTCCAGCGCCTTCAGCTCCTCGGGAGTGAAGGTGACGTACTGGTCCTTGCCGAACTCGTAGCCCTTCACCATGTCGTTGCGCTCGACGATCATGTTGTCGTCGCGGGGACAGATGTACTGCTGCTTGAGCCGCCCCTTGCACTTGGAGTGCAGCAGGTTGAACGAGATTGCGGCCTGGCTCTGCGTCGCCGAGAAGAGCTTCACCGGGATGGAAACCAGGCCGAACGAGATCGTCCCCGAGGCGATGGAGCGAGCGGGCATGCGCGCGATGATAACCTGCTCGTGGTCATGCCCAACTTCCCGGACGAGCGGGCGGGCAGGCGGTTCGCCGTCGTGCGGCAGACCGGCGCGCGTCCCGGATATGCGCTTCACCTGGAAACGGACGGGGTTCTGCGGTCCTGGGCGGTCCCCAAGGGGCCCTCGCCCGACCCCGCGGATCGGCGATTCGCCGTGGAAATGGAGGCGGGCGGGGCGGCGGAAGGAGAGGCTTGGGACTTCGGCGGCTGCACGCCCGTGCAGGATTTCTCCGACGGGATACGCGAGGGGAAGCTCCTCTTCGAGTTGCGCGGCTACAAGATGCGCGGCGCCTGGACGCTGGTGCGCACCCGCGGCAGGGAGTGGCTGCTGATCAAGGAGACGAGCGACGCGCACGTCCGCAGGGGCGGAAGCCTCTCCGATGCGCCGGTGCTGCCGACGCCGGCAGGCGCCGCGGCGGTCCGCGACGCGCTCCGGGCGCTGAAGCCGCCGCGGCAGCGCGTGCGCGCCGCGGAGATGCAGCCGATGCTGGCCGAGGTGCAGCCGAAGCCGTTCACCGATCCCGCCTGGCTCTTCGAGCTGAAGTACGACGGGTTCCGCGCACTGGCGGGGCGCGAGGACGGTCGCGCGGTGATCCACTACCGCCGCGGGGCGGACGCGACGCGGGTGCATCCCGACCTCGCGGCCGCGTTGCGCGCGTTGCCGGCCGAGCAATTGGTGCTGGACGGCGAGATCGTCGTCCTCGACGACTCGGGACGGCCGAGCTTCCAGCGCCTGCAGAAGCGCGCGCTGCTCACCGCTCCCCGCGACCTGGAGCGCGCCGCGCAGGAGCTTCCCGCCACGTTGTTCTGCTTCGACCTGCTCGGGTTCGAGGAGTTCGACTTGCGGACGCTGCCGCTGGCCGAGCGCAAGCGCCTCCTGCGGCTCCTGCTGCCCGACCTGGGTCCGCTGCGGTACGTGGATCACCTGGAGGGGCGCGGGGAAGAGATGTTCCGCGGTGTGCGGGAGCTGGGGCTCGAGGGCGTGATGGCCAAGCGCGCGGACTCCCCCTACCGCTCCGGCCGCTCGCGAGACTGGATCAAGATCCGCTCCGATCGGACCGCGGATTTCGCCGTGGTCGGCTTCTCGGCCGGAGAGGGGTCCCGCACCGGGTTCGGCTCGCTGCATCTCGCCTACGCCGAGGGCGGAGGATTCGTCTACGCGGGCCGCGCGGGCAGCGGCTTCAGCGAGACGGAGCTGCGCACGCTGCGCGAGGAGTTGGAGCGCGACCGCGTCTCGAAGCCGCCCTGCAGCGGCCCGCTTCCCAAAGGCCCGGGCCACTCCTGGGTGACCCCGCGCCGGGTGGTGGAGGTCCGCTACAAGGAGATCACCGAGGAAGGCCTCCTCCGCGCTCCCGTCTTCCTCCGCTTCCGCGACGACAAGCCTCCGTCGGATTGCGTGCGCCCGGGCGCTCCGGCGGCGGAGCCCGCGCACGCGCCCGCGCGCGAGCTGGCCTCTTCGAACCTCGAGAAGGTGTTCTGGCCCGAGGAGGGCTACACCAAGGGAGATCTGCTCGAGTACTACCGGGCGGTGTCGCCATGGCTCTTGCCTTGGTTGCGGGACCGACCCGTGGTGTTGACCCGATTTCCCGACGGCATCGCGGGCAAGTCGTTCTTCCAGAAGGACGCGCCCGACTACATCCCCGGCTGGATCCGCACCGCCAGGATGCGGACCGACGAAGGCCGGGACATCGACCACTTCGTCTGCGACGACGTCGAGACGCTGCTCTACGTCGCGAACCTGGCCGCCATCCCGCTGCACATCTATGCGGGACGGGCGGGCGCTCCGGACCGCGCCGACTGGTCGGTCATCGACTTGGACCCCAAGGGCGCTCCCTTTGCCTGGGTCGCCCGACTCGCCGGCGCGCTGCACGAGCTGTGCGAGGAGATCGGGTTGCCGTCGTTCTGCAAGACCAGCGGGCAGGCCGGCCTGCACGTCCTGCTGCCGCTCGGCTCCAGGTGCACGCACGACCAGGCCCGCGACCTGGCGGTGGTGCTCGCGCACGTAGTCGAGCGGGAGCACCCGGACATCTCCACGCTGGTGCGGGCGCCCATCCAGGCGCGCAAGGGCCGCGTCTACCTCGACTGCTTCCAGAACGGCTACGGGAAGACCATCGCGGCCCCGTTCTCCGCGCGCCCGGTGCCCGGAGCGACCGTGTCGATGCCTCTGCGTTGGAGCGAGGTGGACGAGAAGCTGGATCCGCGGGCGTTCACGCTCAAGTCGGCACCGGCGCGGATGCGGAAGCTGAAGCGGGATCCGCTGGCGAAGGTGCTGGAGTTGGATCCGGACGTGTCCGATGCGCTCGATCGGCTGAGGAAGCGCCTGGGTGCGTGAAGCCGGCTTCAGCGCGGGGGGCGAGCGGCTGGACGCGCTGCTTTTGCGCCCGGAAGGCGCGCGCCTCCTCTACGTCCTCGCGCACGGCGCGGGCGCCGGAATGCGGCATGCCTGGTTGCAGCGGATGGCCGAGGCGCTGGCGGGGGAGGGCGTCGCCACGTTCCGCTACCAGTTCCCGTACACGCAAGCCGGCCGCAAGCGCATCGATCCGCCGGCCGTGCTCCACGGCGCCGTCCGGGCAGCCGTCGAAGCCGCGCGCGAGGCGGCACCCGACCTGCCGCTCATCGCGGGAGGCAAGTCGATGGGCGGCCGGATGACCACCCAGGCCCAGGCCGAAGCGCCGCTGCCTGGCGTCCGCGGCATCGTGCTGCTCGGCTTTCCGCTCCACGCCGCGGGAGCGCCGTCGGTGAAGCGCGCGGAGCACCTTGATCGGGTGCAAGTCCCGTTGCTCTTCCTGCAGGGCACGCGCGACGACCTGGCTGACATGGCGCTGCTCCGCCCGATCGTTGAGCAGCTTCCGCGCGCACATCTGCGGATCATCGACGGAGCCGACCATTCCTTCCACGTCCTGAAGCGCAGCGGCCGCACCGACGCAGAGGTGCTGCGGGAGTTGGCGAGCGCATTGGCGGAATGGGGGAGCGCGCTGTAGCCTGGAATCGCTTGGGACAGCAGCCCTGATGAGAAGACTTCCGATCCTCACATGTATCGTCGCGATTCTCTCGAGCGCCTGCTGCGAGGAAACTACCGTTCATAGCGCGAGATCAGTCGACGGCACCAGTGCGAAGGTCGTGAGTCGCGGATGCGGCGCTACCGTTGGATTCGTGACGAGGGTCATGCTCGGTTCCAACGAAGTGTTACGAATGAATGCGGATGCGAGAACCGTCTCCGTTGCATGGGGAGACGACGGCAAGACCTTGTTCGTCTCGATTCCTGAGGACGTGGCAACACGCGATATCTTCGTGAAGGAGAGCAAGGCCGCCGGGCGAAACATCCTCTACAGAAGGCGAGCGCTACCGCGCGACGAGGAGCAGTCGACGACGCGCTGACACTCTGTTGAAACCACGAGTCTCGCTAACGCGCTGCGTCCCGTCCCGGGACGGGACGCACCGTGTCAAACGGCATCGCGATCAATTTTTACACTGAATGGAATACACTCGGGCGAATAATGTACTCGGCGCGACTACGGCGTGCGCAGCTTCGGGTCGACGCCCATCGCCTTGGCGGCAGAGTTCAGCTCGTCCCGGGACGAGTCGAGAGATTTGTAGACCTCGCGGATGACGCTCTGGCCGGCCTGGACCTGGCCTCCGCCGGTGCGCAGAGGGACGGACAGCGAGCGGAGCTGCGTCTGGACGCGGACCATGGTGGCACGGGCGCGGGAGAGCGGGTCGCGGGCGTCGGGCCAGTTGCGCTGGGCGAGCCCCTGCAACTCGGCGAGCTGGCGATCGGCGTCGGTCAACGCGTTTTGCGCCTGGGTGAACAGCGCCACGCCGTGCTCGCGATCCCAAGTGCTCGACGGACCCGCCAGGCCGTACAGGCCCGCCAGGTAGAGCCGGGCCACCTCGAGATGGATGCCGGCCACGTCGACGTCCTTCTTCGCCTGCTCGGACGCCTGCGCGGCAGCCTTCTCGCGCGGAGTCAGCGGCGCGGCGCCCGGAGCTTCCGGCGGACCGGCGTCCGGCTGCGCCGTGGCTGTGGGCTGCTGCGGCCGCTCCGGCGTCTGCGCGACTGCCAGGGGCGACGCCAGCAGTGCCGCCGCGGCGAACCACTTCACGTTGCTCATCGACTCGAAGCTAGGCACGCGCCTCGCGGGAGTCGACCACTTCGGCGAACGCCCGGCGGAGCGCGTCGAGAGGAATCGCCCCGGTGACCGGCGCATAGCCGGGCAGGACCAGCGCCGGAATGCCCTGCACCCCCGCGTCGAGTCCTTCCTGGTGCTCCGCGAACACGCGATCGCGCAGCGCCGGGTCGGCCAGCGCGCGATCCACCAACCCTTCGGCGACACCCGCGGCGCGCGCCGCCGCCCGCAGCTCTTCGGGATCGGAGATGTCGCGCAACTCGCGGAACATCGCGCCGAAGAGTTGGTCCTCCAACGCCTCGAGCCGTTCCGGCTGCTCGTCCTTCACCGCCGCCGCCACCAGCTGCGCGGGGACGCTGGAGCCCGGGTACTTCTGACCGACCTTCGGGATGGCGAATCCGAGCTCGGGCATCATGCCGGCCGCCCGGACGCGGTGGGACACCACGTACTCGTCGTAGGCGGGGCGTTGCCCTTCTCCCGGGAGGAGGAGGTAGGCGCGGCGGTCGAACTGGACCTTGCCGTCCAGCTCCCGCTCGAGCGTGCGGCGGCGCCCGGCCGCCACGTAGCACCACGGTCAGAGGAAGTCGTCCCAGTAGCGTACGTGGACCATGGCCGGAACCTAACGCGCCGCCGCGCGACCGACCACCATGAACAGGCCGCCCTCGTGGGACAGGGTGCGCGCCCAAGACAGCTGGGCGAGCACGTTCTCGACCGGCCAGTCGTCCCCGGCGGCCTGGAACAAGCCGTCGCCGGTCAGCTGTTCCGCCGCGAGCAGCGTGTCCGGGTACGCGCGCAGGTACTCGACTCCGTTCTCGCGGAACCAGCCCTGCACTTCGCCCAGCGTGTGGCGGTGCTCCTCGACGTGCCGATATTGGTCGCGCAGCCACGCCTCGCGGCGGGCCGGCTCCGCGCTCCGCTCGCGCAGCACCGGGTCCCAGGGGATCCAGCGGAAGCCGGTCAGGCGGGCCATGCCGCGCCGCAAGCGGTGCGGCAGGCGCGCGAAGGCGTTGTAGAGGCCGATCACTACCGTTCCGCCCGGCCGGAGAAGGCGGGCCACCGCGGCGAAGGAGGCGCGGGGATCCGGAGTGTGATGCAGTACTCCGCTGGAGTAGACGACGTCGAAGGCGCCGGCGCGCAGCCCGGGAGAGCGCAGGTCGGTCTCGACGAAGAGAGCGCGCTCGATGCCGTAGCGCCGGCGGGCGTCCTCGGCCAGCTCGAGCGAGGCGCGGGTCAGGTCCGCCCCGATCATCAGCCGATCGGCGGTGGCCAGGAACAAGCTCATCTGGCCGGTGCCACAGCCGACTTCCACGATGCGCGCGTCTCCGGAGATCGCCTGGTCGAGCAGGCGGGCCAGCTCGCTTCGTCCCGCGCGGGCGCGCAGCCACCCGTAGCTGTCCCGCGCCGGATAGCCCGGGAACGGAGCCTGCGCGTAGAACTCTCGGACCGTCTCGGTGCGCTCGTCGGCAGGGAGCCGCAGATCCGGAATGCCGCCCGGCGCGCCGTACTCCGCGGCGCAGGAGGAGCAGCGCAAGTCCGCGCCTAGCCGACCCGCGCAGCGCGGGCAGGCCAGCAGGTCGAGCGCCTCTTGCAGCATTGGCGGTCAGAAAATGGCGTAGATGAACGGCGCCAGCGCCTGGACGCCAGCCGCCACCACCAGGACGAGGCCGGTGACGCAGAGGAACACGACCAACGGGACGAGCCACTTCCGCCCGGCATCGCTGCGCCACAGCCCGCGGGCGCCGTCGGCGATGGAAGGACCCGCGCTGCCGAGCACGATCAGCATGCGCGCGATGCGGGAACGCCGCTTGATCATGCGACCGCCTCCTCCGCGCCGCCGGTAGCGGCCCGCTTCTTCGCCACCAGCACCGGCCCACAGACGAGCAAGTCGATGCCCGAGCGGCGGAAGGTGGAGTACGCCTCGACCGCGCGATTCACGATCGGCTCGCCGGCCAGGTTGAAGCTGGTGTTGAGCAGCACCGGCACGCCGGTGCGGCGGCCGACCTCCTCGAGCAAGGCATGGAATCGCGGCGCCATCTCGCGCTCGACGGTCTGCACGCGGGCGGTGCCGTCCACGTGCGTGACCGCGGCGAGCCGATCGCGCCATTCGCGCCGGACCGGGAAGACGCCCGACATGAAGCGGCCGAGCCGCTCGCCGCCGGGAGGTAGCTCGAAATAGCGCGAGGCTGACTCGATCGGCACCGCCGGGGCGAACGGCCGGAACTCCTCGCGGAACTTGATGCTCCGGTTCAGCTTGTCGCGCATCGCCGCGTCGCGCGGCGCGGCCAGGATGCTGCGGTGGCCGAGCGCGCGCGGCCCGAGCTCGCAAGCTCCGTCGACCCATCCCACGATCCGGCCGGCGCACAGCTCGTCCGCGACGCGCGCGAGCAGCTCCGCCTCGGAGACTTCCTCGGCGGGCAACCCGTCCTCGCCCGCGACGCGCAAGAGCTCGGCGGGCTCCGGCTCGGGTCCCCAGAAGGGATGGTCGGGCACTTCGCGCCAGGGGTTTCCGAAGTGCACGCGGTCCACGTACAGGGCGGCGCCCAGGGCGCAGCCCGCGTCGCCCGGAGCGGACGGGACGAAGACGCGCTCGAACCCGCTCTCGCGCAAGATGCGCGCGTTCGCGCAGCCGTTCAGGGCCACCCCTCCGCCCAGGCAGAGGTCCGGCAAGCGGGTCTCCGCGCGCAGCGAGGCGGCCAGATCGACCAGCGTGTCTTCCAGGACCCGCTGCACGGACGCGGCGACGTCGGCGCAGTGGCGCCCGCGCTCGGTGGACAGGTCGATCGGTTCCCACGGTTCGCGCGGCGGGCCGAACACGAACACGAACTTTTCCGAGTAGGAGGTTCGCGCCGAGAGGTGGTAGTCGAAATAGGACAGGTCGAGCGCGAATCCGCCGTCGGCCGTTCGCGGCAGGATCTTGCGGACCTCCGCGGCGTAGGACGGGCGCCCGTAGGCGGCCAGGCCCATCACCTTGTATTCGCCTTCGTTCAC
>DATFTN010000236.1:0-2517 GCA_035261845.1 Myxococcales bacterium | reverse complement strand
CCGGAAGATCACCCTGCCCGCCGCCCTGCCCCACATCTTCGCCAGCCTCCGGATCGCCCTCGGCCTCGCCTGGGTGACGATCGTGGTCGCCGAGCTGATCGACGCCAGGATGCCGAGCCTCGGCTACCTGCTCACGCTGGCGGGCGCGTATCCGCGAGTGCCGACGATGGTGGTGGGGATCGTGACCATCGGAGCGCTGGTGCTCGCCTTCGATCTGCTGGCGCTCGGCTTCCACTTCCGGGCCACGCGCTGGATGAGGCGCGCCGCGTGAGGCCCGCGGGGGCTCCGGCAATCCCCCTGCAAGCCGTGGACGTCGGGTTCACGTACCCGGGTCCGACGCCGACCCAGGCCTTGCAGGCGCTCTCCCTCGACGTCCGCGACAACGAGTTCCTCGCCGTGCTGGGCCCGGTGGGGTGCGGGAAGACGACTCTGCTGCGCATCTTCGCCGGGTTCCTCCGGCCCAGCAGCGGGTCGGTCCGCTGCGACGGATCCCCAATCGAGGGGCCGGGCCCCGAACGGGGATACGTCCTGCAGGAGGACTCCATCTTTCCCTGGATGACCGTGCGCGAGAACGTCGAGTTCGGGCTCCTCGCCCGAGGTGCCGATCCCGCGGCCCGCGCGGCGGTGAGCAGCGAGCTCATCGACCTCATCGGACTGGCGCAATTCGCGGAGGCCTGGCCCAAGGAGCTGTCGGCGGGAATGTCCAAAATGGTGGAGGTGGCGCGAGTGCTGGCTACGGACCCTCGGATCCTCCTCCTCGACGAGCCTTTCGGCGCGCTGGACGCGCAGACGCGCGCCCGGATGCAGGACGAGCTGGCCCGCCTGTGGGAACGGCGGCGCAAGACGGTGCTCTTCGTCACCCACGATGCCGAGGAAGCGCTCTACCTGGCCGACCGGATCGCGGTGCTCTCGCCCCGTCCGGGGCGGGTCAAGGCCGACTTGCCGGTCGACCTTCCCCGACCGCGGTCCCTGGAGACCCGCTTCTCTCCTGCATTCTCCGCGCTGAAGCGAAGGATCTGGGACAGCCTGGGATAGCGTCAGAGCCCCAGGCCCGCTCCGAAGCAGGTAGGTCGGCGCCGAGCCGAGCAGGAACATTAGCTTCGGCACGGGCCACTCGCCCATCGCATCATCCAAGTGCCGGCAGCCCAATCGCCTGGGCTGAGCCCGAAAAAAAATAAAATTTTTTTTTCGGTCCGTCCGACAGCAACCTCGGCGCGGTCCGCATCATCGGTCATCTGACCGATGCCTGCCTTTGTTCGCGATCCACTCAATGACCAAACCAGGGACTTAGCTCACCGCCTCCATGAGCTTGCGCAGCGCGGACTTTTCCCGGGCAGGGGAGAGCTTCGGGCGTACCAGGACACAGCGGCGGCGCAGCTCGGAGAGGAAGGCCGGGTCGGTCTCGGCACGGCGCAGGAGCCGGGCGAGCGCGGCCGTGTCGCCGAAGGGAAAGAGACCCGGATAGTCGGCGCCGAGGATGGCGCGCATGGCGGGGATCCGCGAGGCGAGGACCGGAGTGCCCGCCGCCACCGCCTCGGATAGGACGTTCGCTCCTCCCTCCATTCTGGAGGTGATGCACAGCAGCTGGCCTCGCGCGATCAGCCGCCTCGCCCTCCAAGCCGGCAGCTCGCCCAGCCACTGGTAGCGCGGGTTGGAGCGCATCTCCGCCTGCGCCTCCCTGCGCATCTGGGGGGAGAGCGCTGCTCCCGCGTGCACCACCCGGACCCGCGACCCGGCGTCCAGCCCGCGGACCGCCCGGGCGGTGCGCAGCGGATCCTTCTCCGGGCGGAGATGCGCGACCACCAGCACTTCGAACACGCGCCGCAGCGGCGGCAGGCGCGGCATCGCCGGCGCCGACTGGGGAACGACGTGGACCTTGGACCGGAACCGGGCGGGCAGCTCGGCGGCGGCGCCGTCATGGAGCACCACCAGCCTGTCGGCCAGGTCGAGGGATCGCCTGGCCGAGGCGTCGATGCGCACGTCCCGATAGAGATCGGTGCCGGTCAGCGCGACGATCACCTTCGTCCCAGGCCGCGTCTCGCGCGAGCTGCGGACGGCTTCGGCCGACTTCCGGGCGTGCAGCGCGAGCAGCACGTCGGTCGCCGGAGTGGCGCCCGGCTGCACGATCACGGCGCGATGGCCCAGCTCGCGCAGCATCCTCTGCCAGCGGAGCGCCGTGATGCGGTTGCCGAGCCGCGACCCCGGCGGCGAAGGGCAGACGAGTACGACTCGCACGGCGAGGGAGAGTATGCTCGCCGACGTGCCCGATCCACTCGCAGCCGAGCTTCGGGACGCGCGCGCCCGCACCCTCCTCCTCGTCCAGGACCTGGACGATGGTCAGTGGATGGGTCCCCGCCTGTCGATCGTGAACCCGCTGTTGTGGGAGGTAGGCCACCTCGGCTGGTTCCAGGAATTGTGGACGCTCCGCCACGCCCGGGGCCGCCCGCCCCTGCTGCCGGACGGCGACGCGCTCTACGACTCGGCGAAGGTGGAGCACGACACCCGCTGGGACCTTCC
>DATFTN010000235.1:0-11882 GCA_035261845.1 Myxococcales bacterium | reverse complement strand
GCCGATCATCGGGATCACGCGCCGGAGGACGGCCTTGGCCGTCGCGACGTTCTTGCCGAGATTGGCGATCACCGCCTCGACGCTGACCGCCTCGTGGGTCTCGTGCCAGACGTCGTAGTCGGTCGCCAGCGCCAGCGTCGCGTAGCAGATCTGCGCCTCCCGGGCGAGGCGGGCCTCGGGCATGGCGGTCATGCCGATCACGTCCACGCCCCAGCTCCGGTACAAGAGGCTCTCCGCCCGGGTGGAGAACTGCGGCCCCTCGATGCAGAGGTACGTGCCGTCCTCGTGGGCGTTCGCGCCGGTGGCGAGCGCCGCGGCCCGGAGATGGGCGTGGAGCTGCGGGCAGACCGGATCGGCGAAGGCGACGTGCGCGACCACGCCGCCCCCGAAAAACGACCGCGGGCGCGCCACCGTCCGATCGATGAACTGGTCGACCAGCACCAGCTCGCCCGGGGAGATCTCTTCACGCATCGATCCGACCGCGCTGACCGAGATGAGCCGGGTCACCCCCAGCTGCTTCATGCCGTGGACGTTGGCGCGCGAATTCACCTCCGTGGGCGACAGCCGGTGTCCGTTGCCGTGCCGGGGGAGGAAGACCAGCTCCTGCTCGCCCAGCTTCCCCACCAGGTACTCGTCGCTGGGTTCGCCGAAGGGCGTACTCACCCTCTCCCGGCGCACACCGGTCAGTCCGGGCAGGTCATAGAGTCCCGACCCCCCGATCACCCCTAGAAGTGGCCTCGCCACGCCGCGCGCCTTTCTCACACCCCCGCAGGCTTGGTCAACTGCTCCCCGGCTTGAAACCGTAACGGGCCCGATTCATCGAACACAAACGTTGATTGTCTCGCGTCGAGGGGATAAGCCCTCCGGCGGAGGGTGGAATGGGAATTCCTGCAGGGCAGATGATGGCGGTGGGCCGATACCTTCTGAAGCAGCGCCTGGCCCGCCGCGAGCGTTACCCGCTGGTGCTGATGCTGGAGCCGCTCTTCCGCTGCAACCTCTCTTGCACGGGCTGCGGAAAAATCCAGTACCCCGTGCAGCTCCTCCGGCGCCAGCTCTCGGTCGAGGAGTGCGTGGCCGCTTCCGACGAGTGCGGCGCGCCCATCGTCAGCGTCGCAGGGGGCGAGCCGCTGATGCACCCCCAGATCGCCGGGATCGCCCGCGCGCTGGTCGACCGCCGGCGATTCGTCTACCTGTGCACCAACGCGATCCTGCTGGAGCGCAAGCTCGATGAGTTCGAGCCCAGCAAGTACCTCAGCTTCAGCGTGCACATGGACGGGCCTCGCGAAGAGCACGATCGCTCCGTCTCGCGCGAAGGCGTCTACGACGTGGCGGTGAAGGCGATCCGCGCCGCGCTGGCGCGCGGTTTCCGGGTCACCACCAACACCACGCTCTTCGAAGGCAGCGATCCGGAGCGCATGCGCCGGTTCTTCGACGACATGATGGAGCTGGGCGTCGAGGGAATGATGGTCTCCCCCGGCTATTCGTACGAGAAGGCGCCCGACCAGGACCACTTCCTGCGGCGCGAGCGGTCGCAGCGGCTCTTCGCGCGAATGCTCGGCTCGCCGAAGGGGAGCTGGAGCTTCAACCAGTCCCCCCTCTTCCTGCAATTCCTGATGGGCAAGCGCGACTTCGAGTGCACCCCCTGGGGCAATCCCACCTACAACATCTTCGGCTGGCAGCGGCCCTGCTATCTCCTCCAGGACGGATATGCCACGACCTTCCGCGAGCTCCTGGAGGAGACGGACTGGTCGAAGTATGGCCGCAAGAGCGGCAATCCCCGCTGCCAGGATTGCATGGTGCACTGCGGCTTCGAGCCGAGCGCCGTCCGCGCCGCTTTCGAATCGCCGCGGGCCATGGTCCAGACCGTCGCGAGCCTGGTGACGGGCCGGCTATGACCCAGGCGAGGATCGCCGAGCTGGTGGATCGGGCGTTCGACTACCGCGGGTACGTCACCCTGCTGCGCAGCGACGGTTCCCGGCTGGTGGGGTTCGTCTACGATCGCAGCGCCTCGCACCTCGATCTGTTCGACGAGACCGCCACGCGCCGCACCCGGGTGCCGCTGGCGGAGATCGCCGACATCGCCTTCACGGGCGAGGACGCGGCGCGCAAATCGCAGGAGATCTGGGAGCGGCGCAAGGGACGGCTCGAGTCCCGTGACACCCCGGCGCACGGCGATTGGGCCGATCCGGGGAAGGTCCTCGTGCTGGTCGCGGTCGAGCTGGAGCTGCGCAGCGTGGAGCGCGCCCTGGGAACAGCCCGCGGAGGCGGCGTGGTGCGCGGCCGCCTTTCCGGTGTCGAGGTGGTCGCGATCGGGATCGGCATGGGTGGAGGCGCACGCGGGGCCATCGCCCAGGAACGTCCGCGCCTGGTGGTGAGCTGCGGATTCGCCGGCGGACTCGACGCCGCGCTGTCTCCCGGCGATCTGGTGCTGGCTACGGCCGTGCGCGGCGCGGGCGGCGACTCTCTCGCTGCGCCGGAATCTCCCCGAGTGGCCGCCGCCGCTGCCTTGGACGGGCTCCGCTGCCTCCAGGGCGAGCTCGTCTGCACGACCTCGGTCGCCGCATCTCCGGAGGAGAAGCGTGCGCTCGCTCGATCCGGCGCGCTGGCCGTCGACATGGAGAGCTATGGGGTGGCGCGGGCAGCGGTGGAGGCGGGCGTTCCCTGGCTGGCGCTCCGGGCCATCGTCGACCCGCTCGGGTCCGCGCTGCCAGGCTTCACGCGCGAGCCCCGCCGGACCTACTTCTGGCCTGCCCTGAGGCACGCGCTCTCGGGACCACGCGCGGCGGCAGGGCTCGTCCGCCTCGCCCGGGACGCGAGCCGGGCCGGCGCTGCGCTGGAAGCGGCCCTGCGCCGCCTGGGCCCCGCGCTTGCCGTCCAGGACGCGCACCGATGAGGGCGCTGGTCACCGGAGGGAGCGGATTCGTCGGGGGCGCCGTGGCGCGCGCTCTGCTGCAGCGGGGCGCGGCAGTGCGGGTCCTGCTCCGCGCAGGCAGCTCGCCGAACTTGCCGGAAGCCGCCGAGGTCGAGATCGCGCGGGGCGACTTGCGCGACGCGCAGGCGGTCTGCGCCGCGGCCAGGGGCTGCGATGCGATCTTCCACGTCGCCGCTCTCTATTCCTTCGCCGCGCCGGCGAGCGAAGTGTTGGCGGTCAACGTCGGCGGCACCCGCAACGTGATCGCCGCCACCCGGGCCGCCGGCGCCCGGCTGGTCTATACGTCCAGCATCGCCACGATCGGCGGGATGCGGGACGGCGTCCTTCCCGACGAGCTTTCCACTCCCACGGGACCTCCCCCCGGACCGTACAAGAAGAGCAAGTGGGAGGCGGAAGCGCTGGTGCGCGAGGAAGCGGCGGGTGGGCTGGAGGCGGTGATCGTGAACCCCACGTTTCCGGTGGGCGTGGGCGACGTCAAGCCGACTCCGACCGGCGGACTGATCCGCGACTTCCTCGACGGCCGGATCCCGGCATACGTCGACACGGGCATGAACGTGGTGGACGTCGACGACGTTGCCCAGGGCCACCTGCTCGCCTTCGAGCGCGGCCAGCCCGGGGAGCGATACATCCTGGGCCATGCGAATTTGATGATGCGCGAGCTGCTCGAAGAGCTGGCGCTGGTCGCGGGCCGCAAGGCGCCGCGGATCCGGCTGCCGCACTTGCTCGCGCTGGGCCTCGCCCACGCCGATGCCTTCGTGGAAGGACGGATCCTCGGCCGTCCGCCGCGCATCCCCCTCGAAGGGGTGCGGACCGCGCGGGAGGTGATGTTCGCGAATTGTTCCCGCGCGCGGCGCGAGCTGGGCTTGCGGCAGACGCCGGTGCGGGAGGCGCTGGCGAAGGCGGTGCGCTGGTTCGAGGAGCGCGCCCGGCGTGGACGGAGGGGGGCCTCGTGATCGGCAGCGGGAGCAGCGTGGAGCACGCGGCTCTGGATCTCGTCGTCGAGCGCTCGCAGGCGTGGTTTGCCCGCGAGCAGTTCGCAGAGGGGTTCTGGTGGGCGGAGCTGGAATCGAACGCCACCATGGATGCCGAGTACCTGCTGCTCACCTGGTTCCTCGGCGCCCGCGACGAGGAGCGATGGCGCGGCGTGGCGCAGGACATCCGCAATTATCAACGCGACGACGGCAGCTGGGCGATGTACCACGGCGCGCCAGGCGACCTCTCCACCACCATCGAGTGCTACTTCGCGCTGAAGCTCGCGGGCGACTCCGCGGACGCCCCGCACCTCTCCCGGGCGCGGGACTTCGTGCGCGCGCGCGGCGGCATTGCCGCCTCGAGGACCTTCACCCGGATCTGGCTGGCCCTCTTCGGACAGTGGAGCTGGGACGATCTGCCCGTGATGCCGCCGGAGCTGATGCTGCTCCCGCCGAAGGCCCCGCTCAGCATCTACCGCTTCTCTTCCTGGGCTCGCGGGACGATCGTGCCGCTCCTGCTCTTGATGGACGACCGGCCGGTGCGGGCCATCCCGGAGGCCGCCCGGCTGGACGAGCTGCGGGTCGCCGCCGCGGCGGCACGCCCTCCGCGCGACAATCTCGATCGCCTCTTCTTCGCGCTCGACCGGGGGCTGCGCTCGTACGGCCGCCTGCCGATCCATCCGTTGCGCCGCCGGGCCCGCAAGCTGGCCGAGGAGTGGATCCTCGCGCACCAGGAGGCCGACGGCAGCTGGGGCGGCATCCAACCGCCGTGGGTGTACTCGCTCCTGGCCCTGAACACGCTCGGCCATGGTCTCGATCATCCAGCGCTCCAGAAGGGGCTTGCCGGCATGCATGACCGCTGGATGATCCGCCGCGACGACGGCAGCCTGCGGGTGCAGGCCTGCCTGTCGCCCGTCTGGGACACCGGCCTGGCCTTGCTCGCGCTGTTGGAATCCGATGCCCAGCCCTCGCAACCTTCCCTTCGGCGGGCCTCGCAGTGGCTGCTGCGCGAGGAAATCCGGGTCCCCGGCGACTGGTGCGTGCAGGCCCCCGGAGTCGAACCGAGCGGGTGGGCGTTCGAGTTCGAGAACGATCTCTATCCCGACATAGACGACACCGCGGTCGTCCTGCTCGCGCTGCACAAGGCCGGCGCCCTCGACGAGCAGACCCGGGAGCGGGCGCTTCGCTGGGTCCTGGCGATGCAGAGCCGCAACGGCGGCTGGGCCGCGTTCGACAAGGACAACACCTCACGCCTTCCCGCCATGCTTCCATTTTGCGATTTCGGCGAGGTCATCGACCCGCCCAGCGCCGACGTGACCGCGCACGTCGTCGAGATGCTCTGCGCCTTCGGCCAGGACCGGCGCCAGCCCGCGCTGCGGCGGGCGCTGCGCTATCTCTACGCCCAGCAGGAGAAGGAAGGGTCGTGGTTCGGCCGCTGGGGGGTCAATCACATCTACGGGCTCGGCGCGGTGCTGCCCGCGCTCGCGGCGGCAGGCGAGGACATGGAAGGCCTCGCACCCCGCCGGGCGGTCCGCTGGCTCGAGGATCGACAGAACCCGGACGGCGGCTGGGGCGAGAGTTGCGCATCCTACGTCGACGCTTCGGCCCGGGGGCGCGGTGAGAGCACGGCCTCGCAGACGGCCTGGGCGCTGCTCGCCCTGATCGCCGCTGGACGTGCCGAGGCGCAGAGCGCCCACCGCGGCGCGCGCTGGCTGCTGGAGCGCCAGCGGTCCGACGGTGCCTGGGAGGAGGAGTCGTTCACCGGGTGCGGTTTCCCCGGCTATGGCATCGGCGAGGAACGCGGCGCGCGCATCACCGAGGGCCGCGAGCTCTCCGCCGGATTCATGATCCGATATCACCTGTACCGCAACTGCTTCCCGCTGTTCGCCCTGGGACGTTACCGGGCCGCACTTCGCACCTCAGGGCGCCCGTCTTCGAGCCAGAAAGGTACTGCATGCGACCGCCGGAGTTCTACCAGCGCCATCTCGATGCGGTGAGCCGCACCTTCGCGCTTTGCATCCCGCGCCTCGACGCGCCGTTTCGCGATCGGGTCGCGCTCTCCTACCTGCTTCTCCGGGTGCTGGACACGGTCGAGGACGCACCCTTCTCCGACCGGCTGCTGCAGCAGCGGCAGTTCAACACCTTCCGGCAGTTCTTGAAAGAACGGCCCGCCCGCGCGCAGGTCGACGCCTTCCGCTCCAACTTTCCCGACGACCTCAGCCCAGGCGAACGCGCTCTGTTGGCCGACACCGAAGCCTTCCTCGAGGACGCCTACGAGCTGCCTCCCGCCGCGCGCGAGGTGGTGTTCGGCGGCATCGGGCGCATGGCGCAGGGAATGGCGGCCTATGCGCGGCGGCCCGTTCCGCTGCGCCTGCTCGATCTCGAGGACGTGTGCCGGTACTGCAGCATCGTCGCCGGCCTGGTCGGCGAGCTGCTCACGAAGCTGTGGGCCTTGGGCGGCGGCGCGCCTCCTCGGATGCTCTTCGCCTACCGATTCGGGCTCTTCTTGCAAAAGGTGAACATCCTCAAGGACCAGGCCGAGGACGAGGCGGCCGGCAGGTTCCTGGTGCCCCACCGCCGGGAGTTCCTCGCCAGTCTCCGCGCCGACGCGGAAGGCGCGATCTCCTACCTGGCCTCGTTGCCGAGGGGAGAGCGCGGCTACCGCATCTTCTGCGCCTGGTCGCTGATGCTCGGCGCGGCCGCACTCGGCCAGCTCGACGGACCGCGCGAGAGTCGCCGCGCGCAGACCATGGCGCTCTTGAGCCGCACCGCCGAGATCGCCCAGGACGACGAGGCCCTGCGACGCCAGTTCGCCGAGCTACTGCCCCAGTTGCCCGAGGTCCGTGACCGGCCGCCGCTGGAAAAACCCGAATCGGCCGACTGGTTTGCGCGCATGCTGGACGCGCCGCTGCGCCCCGAGGAGCTGGTGGAGCTCGGCGCGCTGCACGCGGCCCCTGCCCCCGGAGTCGCGGCGAATCAGTAGGGGTACCCGATCTCGACGTACACCTTCCACCCCTCGCCGCCGTCGGCGACGTCCACGCGGCCGACGACGTTGGGGCGGACCCAGGCGCGTAATCCCACGCCGGCCGCCACACGCGGATGTGAGACCGCCTCGTCCAGCGCGCGGTAGACCTGGCCCACGGCGACGAAGGGGTCGATCCGCCAGTCCGCGATCACCCCGTAGATGTGGGTCTGGAACAGGCGGATCCGCTGCTCCATCTCGACCGTCCAGGCGCTCTGGTCGATGAAGCGGTCCTCGGTGAACCCCCGGAGCAGGTATGCGCCTCCCAGCGAGCTCTGGGCGTAGAACGGGGCCCGAGGCGAGCTGACGGCTCGCCAGTCGAATCGCGCCGCGGCCGAAATCCACTCCGTCTCGGGAAGGAGGGCCCGGACCTGTGCGCGGGAGATCAGGTACGCCGGGGACCCCGCCAGCCCCTCGACCACACCTGCTGTGAGCCCGGCGAAGAATCCGCGTTCGGAGGTCTCGCCGCGATCTCGAGTATCGAAGCGGACGTCGATCGTCTGCCCGAGAAGGGTCGACCCCCCCATCCCCGGCACGTCCGGAAATTCGCGGCGGCTGAGCGGAAGGCCCGGAACGCCCAGGTCCTGGACGACATCGCGATCGAGCAGAACGGAAATACCTGCGTTCCAGTTCCCTCCGATGTTCAGTCCACGGCGGGCGGCGGCGTGGCCACGAACCCGGGTATAGCTGCTCTCGGCCTCGGGCGGAGTGTCGAGACCCAGGCCGAAGAATCGATAGAAGACGCTGCGCTGCCAGCGTAGCTCCACTTCGGTCGTGGAGGCGCCTGTCGCGCGGGGAAGGTCCCGCCAGACGAGCAGGACACCGGAGTTGATCCGGGTGCTCACCGAGGCGATGAAGGTGAGGGTCTGGTCGTCGGCCGGATAATGAAACCAGCGGAACGTGCCCGTCGCGTGGATGACGTCGTTCCAGGTGACGCTCGGCGCGATGATGGAGTCGGTCCTCCGGCTCGCGTCGCACACCCGCAAGAAGACGGGCATTACGCCGAAGGTATCCCCCTCGTTGGGGAGGGTGGCATAGACCGGCAACGGGACGATCCTCGTCTCGAGTCCGCCGGGACACTCGGTGCCGGACGCTTCCGGGTCTGCCGCCGCGGCGGGCAGACCGGAAAGCAGGCAGCCGATCAAGGCGGCCGACCACGGGAGATTCATCCGGCCTCGCCCGGGTTCGGCATTCCGTCGCCTCTATTGCCCGCGACGGTGGATTGCAACTTCACCTTCAATCCGCTCTGGTTTTGTGAAACGCATGTCCGCGTCCTGCATCGCATCACCGTGTGCATTCCTGCCGACTTGTTTCCCGTTCCGCGGGAGGCGCTGCCCCGGTTCGCCCGGGAGTGGCTGCTTCCCTCGCGGACGATGAAGCGGCGCATCCTCCCACCGGCCATCGGCCTCGCCTATATCGCGGTCATCGCGGCGCTCGGCGGACTGCGGCCCGACCACGTCTTCATCGGGCTCCTCGGGCTGCTCGATCTGTACAACGAAAACACGCGGCTTTTCCTGGCGCAGTTCTTCCCGTTCATCGCCACCGGGGTGATCTTCGACTCGATGCGTTATTTCTATTGGCCGGCCATCGAGGGCCGCGTTCACGTGGCGGAACCGTATCTTTTCGAACGGAATTGGTTCGGCATCAGCGGCCGGACTCCCAACGAATGGCTCGACGCGCACCACACCGCGGCGCTCGACCTGGCCTCCGGCTTCGCGTACCTCGTCTACGTCGGCGAATATCTGGCCGTGGCATTCCTCCTCTTCTTCCGCAGGCGTTTCGATGCGCTGCGCACGTTCGCCCTCTGCTTCCTGGTCGTGAACTTGCTCGGCTTCGCTACATACTTCGCCTACCCGGTTGCGCCTCCCTGGTACGTGGACCAGTACGGATTCGGGCCGGCCCGGATGGACATCCACCCCGCTGCGGCGGCCGCCAGCCGATTCGACCAGTTGCTCGGAACCCATTTCTTCCAAGAGATGTACGGGCGCGGCGTGGACGTGTACGGCGCCTTTCCCTCGCTCCACGTCGCCTATCCGCTGATCGCGGTCTGGATGGTCTTCCGCATCCGGGAGCTGCGCTGGTGGCGGGCGCCGGCTGTCTTCTTCTTCCTTCTGATGTGCTTCAGCGCGGTCTATCTGCAGCACCATTACGTCATCGACGTGCTGCTCGGGATCGGCTACGCCGGGGTCACCGTGGCGCTGCTCGCCTGGAGCCCGATCGCCTCCTCCCGCATGGCGCCCTGGGCCTCCTCGGCCCATCCGGTGGCGTCCGGATCTCCCCGCTCCGCTGCCTCCGTCGCCAGGCGAAGCGCCTTCGAATAGACGCCGCGAGCCTCCGCGCCGCGGCCGTTCTTCCGCAGGGCCTCGCCCAGCGCGAGCTGGTTGGGGGCAAACTCCGGGTCGATCCGGACCGCGGCTTGCGCCTCGGGGAGCGCCGCGCCGGTATCACCCGGTCCCAGCGGCCATCCCGGCGCGCGGAGAAGGACCGTCGCCAGCAGGCGGTGCGGGCCGCCGCGGTCGATGGCCGGATCGGCGCGGGCGGCGCGCCGCAGGAGGTCCGTCATGCGCGGGAGCCCGTCCTTGGCCGTTGCGCTTCGCTCCCGCGCTTGCAGCCCCAGCGCCGCGGCCAGCCAGTAGTCGCAGAGCGCCGCCGCCGGCGCGTTCTCCTCGCAGAGCTGGCCGATCGCCACCGCGCTCTCCGCGAGCCGCAGCCGCACGCCGCCGTCCTTCTCGCGGCCGAGCTGGAAAGCCTTGGCGCGGATGGCGCCGGCGAACGACTCGGGCCTTCGAGGGTCGGCGCGCGCCGCCTGCAGATACAGCTCCTCGGCGGCGGCGGCTCGTCCCGCCTCGGCCCGCCGTGCCCAGGCGGCCTCTGCTTCCGCGAGGAGCTGGTCGGCCCCGGTGCGCGGGGCCGCGGCGATCGATTCGATCGGCGGCGGCTTGTGGAGCGCGCTCGCGCACGCGGTGCAAAGAACGAGCGCCGCGGCTTTCACTGCGCCCGCCGATACGCCGCCCGCGCCGCGGTCAGGGCTTCCTGATCCAGCGGCACGAAGCCCGCCACCCGCACGCCGTCCAGCGCCTCGCGCGCCGCCGGATCTTCCGCGAGTCGCCTGAACGCGGGCTCGAGCGCTTTCCAGCGGCTCGGGTCCATCCGCTTGCCCACCGTCGCCACCACCGCCACCGGCATCGGGGGTGATTTCCCGATCGCGGCGAGCGAGGACGCGAACGGAAGCTTTCCGAGCGCTGCTGCCTGTGCACCGTCGAGCAGTACCGCGACCTTTTCCCCGTCGGCGGCCCGTCGCAGCGCGGAGAGCACCGCGCCGCTCGCTTGGATCTCCAGTTGCGCCGGCAGTCCCGGGGCGGCCGCACGCACGAAGCGCTTCGAGTAGCCCGCGGTCGACTGCACCGTGTAGCCCTCGAGCGAGGCGGGATGGTCTTTGCCCACCACGAGCGTCCAGCGCTCCAGGGCCTCGCCGCCCTGCGGCACCGCCGAGAGACGTGCGGCCAGCCGCAGTTCCTTTTCATGGTCGAGGAAGAACGGCAGCGGCGCCAGCAGGAGTGCAGCGTCCTCCTTCGCCAGGCGGCGCAGGCCGCCGGCTTCCGTCTCCTCGTACACCGCGGACAGGGAACCCGGCGCCAGATGGCCCGCGGAGGTCAGGGACCGGGCGAGAGCCTCCATCGCGGGCCGCGCCTCCGCCGAGCTGCCGGGAAATCCCGGGGCGCAAACCACCAGCGTCGCCGCGGCCAGCGCGATCATCCGAGCCTCTCTACGCCAAGGCGCGGTAGGGTTCCAGCGTGATCGACCCCCCGGCCCGGATGCTCGCTCGGATCGTCTCCTGGCGGATCCCCATCCTGCTGACGTACGCGGTGCTCGTCCCGCTGGCCGCGGTCCGCGCCGCGCGCATCCCGTCGGAGGGCGGGCTCGACCGGCTGATCGTGCCGAGCGATCCCGATGTCGCCGCCACCCGCGACTTCCAGCGCATCTTCCCCGATTCACCTTCCGTGCTGCTCTTGTTCGAGTCCGACGACCCTTGGTCGCCTGCCAGCCTCGCGCGCCTCGAAGCCGCCGAGCGGGAGCTCCGCGCGGTGCCTCGGGTGTCGGCGTTCTCCGTGCTCGACGCGATCCGCCGCGCCCATCCCGGCGCCGGGCCGGAGGAGTTGCGCCGCCTGGCGACCGGCACCCAGTTCTTCCGCAAGCAAGGCCTTGTGGGCGACCGCTTCCTCTCCGTGATGGCAACCCTCGACGCTCACGGCCCCCGGGAGCGCGACGCGGCGCTCGCCGCGATCGACGCCGCGCTCGCCCGCTCGGGCGCCAGGGAGGTACACCGGATCGGAGCCCCGTACGTCGACTCGTGGCTCGAGCAGCAATCGGGCGCGGCATCGGCCCGCTACTTCCCCTTCTTCGGCGCGCTGGTGGTCGTGGTAGCGCTCCTGCTCTACCGGTCCGTGCGGACCCTCCTCGCGTTCGTGGTGTCGCTCGGATCGGCGGTCGCGCTGGGCGTCGCGGCGGGCGGGCTGCTCGGATTCAGCTTCACCATCGTCTCCGTGCTGGTGCCGCTCACCGTGCTGGTCACCACGCTCGCCAGCCTCGTCTACCTGCATTCGCGGTTCGTCGACCGCCCCGCCGGCGTTCCGGTGCGCGAGCACCAGCTCGCCGCGCTCCGGAACAAGCTGCTGCCGGTCACCGCATCGAACTTCGCCGCAGTGTTGGGGTTCGCTGCCCTCTCCGTCTCCAAGGTGCGGCCGATCCGGGAGCTGGGAATCTGGACCGCGCTCGGCCTCGCCATCTCCTGGTTGGTGGCGTTCACCCTGCTTCCGGCCCTGCAGCTCGTCCTCCGGACCCCGACCGGCACCCGCGGCGCGTCGCCGGGGGGGCTCTACCAGCGCGTCGCGGCCGAGGTGCCGGCCTTCGCGTTCCGGCACCGCCGCGGCCTCGTCGCCGGCGTGCTCCTGCTCTG
>DATFTN010000234.1:0-16425 GCA_035261845.1 Myxococcales bacterium | reverse complement strand
CGAGGTCGAGGTCGAGGTTTCCCTGGCCGCCAAGGCCCGGGCGTTCACCATCGCTCGTGGGGAGGCCTGCGAAGCAGCGGCCGCGGTCGAAGTCGCCGCTCTGTGTGGTGTCGCTTCTTTGGAAGACGCCCGGCGGGTGGGCCTGCTGGCCCACCGACTGGTCGCGATGCTGACCGCGCTCATCCGGCGCGGAGCTTCCAGAGCATCCGCTTGAAGCGAAGTCCCAGGTGCTGGATGCGGCTCGCGGCAGCCGCGTCCAGCGCCCCGATTCCGGCCGCCAGGTCAATCGCGGCCATGGTCTCGTGCAGGGAATTGTTCGACTCGGTGAAGTACTTCCTGCGCATCCCAGGGCCGTCGTTGGGCAGTCCTTCCGAGAGAGTCAGGAAGGCGCTGATGGATGCCCGACCTGCCTGATCCCGGAGTTCCACGTGCCGGATCTCCGCCTCCCTGACGGCAATCGCGAGCTCGCGAGCCACCCGGTAGATGTCGAGCTGCTGAAAGGCAAATAGAGCGCTGTCGTTCGTCATTTTTCGACCTCCTCACCCCTCCGGGGCGCGCAAGCGGGAGGTCGAAAAATGACGAACGGCAGCGCGTGCCAATCTCAGCGGGGTCGAGGTCCCGGTCGGGGTCGAGGTCGTGGTCGGGGTCGAGGTCCCGGTCGGGGTCGTGGTCGAGTTCGCGGTCGAGGTCGTGGTCGGGGTCGAGTCCCAGTTCGAAGTTCACGGCGCGCCAAGGACGTCCGAGACAATCCTTGCCGCGCGGGCGAAGTCGCCTTCTGGGGGCAGCAGGCTGACCACCAGGTGCGCGCCGGTGGGGAAGTCGAAGAAGTAGCCGGGATGCACGAGAACGCCCGCCTCGAGCAGCGCGAGCGCCCAGTCCTCTTCGCTGCGCGAGCGCGGGACAGAGAGAACGGCGGACCAGCCGGCCTCCGCCGGCAGGACGTCCCAGGCAGCCTCTGGAGAACGGGCGCGGAGGAGCGCGGCGCGGTTGTCGCGCACGCGATCCAGCACCCGGCGCTGGAAATCGTGCCGGCTGCGCAGGAGCTGCCCGGCGGCGAGCTGCACGGGCGTCGCCACCGACAGATACGTGTCGGCGATCAGCTCCAGCCGCTGGACCGCCTTGGTGACTTCGTCGAGCGGCCCCGCCACCGCGCACCAGCCCAGCTTGAGCTGCGGCAGCCCGCAGACCTTCGAGAGCCCGGAGAGCGCGAACGAAAGCACGTCCCCGTGCGTCGCCACCGTGGGCACGCGCCGCGGATCGGGCACCAAGGCGAAATCGGCGAACACCTCGTCGCAGACGAGCGCGCATCCGGAGCTCGCGCACCGATCGGCGAGGGCGGCGCGCTCAGGCTGCTTGAGGAACGCGCCGGTCGGGTTCCCCGGGCTCACCGCCAGCACCGCGCGGGCGCGCGGCGGGATGGTCAGGGCCGCCGCATCGAGGTGCCATTCCCCGTCGAAGCGAAGCGGATACGGGACCGCCTCCACCCCTTCGAGCGCCGTGAGCATTCCGAACAGGGGATAGCTGGGCTCGGGGACCAGCACGCAGTCTCCCGGATCGCAGAGCAGCTTGAAGAGCAGCGCGTAGGCCTCGCTGGTGCTGGCGGTGAGCAGGATGTTCTCGGGGTCCACCGCCGCCCCGCGCGACTCGGCGTAGTAAGCGGCGACGGCCTCGCGCGCCACCAGGAGGCCCTTCGGGTGCGGCTCGTAGCGCAGCGCGCGCGAATCCGCCAGCGCGCCCAGGTGGACTGGCGGCACGAGGCCCGCGCGGGTGGGATTCGACTCGGTCAGATCGATGGGCGGCTCCCGGCGCTCCCGCAGCGCGCGAGAGAGCGCGTTCTCGGGGGACGACCAGGGAAGCCTGCGCGAATAGCCGATCACATCTCGGGCAGGGAGATCTGCGCCGAGCGAGGCAGCGGCAGCCGCTCCCGGTCCTTCTCCACGAAGCGCAGCGCCGCCCAGATCTCGTCGAGGGAGAGGATCTTGTTGTCCGTCATCCCCGCCCCGAGCCCCACCGACCGCACCAGATCCTCCGACAGATCGGTGAAGAACCCGCTCGACTTGCGCGGCCAGGCGGCCCAGATGCACCCGCGCGGCGCCAGGAGGTGCTTGGCGCGCGGGAACAGCTCGCCGAGCACGGCCCGCGACGAGGCGAAGAGCACCACCACGTCCATCTGGCTGACCGCCTTGGTGGCCACCGACGCGCCTTGCGGAAGCGGGTCCAGCCGGCGCGCGAACCCGACCGGCGGGTCCATCAAGAGGACGCGCCGTCCCTCCCTGATGCCGAGCTTGCGCGAAATCGGCGTCTCGTCGATGGGGTCCATCTCCCGGGGCACAGGTCTAGAGCCCCACGCACAAACCCGCAAGGGGCCCCTCCGGCGCGCGCCCGGTGCGGTACAGTGATCCGGTGAAGCCGGTCCGCATCGGCCTTCTGGGCGTCGGCACGGTGGGGCGAGCCGTCGCGCGCGCCCTGGTCGAGCGCCAGGACGTGCTCTCGCGCGCGGCCGGAGCGCCCTTGGTCCTGCAGCGCGCGGCCGTGCGGGACCTGTCCCGCGAGCGCGGGATCGAGCCGGCGCTGCTGACCGGCGACGCCCGTTCCGTGGTCCAGGGCAGCGACGTCGACCTGGTGGTCGAGTTGATGGGCGGCGAGGAGCCGGCGCGCGCCCTGATCGCGGAGGCGCTGCAGCGCAAGAAGCCGGTGGTGACCGCGAACAAGCGCGTGGTCGCCTGGCACGGTCCCCAGCTCGCGCAGCTCGCGGCCCAGCGCGGAGTCGAGCTGCGCTTCGAGGCGGCGGTGGGCGGAGGGATCCCTCTGATCGCGCCGCTCACCGACGACCTGGCGGCCAACCGCGTGCTGGAGCTGCGCGCGATCATCAACGGCACCACCAACTACATCCTCACGCGCATGGCCGCCGGCGAGACCTTCGAGTCCGCGCTCGGCCAGGCGCAGAGGCTGGGGTACGCGGAGGCGGACCCGGCCGACGACGTCGACGCGGTCGACGCCGCGGACAAGCTGGCCATCCTGGTGCGGATCGCGTTCGGCCTCTCCTGCACTCCCGCGCAGATCTTCCGGCAGGGTGTGCGCGGACTGGATCCGCTGGACCTCGCCTACGGGCGGGAGATGGGCTACGCGCTCAAGCTCCTCGCCACCGCCCGCCGCACCGACGGCAAGGTCGAGGCGCGGGTGCACCCAACCTTCCTCTCCGCCGAGCATCCGCTGGCACGCGTCGACGGGCCCCGCAACGCGGTGCACGTGGTCGGAGATCTGAGCGGCCCCGTCCTGTTCGGCGGCCTGGGCGCTGGCGGCGATGCCACCGCCAGCGCCGTGCTGGCGGACGTGACGCACGTCGCCCGCCGGCTGGCCCTGGGCGACCCGGTGGAGCCGCCCCGGCCACAGGTTTCGGGCACCGAGCTGCTTCCGATGGGCGAGGTCCGGACGCGCTGCTATTTGCGGCTGGCAGTCGACGACGTCCCAGGCGTGTTCGCCCAGATCACCCGCGTCCTCGCCGAGCGCGGCATCGGCCTGGCGAGCGTGATCCAGCGCGAGCCCGGGACGGGTCCGGCGGACGTGGTGCTGCTCACCTACGCCGCCGCCGAGTCCTCGCTGGCGCAGGCGGAGACGGAGCTCTCCCGCCTGCCCTGCACGCGCGCGGTGCGCGCCCGCATCCGGGTGGAGGAGGCGCGCACGTGAGCCGCTCAGGAGTGCTGGCGCGCTGGCGCGACCGCCTGCCGGTCACCGCGCGCACTCCGGCGCTCAGCCTGGGCGAAGGAGACACGCCGCTGGTCGCTGCGCCCGCGCTGGCGCGCGACGTCGGCTGCGCGGAGCTGTGGCTCAAGGTGGAGGGACAGAACCCGACCGGGTCGTTCAAGGACCGTGGCATGGTGGTCGCGGTGGCGAAGGCCGCGGAGGCGGGCGCGCGAGTCGCGGCCTGCGCCTCGACCGGGAACACCTCCGCCTCGGCCGCCGCCTACTGCGCCGCGGCCGGCATCGCCTGCCGGGTCGTGGTGCCCGAAGGAAAGGTCGCTCTGGCCAAGCTGGCCCAGGCAGTCGCCCACGGCGCCCGCATCGTGGTGCTGCGCGGCAACTTCGACGCGGCGCTGTCGGCCGTGCGCTCCCTGGCCGCCCGCGGCGGCATCGCCCTCTTGAACAGCGTCAACCCCTACCGCCTGGAGGGCCAGAAGACGGCGGCCTTCGAGATCGTCGAGACCTTGAGCGGGCCGCCCGACGGGCTGGCGCTGCCGGTGGGCAACGCCGGCAACATCAGCGCGTACTGGCGCGGGTTCGTCGAGCTGGGGATGCGCCTGCCGGTGTACGGCATCCAGGCGGCGGGCGCGGCGCCGCTGGTCTCCGGCGCGCCGGTCGAGCATCCGGAGACGCTCGCCACCGCGATCCGCATCGGCAACCCGGCCAGCTGGACGCTCGCGGTGCAGGCGCAGCGCGAGTCGGGCGGGCAGTTCGCCGCCGTCCCCGACGAGGAGATCGTCGCCGCGTACTCGCGGCTCGCCGCCGAGGCAGGCGTCTTCTGCGAGCCGGCCAGCGCGGCGCCGGTCGCGGGGCTCTTGCGCCTTTCGCGCGAGCGACCGGGCCGATTCGCCGGCCAGCGGCTGGTCGCGGTGCTGACCGGCCACGGCCTGAAAGATCCGCAGGCCGCCATCGCCTGCGCGCCGCCGCTGCCCGCGCCCGTCGCCGCCGAGTCCATCGAGGAGGCGCTGCGGTGAAAGCGTTCACCCTGGTGGTGCCCTGCTCGACGTCGAACCTCGGGTCCGGATTCGACGCCGTGGGCATCGCGCTGGGCGGTCCCGATCTCCTGGTGCGCGCCACTCCCGGGGGCGCCGCGCTGCGCATCGCCCGCATCTCCGGCGAGGGCGAAAGCGTCCTCCCTCGCGACGGCTCCAACCGGCTGATCGAGGCGGCGCACCTGGCGGCACAGGCCGCCGGCCGCGCCTCCGGCGAGCTGCGCGCGGAGATCGAGGTGCAGTCCTCGATCCCGCTGCGGCGCGGACTGGGTTCCTCCGCCGCCGCGGCGCTCGCCGGCGCGCTGCTCGCCGACTGCCTGCTCGGCGGAGCCGTGGGAGAGGAGCGCGCGCTCGGAGTCGCAGCGCGCATGGAGGGACATCCCGACAACGTGGTGCCTTCGCTGCGGGGCGGTGCACAGGTCGCGGTGTTGGGCGCGTCGGGCCAGGTCGTGTCCTGCCCCATTCCGCTCGGCGCTCCGCTCCGCGCGGCGCTGTTCATCCCCGACCAGGAGCTGTCGACCACCGCGGCTCGGGCAGTATTGCCGCAGACGGTGAAGCTCGGGGACGCCGTGCACAACCTGGGCCGCGCCGCCCTGCTGGTCGCGGCCCTGCAGGCCGGCAGGCTCGACCTGCTGGCGGAGGCGATGGACGACCGGCTGCACCAGCCGGCGCGCGCGACGCTCCTGCCCTGGTTGCCGCCGTTGATCGCCGCCGCCCGGGAAGCGGGCGCCGCCGGCGCGGCCCTCTCGGGCGCGGGCACCACCGTGCTCGCCCTGTGCGATCCGGGCTGCGCCCACGACGTGGCCAGCGCGATGCGCGAAGCGGCGCAGCGCCGCGGCGTGACCGGCAGGCCCGAAGTGGTCGACGTGGGCGTGCCGGGAGCCCGGGTAGTCGCCTGAGAGAACAGAGGCCTTAAGCGGCGGTTTCCTTCACCGAGAGCGTGGCGACGAACTGATCGATGCGCTCGCGGAAACGGTCGTCTCCGTGGACGAACTGCACGCCGATGCCGGGATCGACGCCGCGGCTGCGGGCCTCCTCGACCGTGACCCGGTGCACGACCACGGCCTTTCCCTCGACAGGCTCGCCGCCGGGAAGCTCGAGGGCGACGTCCACCACCGCCTCCATGTCGGGAGGCTGCTCGGTGCGGATGAACAACCCGCCGGCGCTGATGTTGGTGGCGTATTCGCGCCTGAACTCGTCGACAGTGCCGAATCGCACCGCGAATCGCGCCGCATACCGCGGCGTCGCCCGGCGGTCCATCGGCTGGGCCGGCTGTTCGACAATGCCGAGCGCGCGCGCGATCCGCGCCTTGCCCATCTTGTCCGCGACGAAGTCCGCCCAGAACCCCGTCGCGCTTTCCTTGCCCGTGCGGGGGCGCACCGTCGCCGTCACCTGCACGGGGTTGTCGTCGGACAGGTACAGGCGCATCGTCAGGCGCTCGCGGGGACGCGGTGGCACCAGGCACCGCACGAAGGCACAGTCGACCCCCAGCGCGCCGGTGGTCGCCTGCAGGGCCTGCGCCCCGAGGGTGAATCGGACCGGGATGACGTAGGGTCGGATGACCACACCCTTGCTGTCGGCACCGGCCACCGGAACTTGAGCTGCTCGGTCAGAAACGCTTCAGGATGAACTCGATGGCGCGGTCGATCCTCTCCCGGAACTCGTCGCTCGAGTCGACGAACTGAACGCCCGCTCCGGGCGGCGTCTTGCGCGCCTGGGCGTCCGCGGCGGAGACGCGGTGCACCACCAGACCTTTCGCCTCCACGGGCTTCCCGCCGTCGGGCAGCTCCATGATCACGGTCACGATCGAGTGCAGCTCGGGCGGGTTCTCGGTCTGGACGAAGACGCCGCCGGCGCTGATGTTCGCGGCATACTCGAGCACGAAATCCTGCACGTTGCCGAACCGCACGGCGAAGCGGGCCTCGACGCGGGGGAAGGCGCGCCGCGGATCGTCGAACGGTTTGCGCGCCAGCGACATGGCCCCGATGGGCGTGGGCGGCCCCGAGGCCGCGGCCCGGGCGCGACGCTGCAGAAGGCCGGCGATCCGATCCTGCAGCGACCGCGGCGGCTGGTCGAACTCCGCCCAGTAGCCGCTGTCGGGCGCCGTGCGCCATTCCTTGACCACGGCTTTCGCCTCCTCCGGGTCCGGGCCGCCGGGCAGGTACAGCTTGAGCGAAATCTGCGTGCCTGGCTTGGGTGGGCGGAGCGAGCAGACGAACACACCGTCTGCGCTCACCTCCCGCGTGGTGGTCTGCACGACCGCCTGACCGGCAGCCACGCGGATGGGAAAGACGATCGGAGCTCGCATTCCGTCATTCTACAGAGAGGGCGCGCGGAGGACAGGAAACGCCTCCCGCACAGGCCCTACCCGCGCCGCAGCAGGAAAGCCAGGTCCCGGCCGGCCCGCGCGGCGCCTTTGACCGCGCGCAAGCCGGCCGCGCGGGAAAGGCGCGCCGCCGGCAGCGCCTCCCGGGCGAGCATGGTCAGGACCAAGAGTCCTCCGGGGGCGAGCACCCCGCCGAGCGCGCGCGCTCCAGCCAGCGCGTCGCCCAGGAACTCGTGCACTCTACCAATGCCCGCGGCGGGACGCGCATCGGGCCTTGCGCCGCCGGGGTCCGCCCGCTACTTTCGCCACCCTTCGGGAGACGGCCGTGGCCAAGCGCACTCCTCTGTACGACGCACACCGCGCGGCCTCGGCCCGCCTGATCGAGTTCGCCGGATTCGACATGCCCGTGCTGTACCAGGGCCTGATCGAGGAGCACCGTGCCGTGCGCGAGCGGGCCGGCATCTTCGACGTCAGCCACATGGGCGAGATCGTCCTGGAGGGGGATCGCGCGCTCCAGACCGTCCAGCGGCTGTTCACCAACGACCTGGCCAGCTGCAAGGACGGCCAGGCCCAGTACGGCGCTCTGTGCAACCAGCACGGCGGGATGATCGACGACGTCATCGTCTACCGGTTCTCCCCGCGCCGGCTGCTCGTCTGCGTCAACGCGACCGGCCGCGAGAAGGACTTCGAATGGATGCGGGCGCACGCCGGCGACGGCGTGGACCTCCAGCAGCAGAGCGACGACTGGGCGCAGGTCGCGGTGCAGGGTCCGCGGGCGGCGGGGCTGGTCGACGCGCTCTGCAGGCCGCGCGTGCTCGACGTGCCCACCTACCATTTCCGCGAGGCCACCGTCGCGGGCGTGCCCGGCTGCATCGTGGCGCGCACCGGTTACACCGGAGAGGACGGATTCGAGGTGTTCTGCCCGCCCGAGGGTGCGCGGAAGATCTGGGACGCCGTGGTCGAGGGGGGCGCGGTGCCTTGCGGGTTGGGCGCGCGCGACACGCTCCGCCTGGAGGCCGGGTACCGCCTCTACGGGAACGACATGGACGAGCAGCACACGCCGCTGGAGGCGGGGCTGGGCTGGATCGTCAAGCTCGACAAGGGCGGCGGCTTCATCGGAGCGGAGGCGCTGCGCGAACAGAAGGCGCGGGGCCTGAAACGCAAGCTGGTCGGATTCAAGATGACCGCCAAGCGGCACATCGCCCGGCAAGGCTACCCGGTGCGTCCGCCCGGGGTGGAGAAGCACGTCGGCGAGGTGACCAGCGGCACGATGAGCCCCACCCTGCAGCAGCCGATCGGTTTCGCCTACGTCCCCATCGAGATGTCCCCGATCGGGACCTGCTTCGAGGTGGAGATCCGCGATCACGCCTTCCCCGCGGAAGCGGTGAAGACCCCCTTCGTGAGCAAGAAGACGCCCCCCGTGAAGAGTTGAGAGGTTCGCGACCATGGCCGACTACCCGGAAGACTTGAAGTACACCAAGGAGCACGAGTGGAGCCGCGTGCACGGCAAGAAGGCCGTGATCGGCATCACCGAGTTCGCCAAGGACCAGCTGGGCGACGTCGTCTACCTCGAGCTGCCGGAGGTCGGCGCCGAGGTGAAGCGCGGTCAGTCCTTCGGCGTGGTGGAGAGCACCAAGGCGGTGAGCGAGCTGTTCGCGCCGCTCACGGGCAAGGTGACCAAGGTGAACCAGGAGCTGGTCGACGCGCCGGAGGGAATCAACGACAGCCCGCACGAGAAGGGCTGGATGATCGAGATCGAGATCTCCCAGCCCGACGAGGTCGCCCAGCTGCTCTCGGCCGCGCAGTACCAGGAGCTGCTGGCGGCCGAGGAGCGCTGAGTGGAGCGCCTGGATCTGCGGGGCCTCCTGTGCCCGCTGACCTGGGCGAAGACGAAGTACGCCCTGCAGAGGCTGCGGCGCGGGGAGGAACTCGTGGTGCTGCTCGATCACCGCCCCGCCGTGCCGGACATCCGCCGCAACGCCGAGGAGATGGGCCACGAAGTCCTCCTCACCCGCGAGCCCGAGCCGGGCGTGTGGGAGATGCGCCTGAGGCACGGGTGACTCGCGCATACCCTCTGTGGGCGCTGTTCGGAGTCCTGGCCGTGTCCTGCGCCCTGCTGGCGCGCCGCCGGGGCATGGCCTGGTCGCAGCTCCTCGCGGCGTGGGCGTTCGCGTCGGTGTTGCTGTGGGGGGGCGCCGGTGCACTGGGTTTTCTGGGAAGCGTCCTCCATGGTGGCCTCGACGTCCGCGGGCCTCGGGACATGGTCGGCTTCTCGATCGGCGCGCCGCTGGGCGCTCTCGCCGGCGCGCTCCTGGGGATCGCACTTTCCGAACGCCTCCTGCGAAAGGCATGGCCGCGCTGGCAGGCGATCGCGCTCGGCGGAGGCTCCCTGGTCGTGGTGGCGGCGCTGGTCCTGTTCATTCTGCGCGGCCTGGCGAACAGCGGGCAGCAAGCGGGCAGGTCCGTCCTGGTGGTGTTTCCACTCCTGGGCGCGGCGCCGGTGCTCGGGTGGCTGATCGGGGAGCGGACGTGATCGCGCTGCTCCTCGCCGCCGCAGCCGCGCACGAGCGGTACGACTCGTTCCACGCGCCTCGGGCGGCGGAGCTTCTCGCGCAAGCCGTCCGCTTCGCGACGGTCGCCGGAAACGACTCCGCCCACGCGGCGCAGAAGGAGTGGCTCCTGCGGACCGCCGCCGCGCTGGGCCTCGCCGCCCGCGCCGCCGGGATGGTGACGGAGATCGAGCTGCCGGGCCCTCCCGGAGCGCCGGTGCTGGGCCTGATGGTGCACGGCGACGTGCAGCCGGTGGACGAGAAGGCCTGGACGGTTCCGCCGTTCGCGGGCGTGGTGCGCGACGGGCGGGTGTGGGGCCGCGGCGCGGCGGACGACAAGGGACCGATGGTGCAGGCGCTGCTGGCGATGGCGGCGCTGAAGGAAGCTGGCCCTGCGCGCACGCATACGGTGCGCCTCCTGGTCGGCAGCGACGAGGAGAGCGGAAGCAGCGACGTCGAGTCGTACTTGACGGCGCACGCACCGCCCGACTTCAGCCTGGTGCTCGACTCCGAGTTCCCCGTGGTGGTGGGGGAGAAGGCCTGGGACGGCCTGACCGTCAGCGCGGATCCGATCGAGCGCGATTCCAGAACGCCCTGGACGGTCGCCTCCGTGGAGGCGGGCCTGGCGCCGAGCATCGTCCCCGACCGCGCCCGGCTCGTGCTCCGCTGGCGCGCCGGGGAACCTGCCTGGAAGGATCTCGTCGCGCGGCTGGTCGCCAGGACGCCTCCGCCCGGATCGCGCCTGGAGATCACGCCGAACGGCCCCGAGCTGGAAGTGCTGGCGCACGGGCGCGCCGCGCACGCCGGCGTGAACCTCCAGGGCGGCCGCAACGCGCTGGTCGCGCTCGCTCGCGCCGTGGAGGGCGAGCTGCCCGCCGGTGGCGCGGACGATCTGCTCGCCTTCGCGCGCTTCTCCGGGCAGGACTTGCGCGGGACTGCCCTGGGCCTGCCGCAGGATCGCTGGGGCGGCTACGCGGTGAACGTGGCGACGCTCGGCACCCACGCGGGCCTCGCGCCTGCCGAGGAAGGCAAGCTCACGCTGGTGATCAACCTGCGCCGGCCGCCGCCGCTCACCGGACCGCAGGCGCGCGACCGGCTATTCGCCCTGGTCGCGGACTTCGCCGCCCGGCGCGGAGCGACTCTGCGGGCCGGCGGGTTCTTCCAGGACGAGCCGCTCGCCTTCGACCCCGACTCGAAAATCGTCCGCCGGCTGATGGCGGCGTACCGCCGTGCGACCGGCGAGGACGTCCCTCCCGCCATCTCCGGCGGCGGCACGTACGCGAAACGGCTGCCCCGCTCCATCGCGTTCGGCATGTGGTTCCCGGGGAAGCCCTATCCGGGGCACGACAGCGACGAGCAGATCCCCGTCGCCGACCTGCACCGAGGTTCCCACGTACTGATCGAAGCGCTGCTCGACCTCGCCTCGGCGCCCCCGTTGCGAGAGCCGTTCGCGCGGTAGAACCTGGCGAAGACGATGCGACGCTCTCCGCTCCTGCCGATCTTCCTCATCGTGGTGGTCGACATTCTCGGCCTGACCATCATGCTGCCGCTCCTGCCCTTCTACGCGGAGCATTTCGGCGCCAGCCCCGCGGTGGTCGGCCTGCTCGTCTCCACCTATGCGCTCTGCCAGCTGGTCGCCGGGCCGGCCCTCGGCTCGCTCTCGGATCAGCTGGGGCGCAAGCCGGTGCTGATCGTCTCGCAGGTGGGCACCTTCATCGGGTTCCTCATCCTGGCGGGGGCGAATTCGCTGTGGATGGTGTTCGCCTCGCGGATCATCGACGGGCTCACTGCGGGGAACCTGTCCATCGCGCAGGCGTACATCGCGGACGTGACCGCGCCGAAGGATCGCGCCCGCTCGTTCGCGGTGATCGGCATCGCCTTCGGGATCGGCTTCCTGGTCGGGCCGGGTCTCTCCGGGTACCTGTCGGCGCACTACGGTTTCCACGTGCCGATCCTCTGCGCCGCCGGCTTGTCATTGACGAGCATCCTGGGCACGACGTTCCTGCTTCCGGCGGTGCCGCCACGGCCCGAGGGGGAGCGGCCCGCCGCGCCGATCGGGCAGCGGGAAGAGGAGGCGCCGGTCGCGCCCGGCGGCAGGCGGCTGCGCCTCTTCGACTGGGGCACCTACGCGCAGTACTTCCGCCGCCCCGTGCTGGGCGGGCTGCTCTGGGAGTTCTTCCTCTTCACCTTCGCGTTCGCGTCGTTCACCGGCGGATTCGCCCTGTTCGCCGAGCGGCGCTACGCCTGGCACGGGGTGGCTTTCGGCCCCAAGCAGGTCGGGTACGTCTTCACCTACGCGGGCCTCTTGGGAATCGTGGTCCAGGGCTCGCTGCGCTCGGGTTGGCCGGTGCGCGTCTTCGGCGAGGTCCGGCTGGTCACGTTCGGGTTCGCCGCCGCGGCGGCCGGCTACACGATCCTGGGACTGAGCCACGCCGTCCCGACCCTGCTCATCGCGGCGACTTTCTCTTCCCTCGGCAACGGGCTCATCCGTCCCGCGCTGACCAGCCTCATCACCCAGCAGGTGGGCCGCGGCGAGCAAGGGGTGGTGCTCGGCCTGAACCAGTCCCTGATGTCCATCGCCCAGATCGTCGGCCCGGCCATCGCCGGCGCCTTGATCGACCGCGGCTGGCTCTCCACCTGGGCCTTCTGGACCGCCCTGATCACGGTCGTCGCCCTCGTCCTGAATCGCCACGCCCGCGAGGCCCGCACCGCCGCCTCACAGAGCCTTGAACGCGCCTGAAAGCGTTTCACGCAGAGGTCGCGGAGGAGAAAAGCGAGAGCGCGGAGGATCAGGTTTCCTCTGCGCTCTCGCTTTTCCTCCGCGCTCTCCGCGTGAAACGTTTTGGGACTCAGGAACTCTGGGGGATGTCGATGTGCAGCTCGACGCGGCGGTTCTGGGCGCGTCCGGCGGCAGTGCGGTTGTCGGCGATGGGACGGGCCTCGCCGATGCCCTCGACCAGCATCTGCCGAGGGTTGACGCCGCGGCTGACGAGCACCTCGCGCACGGCCTGCGCCCGGCGCATCGACAGCTCCTCGTTGTGCGAAACGGTGCCGGTCGAGTCGGTGTGTCCTTGCACGCGGATGCGATCCTCCGGGTACTTGGCCAGGATGTCGCCCAGCTTGGCGATCTGCTCCACCGCCTCGGGCTTCAGCACCGCGCTGTCGCTGTTGAAGAGCAGCTTGGACTTCAAGTCGACCAGGATGCCGTCCTCGGTGCGCTTGGTGTTCGCGGCCACCTCCTTCAGCTCCTGCGCTTGCTTGTCGAGGTAATTTCCGACGGCGCCGCCCGCGATGCCGCCGATTACGGCGCCGATCGCCGCGCCCTTCCAGCCTCCCGCGACCGCGCCGACGCCGGCGCCGACGCCCGCGCCGCCAGCGGCGCCGACCGCCGTCCGCGTGCCCGGCGTGGCGCACGCGGCGAGCACTGCGAACAGCGGGACCGACGTGAGGACCTTTCGCATGGTGGCCTCCTTGACTGTGGTTCGATGGCTTGCCAGCACGGCTTCTTAACCGCGGGGGCTGTGCCGGGCATTTCTGAATCCGGGCGAGCGGACGAGCGCCTGCTCGCCCGGTTGACGGCGCTCACAGTGCTAGAGAGTGAACGATGTCTCAGTACCCGCGCTGCGCAGGCGAGTTCGGCAGGTAGGCGGGGCCCATGCGCATCCGGAAGCCGCGCGCCAGCCCCAGGACGAATCCGAACCCCATGGTCACCGTACCGTCTGCGGAGAACATGCCCGGCGGGGGATTGGGGAACCGCTCCGCCCTCCTGAACGCGTCGAGAGCGACGTGGTCGAGGTAGTCGACGCCCGACGAGCTCGTCACGTGCACGTCCTTCAGCTCACCCTGCCGGTCGATGGTGAACTCGACCACGGTGCGGCGGTCCTTCCACAAGTAGATCGAGCCGGTCGGATCCCGCTTGGCCGTCTCGTCCTCCACCTGCGTGGTCCAGATCCGGCCCACCGTCTCCTTCACGCGGTTGATGAATCCCGCGTAGCGGAAGCTGCGGCTGTTGAGCAGCGTCTCGTCGCCTTCCTCGAGGCCGCGCAGGTCGTCGTTCATGGGACCGCCGGCGACGGGGCCCAGCGCCTCACCCGGGCGATCCAGGGTCAGGGTGAGCGGGCCGCGCGTGCCCGGCGACCCCGGCGCAAGGCCTGGAATGCCTTCCGGACCCTGCTGTCCGGGGGAACGCTGCGCGCTCGGGTCCGCCATCGCCAGCGCGCGGCCGTTGCCGGACAGCGACTCGCGCCCGGCGCGATCGTTGACGGTGCCGTCAGGCGCCTTCTCCAGGTGCAGCCCCTGCACCTTGTCCTGCTTGGGCATCTCGGCCTTCGCTACGCTTCGGTCGGGCTGCGGCCGGACGCCGCCGTTCTGCCCCATCTGGACGGCGCTGGGCGCGGCGGCCGCCGTCTTGGGCTTGGCCGCGTCGTTCTTGCCCTCGCGCTGCACCTTGGAGAGCGCGTTCTTGAAGAACGGCGAGGTCTCCCGGGCGCGCGTCTCCTTCAGCACCCGGCTGTCGTGCTCGCTCAGGTACTTGGTCGGCTTGTCCGGGGGACGCTCGTCCTTCGGTTCGCCCACCGAGACCACCTGGCCCTGCATCTTCTCGAGCTGCCTCTGCTTCTCCTGCTCCAGCGCGGGCGGGAGCTGAGGAGAGAGATCGGGCGAGGACTGGCCCGAGGACGGCGACGAGCTGGGCGGTCCGCGCTGCGCGTGCTGCACCTGGTTGCGCGGCGTGGGCACCAGACCAACCGCCGTTGGGCGCACCGGCATGTGGAACACCGCGTCCTTCGCGATCCAGGGCAAGAGCAGAAGGTGCAGGCCCAGCGAGATCGCGAGCGCGATGGTCAGCCGGCTGCGCCGCCGGACCGGCTTGTGCGGCAGCGGAGACATCCGCCCGCCATTGTAACCCCCGGATGGGCTCCGGAAAGATTGGCCTCGAGGCGTAGGTCTCCGCGGGGAGCGCAGGCCTTCCGCCCTGCGGCCCGCCGGGCGAGCACCGGGCGATGTCCGCTGGGGGGCTTCCACGTTTGTCGAGAACGCTCGGAGGCGCGCGCCACTTCCTGTGGTGCGCACATAAGGCATGGATGTCAGTAGATTTTCTCTGGTCCAGCCCCCGAGTAGTACCAGCGGAGGATGTCGCGATAGCTGAACCCGCGCAGGGCGCGGCCCATCGCGCCCGTCTGACACATTCCGCTCCCATGGCCCCAGCCGCCGCCGACGAATACCCAGTCGGTACCGGATCGTTCGACAACGAACATCCCACTTTCGAGATTGCGGAACAGCCGGCGGATCGCCAGCTCGCTGCCCACCCGGGTCACTCCGGCGCTTCCCTCGACACGCAGCGCCCGCGCGCGACCCGAGACTCCCCGGCCTTCGACGGATAGGGAACGCACCTTCCCTACGCCCAGGCCGGCGCACAACGCGTCCACCTCGTCCTGCCGGAAACGCCTGCGCCAGCGGATCTTGCCGGGAGGCGCCGCCAGCGCGCAGTAGCTGGGCACGGACGGCAGGCGGACGAACCGCGACACCAGCGCCGCTCCGATGCCGGAAGCGAACGGCGACATCCCCGGCGCCTGCGGCTCGAAGTCGGGCCGTCCGCGCAGCGACGGATCGGGCGGCCCGCCCCAGACCGAATCGTTGTCCTCGGTGTAGCCGCCGCAGACGGCCGAGTAGACCGAGTCGACCAGCCGGCTCACCTCGCCGGGGCCTTCGTCGAACGGCTCTCCGCTGACCCGGGCGAAGAGCGCTTCGCCCCGGGTCGAGTCGACCGCCGCGTCGGTGCCGCGCGTCTCCGCGCCAGTGCCCTTGTAGACCTGGCAGTGCTGCTCGGCGCAGAGCAGGTACGGATCGCCCAGGTGGCGGGCACCGACCTTGGCGAGGACTTCACCCCGCGCCGTCACCGCCTGCGCCTTGAGCGCCTCGACCGGCGCGCTGGCGTAGATCTCGCTCGGCACCACGCCCTTCACGAGCCGCTCCATCGGCACCGCCGCGACGAGCGCGAGCAGGCCGCGCGGATCGACCGTCGCGTAGACGCGTCCCGGATAGGCGCGCGTCTCGAATCCGTGGAACGAGTACCCCATCCCGAACTCGACTTGCGCCACCGACAACCCCTCGGCAGCGCGCAGCTCCATGGCCGACTCGCCGGTGGCGCGTACGGCGCCCGCGGCGTCCAGCAGCTCGATGCGGCCCGAGGGGCGCGCAGCCAGCTCGCGGAAGAGCTGCGGGTGGACCGAGGGGAACCGGGCGGCAATCTTGTCCGCCTGGGCGCGCGCCGCGGACTCGGTCGCGTCTCCCTCGGCGAGCAGCGCATGGCGGCGCGTGTCCACCACGTGTCCAGCGATCCCGTAGACCTGCCCCACGGTGGTTGCCCGGGTGGGAACTCCCCGGGCGGCCCACTCCGCCCGCGCCCGCTCGAGCCCGGCCCTGTCGGAGAAGCGCAGCTCCTCCAATTCGACCCAGGTAGCACCGACGCCCGCGCGGCCGGAGGCGAGGCGGACAGTCCAGGGACCTTCTCCCTCGAGGATTGCCTCTGGAGCGGTGCCGTCCGCGGCGCGGGCCCGCACGGTGAGAGGACCGCGGGCCGAGACGACCATCTCGCGCCGGCCCTCGGCGACGCGGACCGTGACGAGGGGTTGACCCTCCTCGAAGGAGAGGCGGCGCGAGTAGAGGAGCTCGAGGGGATCGTCCGGGGCGGGGGCGCCGGCGAAGAGATCGGAGGCCGGAGGAACCGCCTCTGGGGTTGATGCATCGGGAGGGGTCGAGGTCGAGGTCGAGGTCGAGGTCGAGGTCGAGGTCGAGGTCGAGGTCGAGGGCGAGGTCG
>DATFTN010000233.1:0-9452 GCA_035261845.1 Myxococcales bacterium | reverse complement strand
CGTCGTAGTCGTCCGGGAAGCGCTGCGCTTCCATCAGCGCCTCATGCCCGCCGTCGGAGCAGCCCGTGAAATACGAGAGCCGCGGCCGTGAGCCGTAGAAGGCCCCGATGACCTCCTTGGCCGCCACCGACGTGACGTGGTTCGCGCGCGATCCCCAATCGACGCTTTTCTCGGGATGCCCGAGAGCGAAGCTGGCCCCGGGAGTGACGGTGGCGTCGTGCCCCATGTCGGTGCCCGTCGTGGCGTAGCCGCGCAAGAGACCGGCGACCATGAATCCAGCGGGAGTCGAGAGGCTCCCCCCGTAACCCCCGTTTCCGCCGTGGTCGAGCTTCCCATTCCAGCCCGCGGCGGGCATCCACACCTCGAACTTGATCAAGGAATCGCTGGTCGGCCTCGAGACGCCGGCCACGCGACAGAAGGCAGGAACATTCACGGGCGTCGTCGAGCCCGGGCGGACGAACGGCCCCGCGGGGACGGACGTAGCGGACGTGACGGTCGTGTTGTTCGGCAGGGAAAGCGTGGTGAGGCTCTGGCACGATTGGGCCGCCGCGGCGGAACGCGCAGCGACCGCGAGCCCCAGCAGGACTGCAGAGAAAACCGCAAACGCGGAACGTCTCATGGGACTACCCCCTGTTCTTGGGCCTTTCGCGGAAATCAGCTCAACAGCAGCACGACGAGCGCGCCAGCAGTCTCGCGGCCCGATCGCCATGCGCGAACGTCATCAGTCGTCGCGGTCGCCATCGCCCGGCTTCCGCCAGCGGTCGTCCTTCGGATCGAAGACCAGCGGGCGCAGGTAGTCGTTCGGGTCCACCAGCCACATCAGCTCGGGCCGCTCGGAGTCCGGGATGCCCATCGCAATCTGCTGCTTCAGGTAGCCGACCTTCCACTCGAGCGACGAGCTCTCCACCGCAAGCACCGTGACGTGGTTCGGAATGAAGACCTTGGGCGCGACGTGCCGGTTGTACGTGACGATGTCGCGCTCGCCGTTGATTCCGGATCCGAGGCTGACCACCGAGCCGATCTCGACGTCCGTCGGGCGCAGCGACTCCATGATCTGCGCGAGGCGCTGGCCGACCGCAGGACCGAAGCAGCCCTGAGCGTCCTGCCCGGGCTGGGTGGGGTTTCCAGCGCTGTCGTTGTTCGGGGACGCGCAGCCTTCCTTCAAGGCGCCGCTCGTGTTGTGCCACGCGAAGGTGAAGCGGTTCTGGCCGCGCAGCTTGAAGTGATAGTAGATGCTGATCGGTCCTCCCGGACCGGCGCGCGACGTACGCAGGTCGAGCACCGTCGTCAGGGAAATGCCCGCCGGGAACATGCTCGCATCGCGCGGGTCGGCGACGTTGCAGGGCACGGCGGCGCACTTGCCGGCGGCGTCGGGACTGTTGATCACCACCGGGGGGAAGCTCGTGTCCTGCGGTGGCGCTCTCGTCGAATGCAGGTGCCTGAACGCCGTAATGGTCGCGACCGGCTCGAGTTGCCCGATCCGGACGAGCTGCGCGCCGGGCACGGACCCGCGCGAAGTCACGCCCACGCAGTTCACGCTGGTCCCGGTGCCGAAGATGCGCGCCGCGTCGAGCTGCATGTTGTCGCAGGTCTCCGGGGAGGCGTAGATGACCGCGCCGGTAGACTTCGAAATGTAAGCCGCGTTGTCGGCGTGATCGCCGTGGCCGTGGCCGACGAAGAGCGCCTCCGGCCGGGCGTCGACGAGATCCTTGATCACCAATGGAGTCCGGCCCGGCATGACCTCGAGCCGGCTGACGAACGTGTCGAGCAGGATGATCCGTCCCCGCACCGAGGCCGCGAACGAGGCGTTGGTGATCCACGAGAAGATGACCTTGTCCTCTCGGACGCGACCGCTCCTCGCGTCGACGTTCTCCAGACCGAAGATCTTCTGCCGGGCCGCGACGATTGCGGGATCGGCGCGGCGGCCCTCATCGCGGTCGTCGGCGCGCGAGGCGGCGGGGGTCATGCAGAGCGCAGCGAGCACGGTCGCCGCGCAAGGAAAGGACATGCGCTTCGACATCGTTGGATACCTCCCTTTGCGTGCGCGCCCGCCATATGCTCCGGCGAAATACGGAGTCAAGACCGGCCGCGCCGAAGGTGTCGGCTCGGCGGCACTATTTGCTCCTCGCGGCGGACAGGGCCGTTCAGGGCCGCGCGATGCCTAGCCGCGATCGCCGCTCCCTCGCTCCTACGCGCCGCCTGGTCGCCGCTCGCGGCGGTGGCGCGGGCCGCCGCTTCCAACACGGTGGTGAAGGCGATCCTCGGCGCCAGCCTGGGCGGGTGGGCTTACGGGCGGCGAATCGCCACTGCGTTCGCGATCATCCTGGCCGCCGGCGGAGCCGCGGTGCTCTGGGGGCACTAGGTCAGTGGCCGACACCCAGTTCCGGAAGAAATCCTTCGACGCGGGGCGTTCGCCCGCTCCCGGGCAGTGTCGGATCGGTTTGCACCTATACTGCTTGGGCACGTGCTGTCATGAAACGAAGATGAGCACCGATTCCTCTACTCCGCGCCCGGTGTGGCCCTGGGGTAAGCCGCTGCCCCGCTTCCGGTCTCCGGAGGAGGAACAGACTTTCTGGGCGACCCACGACGTCGAAGGGCCGCCACGAGAGGCCGGCGACGTCGTCGTTTCAGGGCAGTCTCGCTGGGTGAGCCGCGCTAGCCCGATCTCTTGGGCAGGATGGGCAGGGCTCGGCGGCGCCATTGGTGCAGTGATCGGTTCTTTCTTCGGATTGCCGGGGGCCGCCATCGGCGGCGGGGTGGGCGCTGGATTTGCGACCTACGTGCTGGTGACTCGGTCGGGCCGCGAGCAGCGGTCCTCATAGGCGAAGGGTGCAGTACACGGCCGAGCGCGAGGTCCTTTCGGTCGTCGCGCCCTGACTCTGGCGCCTTACGCCCCGCGCAGGTTCCGCTCCGCCAATGCCAGGATCGCCGCGACGTCCTCGGACGCCTCCACGGCGCCCGGGACCCGATGCGCGTGCTGCGAGAGGTCCTTCGCCAGCAGGGCCAGCAGGTACCGCAGCCGTGAGCGGGCCTCCCCCTTCAGCGCGAGGTAGTCCTCGTGCATCTGGTTCACTTCCCAGCGCCGCCCATCGAACCGGCTGCGCCAGGTCTCGCCGGCGGCGTCGACGAGGTGCGGCTCCGGGATTCCGAAGCCCGTCTCGTCAGGGAGCGGCTCGACGGCCTCCACCTTGGCCTCCGCGGCCGCGGTCCGGCCGCCTTGCTCGGCTTCGACTCGCAGGCGAGCGGTCACTCCGGGGCGAGTTGTCGCGTCGGCCATCACCGCCGGCCGCGCTCCCTCTCCGCGCACGGAGAAGCCTGCGCCCTCCATGGACCAGCGGTACCTCACGCCATGGCGAATCGGCCGGCCATCGCAATCGCGAGCATCGGCGCGCGCGCGATGCTCGTGCCCGGGCGCGACCTCGACCGGATCGGGCGAGATGCTCACCGTGGTGAGGGCCCCGGCGGGGAACAGTTCGGGCTGTCCGCTGGCAGCGTCCTCGAGATCGAGGGGCTCGGGTGCGCCGCGTCCGTCCGAAGCGAGATCGCCGCGGGCACCGAGAACTGGAGGGAGATCATATTGGGGCAGGCGGCCCCGCAGACCGCGCAATGCCCTGCGCAGCTCCTCGACGACCTGCCGATCGGCCGCGGCGCGGCGCTCACGCTCCAATCGCTTGAGCTCGTTCTCGACAAGCGGACGCAACTCGATCATCGCTCGCGCGAACGCCTCGGCCGCGCGATCGGGGACGACGCCGCGCCGCGAGCCCGGCGGCACGGTGAACCCGGGGAAGTCGATCAATCCGGATAATTCGCAACCGACCCAAGGCGGCTCGTCCAGGTCGAGGGCGTGCAGCTCGCCGATGTCGTCCGCCACCAGCGTCCCGGCGCAGCTCACCTGGACCGCAGGCCGCTCCGCTCCGCGGGCGACGTACAGCTCGACGTGTGCGGTAGGAAAGCCACTCACCGGCAACTCGGAGGCGATGCGCAGTGGTTCCCCCGTGAACCGGCGCGGCATCACCGAAAAGCGCTTCTGCGCGGTGCCTTTGGCCATCGCATCTTGGACCTCCATCGCGACGCCGGAGGCGACGATGGGTCCGCGAAGCTCCGCGGCGAGGTACTCCGCCAGGCGCCGGCCGGACAGAGCGCGGGAACCGGTCTCGTGCAACTCGGTGACCACGATTTCGGTAAACGTGTCTGGCGACCCGATCTCGGCGGGCAGCTCGTCGAGGCCCACGCGGGACTCGTCTTCGACCAGGCGGAGGACGTGGACGTTGGAGCCGCCCACCCGAGAGCGAATCTCCATCCGATGCCCGATCGACCAGAATCCCAGGAGCCCGACGCCGTACTGCCCGGTGACGACCAGACGGCGCCGTTCTTCGGGGCTGAGGCTGCGCTTTCGCGAGCTCCCGATGTTCGTCGCGATATAGCGGAGCGCCTCTTCGCGGCCGAGACTCGGCAAGACGCCCTCGCCGTCGTCGCGAACGATGAGCGCTGGGCTGCCGCGCAGCCGCCGCCGCGAAACGACCACGTGGAGCGCGTGCGCGTCGATGGAGTTCTGGACCAGCTCCGCGACCGCTTTGCGCGGATCCGATTGCGACCGGGCCAGCCAGCGGATGAGATCGAACGGATCCGCGGGACGGAGCACCAAGGTACGCGCGGACGCCTTCGGCACGGGCGCCAGTGTAGCTCTCCACGGCCAGCCACGTCTCGAACGTAGCGTGCCGGAAGAGAAGGCGCAGATGTGCGCGCGGGCTTGCACCGGGGCGATAAGTGGGCGTCGAGGCCGCGCATCTGTTATGCTCCCTCGTACGCACCGCCTCGCTTCCTCTTCTCGGCCCGCGGCGAGAACCGTAGAACCGCTCCGGCGCGCCGGGAGAACCCGATGGATCGCATGATTGCAGTGGTCGACCTCTCCACCGGAGAGATCATCGAACGGACGAGCACCACGCTGACGCTGGACCTGCCCCCCGACTTCGACCGGTCAAGCTTCGTGACGCTCGACGAACTGTCGCACGGCCACTATCTCGGCATCGACGGGAAGCAGCGCGAGTATTGCGTCTTCCCGCGGCCTCTCTCCTGGCGCGCGCGTGGCGAGGACTGCCTGATCGCCGACCGCCGCCCGCGCAAGTCGTCCTCGATCGCGGGCACCTATCGGCTGAGGGCGGTGGAGTGGGAGTGACGGCTCCGGAAGCGCGCGACCCGGGCGCGCCTCTCCAGGATTTCCCCGTCACCGAGGAGCCCGCCGCGCGCGTCGTCGGCCGCGAGCTCCTGGCGCTGGCGGCTGCTTCACTGCTCTACCCGTTCGGGCTCCGGCGCTCGGCGAAACGCACTCCCCGCCGCGCGGAGCAGCGCACCGTGGTGCTGGTGCACGGATACCTGGCCAACCGCGGACCGCTCCTGCCCCTGGCCGCGTATCTGCGCGCCCGCGGCCACAAGCAGATCCTCGCCTACGAGTACAGCGGCGAGGCGGGCATCGAGCAGGCGGCGATCGGCCTGCGCGACTTCCTCCGCGAGCGCGTGCGGGGCGGGCGCATCGACCTCGTCTGCCACAGCCTCGGCGGCCTGGTCGCGCGCGTCTACATCCAGCAGCTAGGAGGCGCGCGCCGCGTGGACCGCTGCATCACGCTCGGCACGCCCCATCGCGGGACGTACAACGCCTACTGGGTCGCCTCGCGTGTCGGGCGCGAGCTGCGCCCCGACTCGACCTTCCTGGCGCGGCTCGATGCGTCGCGCGCCCGCGCCGCGCCCGTCCGCTTCGCCTCCATCGTGGCCGGGTCGGACAACATCGTCATCCCCCGCGTGTTCTCCTCGAACGACGCGGTGGTGCACGTCCCGGGCCTGGGACACATGGGCCTGCTGTTCTCGCTCACGGCGTTCCGCGCCATCGCAGAGCGGCTCGCAGCCTGAAAAACTCGTTCAGGTCGTCCTGTCCGTAGTTGTCAGGCCGGGCGTCCTAATGTCGGACCCTCGTGCCATGTTCTTCCCGTGCGGCGTTTTTGTTGACGGTCGCATACCCATTTGGGTATAAGGCACATGCTAGATCTGAGGTACTACGTCACATCTCATGGAAGCCGATCACTGGCTGGAGGCCGATGATCGAAATCCGCGTAGGCTCCCAACGCGTCTACTGCGTCGTACACCAGCAGGCCCTATGGGTGCTCCAGGTCGGACCGAAGGGGCACCAGGCGCGTGACATCGACAAGGCAGCAGCGCGGATGAAGCATGTCAGAGGAGGATGACCGCGATGCGCAAGGAGAAGAAGAGAGCCAGTGGGATCGCCGGTGATGCCTTCCTCGGCGCGCAGCTCGCCGACCCAAAGGTGCGGCATCACTTCGAGCAGCGGCGCCTCGTCCACGAGGTTGCCATCGCGGTCCGGAGCATGCGGATGGGCGCCGGCCTTACGCAGGCGCAGCTTGCGAACAGGATCGGAACGAGCCAGCCGACCATAGCGCGACTCGAAAAGGGACTCGACGTCCGAACACCACGTTGGGATACGCTCCAACGCATCGCGAGGGCGCTCGGGCGTCAGCTGAAGCTCAAGTTTGCCGCGTCGAGCGGCGACCATGACTTCGTGGAGGTCGAGGAAGCGGTCCCGCCCCGGTACCGAAACCGACGCCGCGCGGTGAAGGAGGTTCGGCTCTGATCGAAGAAAGTGCGAGACGGAGGCCTGCGACCCCGGTTAGGTTCCGGCCGTCATGGACGGCCGAGTCATCCTCGTCGAAGGCGCACGCCAGAACAACCTGAAGGCGGTCACTGTCCGTGTGCCCGTCGGGGCGGTGACGGCCGTGACCGGGGTGGCGGGGGCCGGCAAGTCCAGCCTCGCGTTCGACGTCCTGCACGCAGAGGGGTACCGCAGGTACGTCGAGACGTTCAGTCCATACGCGAGGCAGTTCCTGGAGAGGCTGGACCGGCCGGCGGCGGACCGGATCGAAGGGGTGCTGCCGTCGCTGGCCATCGACAGGACGGCGCCGGTCAGGACGTCGCGGTCGACGGTCGGGACCATGACGTCCATCGCCGACTACCTGCGGGCGCTCTGGGCACGGGTGGCGGTGCTCCACTGCAAGAATTGCGGGCAGGCGGTGGTGCGGGACTCGCCCGGCAGCATCTTCGCGGCGCTCATCGGCGCAGCGGAGGGAAAGCAGGTGCTGCTCTGCTTCCCCTGCCGCGTGGGGCGCGTCAGCGCGCGGGCACTGCGGGAGACGCTGCAGGAGGCGGGGTTCCGGCGGGTGCTCGAGGGCGGCCAGCCGGTGAGCCTCGAAGAAGCGGAGCTCAAGGCGCACGACGGCGTGGTCACCGTGGTGCTCGACCGCATCGGCGTAGACCGCGGCGGCCGCCAGCGCATCATCGACTCCCTCGAAGCGGCGCTCCGCTACGGGAAGGGGCGCGTCGAGCTGCACGTCGACGGCCAGAGCGAGCCGCTCCGTTTCAGCCGAGCACTCCACTGCGCCCGCTGCGACCTCCCCTACTCCGACCCGACTCCGGCGCTCTTCTCCTTCAACAACCCGGTGGGCGCCTGCGAAACCTGCAAGGGATTCGGGCGGACGATGGAGATCGACCCCGACCTGGTCGTCCCCGATCCGCGGCTCTCCATCGCGCAGGGATGCGTCAAGCCGTTCCAGACGCCCTTCTACGGCGACTGCCAGCAGGACCTGCTGCGGTTTCTCAAGCGCCAACGCCTGCCCGCCGACGTCCCCTGGGGCGAGCTCGACGAAACCACCCGGCAACTCATCCGGCAAGGCGAGCCGGGCGGGCGCGAGCACTGGCGCACCCGCTGGTACGGCCTCGACGGGTTCTTCGAGTGGCTCGAATCGAAGACCTACCGGATGCACGTCCGGGTCTTGCTCTCCCGCTACCGCCGCTACTCGCCCTGCCCCGACTGCAAGGGCGCGCGGCTCAAGCCCGCGGCGCTCCTCTTCCGCATTGATGGAAAGACGCTCCCTGACGTAGAAACCCTCCCCATCACCGAGGCGGAGCAGTTCTTCGCCGCCTTCGCGCCTCCCGCGAACGACACGGCGGCAGACCTGCTCCTGCGCGAGATCCGCGGACGCCTCCGCTTCCTCTGCGACGTGGGGCTCGGCTACCTGACGCTCTCGCGCCAGTCGCGCACGCTCTCCGGAGGCGAGGCGCAGAGGGTCACGCTCGCCACCGCGCTGGGCAGCTCGCTGACGAGCACGCTCTACGTCCTCGACGAGCCCTCCGTCGGGCTGCACCCGCGCGACGCGGGCCGGCTCGCGGGCGTGCTCCAACGGCTCGCCGCCGCGGGCAACGCGGTGATCGTCGTCGAGCATGACCCGGCCCTCATCGGCGCGGCCGACCACGTGATCGACCTCGGGCCGGGACCCGGGAAGCAAGGCGGCGAGGTGGTCTACCAGGGGCCGCTGCCCGGCCTGCTCGATGCGCCGCGCTCCAAGACCGGTGCGTTCCTCGCGGGTCGCCTCGAGATGCCGGCACCCAAGGAGCGGCGCCGGCCCGATGCGAGCAAGACCCTCAAAATCGTCCGCGCCCGCGAGAACAACCTGCGCGACCTGACCGTGGACGTCCCGCTCGGGCTCTTCGTCTGCGTGACGGGCGTGTCCGGCTCGGGCAAGTCGACGCTGGTCGACCAAGTCCTGTACCGCAACCTGCGCCGGCAGCTCGGCCTGCCGGAGTCGGAAGCGGGCGCGTGCGAGGCGCTCCAGGGCGCCGGCCTGGTCGAAGGCGCCGTGCTGGTGGACCAGTCGCCGCTCGGCCGCAGCGCGCGCGTCAACGCGGCCACCTACATGGGCGTGCTCGACCCGCTGCGCAACGCCTTCGCCGCCACCGAGGACGCGCGCGCCCGCGGCCTGCGCCCCTCCGCGTTCTCCTTCAACTCGGTCGCCGGCGCCTGCCCGCACTGCCGCGGGGCCGGGTACGAGAAGGTCGAGCTGCAGTTCCTGCCCGACGCGTACATCCGCTGCCCGGGCTGCGACGGCCGCCGCTTCCGCCCCGAGGTGCTTGAGGTGCGCTGCCGCGGATTCAGCATCGCCCAGCTGCTCGATCTGCCTGCGCAGGAAGTGGCTCGCGTCTTCGCCGACGACGCCCGCGTCCTGAGAGCTTTGAAGCCGCTCCTCGACATCGGCCTCGGCTACCTCTCGCTCTCGCAGCCGGCGCCGACGCTCTCGGGCGGCGAAGCGCAGCGGCTGAAGCTGGCATGCCGCCTGGCGCAAGCGAGCGACGCGACGAATCACCTGCTCGTCCTGGACGAGCCGACCACCGGGCTGCACGCGAGCGACGTCTCGCACCTGGTCGGCGCGCTTCACCGGCTGGTGGAGGCGGGCAACTCGGTCGTGGTGGTCGAGCACAACATGCAGGTGGCGAAGTCGGCGGACTGGATCGTCGACCTGGGGCCTGAGGGTGGGGACGAGGGCGGGCGGCTGGTGGGCGAAGGGACGCCGGAGCAGGTCGCGAAGCTCGGTACGCCGACGGGGCGGGCGCTG
>DATFTN010000232.1:0-21799 GCA_035261845.1 Myxococcales bacterium | reverse complement strand
TCTCGCAGAACAGCGCGCGCACCAGGGGCGCGAAGCGAACCTGCGCCTTGCGGGCGGCCTCCAGCCGGCCGGCGAAGAAATCGTCGCAGAGCGTGGCCAGGTCGCCCGGCGCCACGTTGGCCACCACCGAGACCACGCCCTGGCCGCCCATGGCCAGCGTGGCCAGGGTGAACATGTCGTCGCCTGCGAGGATGGCGAAGGGCCTCCCCTCGCACCGCTCCTGGATCTCGGCCACGCGCACCACGTTCCCGCTCGCTTCCTTCACACCGACGATGCCGGATACGCGGGAGAGGCGGCCGAGGGTCTCGGGCAGGATGTCCACGCTGGTGCGGCTGGGGACGTTGTAGACCAGGACCGGCAAGCCACCGCGCGCGGCGACCGTCTCGAAATGCCGGAACAGGCCTTCCTGGGTGGGCTTGTTGTAGTAGGGCGTCACCACCAGTGCGGCGTCGGCGCCGGCCTCCTTGGCGCGCAGGACGTTCTCGATGGTCGCGGCGGTCGAGTTGGTGCCGCAGCCGGCCACCACTGGGACGCCGCCGCGCGCCTCCTCCACGCAGACGCGGACCACGCGGACCGATTCGTCCGGGAGCAGCGTCGCCCCCTCGCCCGTGGTGCCGCACGGCACCAGGCCGTCGGTCCCCTTCTCGAGCTGCCAGCGCACCAGCGAGCGCAGGGCGGGCTCGTCCACCTTGCCCTCGCGGAACGGCGTCGCCAGGGCCACGAAAGAGCCGCGCAAGCTGAGCACGGTGTCCTCCCGGCGCGGCAAACCCGCGCGGAACGGGGACTCTACTGTCGGCCACAGGGCGCCGCAACGCGCCTCGGGCTCAGACCGTTTCGCCTCGCACCAGATCGGACTGGGTTTCCCGGCGGCGCACCACCCGGAAGCGTGAGCCGGAGACCAGCACTTCGGCGGGGCGCGGGCGAGCATTGTACTGGCTGGCCATGGACATGGCGTACGCGCCCGCAGTGCGGAGCACGAGCAGGTCCCCGCTCCGCAGCGGCGGCAGGCGGCGGCGGGCTGCCAGCACGTCGGCGCTTTCGCACACCGGGCCGACCAGGTCGATCACTTCGCTCTTGGCGCGTGGCCGCGCGACCGTTTCGACGGCGTGGTAGGCGCCGTACAGCGCCGGCCGCAAGAGGTCGTTCATCCCGGCGTCGGCGACCGCGAAGCGGCGGCCGCCCGATCCGCGCTTGGTCAGCAGGACGCGCGTCAGCAGGATCCCGGCGTTCGCCACCAGGAGCCTGCCCGGCTCGACCAGGATGCGCGCGTCGAGGCCGCGCAGCGCGCGGAAGAGCGCGCGGCCGTACTGCTCCGGCGAAGCCGGATCCGGCCCCTCTCCGTAGGGCACTCCCAATCCGCCTCCCAGATCGAGGCGCAGCAAGGGTTGACCGGCGGCGCGCAGCTCCTCGAACAGAGCGCGCATCTTGCGGGCCGCCTCGACGAACGGCCGCACCTCGCCGATCTGCGAACCGATGTGGCAAGCGAGGCCGACCACCTCCAACCCAGGAAGCTGCCCGGCCCGCCGGAATGCCGCCCGCGCCCGCTCCGCCGGCACGCCGAACTTGGAGGTGGCCAGGGCGGTGGCGATGTACGGGTGGGTGCGCGCATCCACCTGGGGGTTCACGCGCACCGCGATCGGCGCGCGGCGGCGCATCGAGCGGGCCGCCGCGTCGAGCTGCTCGAGCTCCTCCTCGCTCTCGCAATTGAACTGCAAGATGCGGGCGCGCAGCGCCGCGCGCAGCTCATCGTCGCGCTTGCCCACTCCGGAGAAGACGATGCGGCGCGGGTCGGCCCCCGCGCGGAGCACCCGGTGCAGCTCGCCTCCGGAGACGATGTCGAAGCCGAAGTCTTCGTTCAAGAGGAGCCGGAGGAGCGCGAGATTGCCCGCGGCCTTCACGGCGTAACAGGGCAGGACGTCCAGCCCGCGCAAGGCGCTGCGGAAGACGCTCGCATGCCTCAGGAGCGTCGCGGTGGAATAGACGTAGACGGGCGTGCCCACCCGCTCGGCGATCCGGAGGAGCGGCACGTCCTCGCAGTACAGCTCCCCGCGCCGGCGGACGAAGTGGTTCACGGCGAGCCGGCGTCCGGAGTCGCGGGAGAGGTCGAGGGCGAGGGAGAACTCGAGGGGGAAGGAGAGCTCGAGGGAGAAGGCGAGGGCGAGGGGGACTTGGGGGCCCCTGCGTCCGGCGCCTCGCGCGCAGGGGGCTGGGGCGGTCCCTTGGCGCCGCAGTACGCGGTCGCCAGGATCGCCGCAGCCACCGCCGCGCGCAGCATCAGAACGGGATGGCGAGGATGAACTTCATCGCGTGCGCGATGGACACGTCGCCGGTCAGCCCCAGCCCCGGCGGCGGATTCGGGTTGCGGAGCCCGCTGAACGGCACCAAGAGGCCGTAGGCGAACCCGCTGTGGAACCGGTCGGACGTGTCGTAGGTAATGCCCAGGTTGAACTCGAGACCGAGCGGATTCGAGTTGCCGGGCGTGTTCTCCGGGTACCAGGCCCGGGCGTACATCGCCGAAAGAAGGATCTCGAACCCGGTGTCGTCGCCACCGCCCGTCTTGCGCCCGGTGGGCCGGTACCGCAGCGAGGGCTTCACGTACCAGGCCGAGGTCACGGAGGTGATGATGTTGCGGAACAGGATCATGTCCACGTTGAAGGCGCGGTTGAACACGAAGTTGTTGATCCGCCCGTGCGTGTGATCCGGGTTGGAGAAGTCCAGATGGTTGCCGTCGATGTCACCCGGTCCCGCGGCGTTGAATCCAGGCGTCCCCGCCGGCACCGGCTGCGGGTTGCCCGATCCGTTCCGCCAGGGACGCGCGCCGAACCCGTGGGCGCCCTTGTCGCCCGAGGCGGCGCCGGCCTCGAGACCGATCAGCAGCGCGTCCGCCGGGAACGTCGCCACGTCCGTCTGGAGCGCGCCGCCGAACTGCGTGAACGTGATGGACTGGGTGAGCTGCGGGTTGGTGGCGATGTCCACGTCTCGCGTGGCGCGGTTCCCCACGCTCCCGATGCTGGCGGCGGCCTCCAGGTCGAGCCGCCACTTGCGCTTCTTCAGCGAGAGGAAGAAGTCGGGCTGGTAGAGCTTCGCGTCGCGCTTCACCACCTGGCTGCGCAGCGTGGACAGCTGCCCCAGCACGTTGTCCAGGTTGGCGGTGGTCACCGTGTCCCAGCCCTGGGTGCGGAAGTCGACCACCAGGCCGTAGTTCACTACCCACTGGCCGGCCTCGAGCTTGCGCTTCACCGTCTCCGGAGTATCGAGCCGCGTGACCGACAGGCCGAGCCGGTACCCGTCGTCGAGCGTGTCCAAGTCGACGCTGCGGCCCAGCTCGCCGAACTCGCCGGTGGTCCCCGCTCCCTTGAAGAGCAGGTCGAACATCAGCGTGAAGGTGTGGCCCTTGATCTCGCGCGGGGCGAAGGCGATGCGGTCGTAGGTGTCGCCGTAGTCGCAGTCGAGGCAGTTCCCGTCGTTGTGCAGGATGCCCAGTCCCCAGTGGTAGCCCATGCGCCCGAAGATCAGCTCGCCCAGCGCGGTGTTGACGCGCCCCCAGACGCGCTTGACCTTGACCACGTCGGCCACCCGCGTGGTCTCCATGACGTGCAGCGGCGTGAAGGGGTCGAGGAACGGGTCGGAGACGGGATCGGACCCGAGCAGCACGTTGTCGAGCAGGTCCATCTGCACGTAGATGGACAGGTCCTCGCTGACCTCGAACGTCGGCTCGAAGCGGAACCGCATGTTCGCGTCGGACTGCGAGTGGTTCCCGCCGGTGCCGATGAAGGGACCCGGGAACAGGGAGTGCCCGGTCGGATCCGATCCGCGGCCCAGGTCCAGGTTGTTGAAGAACTCGCCCCGCAGTCGTAGGTAGCCGTGCGGCTGGAAGAGGTTGACCCGCTGCCGGAGCGCCTCGACCGCCTCGCTGTCCTGCACCCGCGCGGCGCTGTCCTGCTCGATCCAGGCGGTCTGCTGCTTCACCTCGTCCTTGGCCTTCTGCAACTCGCGGCGCACCTCTTCCATCACCTGCCGGCGGAATTCCTCGGGGTCGACCCCGGCGGGCAGGGACGGCTTCTGCCCGGCGGCTTCGGAGCCGGAAGCCTGCGGCGCCGCCGCGGAGCTGGCGCCGGCCCTGGAGGAGGAGCTCTCCGGCGCCGCCGCGGTCCCGCTCTCACCTGCTTTCGCCGAGGTGGCCGGCTGCGCGGCCTCGTCCGCGGAAGGCTTGTCGGCCGCCTTCGACTTCTGCTTGGTTGCGGCCTTGCTGCGCGGCGGGGGAGTCGTCTGTGCCAGGACCGCGCAAGGGAGAAGCAGGCACACTGCGGCCAGCGCGGAGATGCGACGCATGCGTTCCCTTTCGAACCGGGCGGAGGCGGCGCAGGTAACATGGAGAGGGGGGAGGGTCAAGGAGCCTTCCCGCGGCGGATCCGGGCACATTGGCAGACAAATTGTCGACGCGGCGTTCTCGTGCCATGGACGTGCGCGATGAACGTCGTCTTCGTCCTGCTGCTGGTCGCGGCGCTGGTCGCGGCGGCCGTCCGCGGCGACGTGAAGCCGGTCGGCGCCGGCGCGCTGGAAGGAGCCGGCAACGCGGTCACGCTGGCGATCGGGCTCATCGGCGTCATGTCCTTGTGGCTCGGCCTGCTCAAGATCGCCGAGAAATCGGGCCTCGTCGACAAGCTGGCCCGCGCAGTGCGGCCGGTGTTCCGTCCGCTCTTCCGCGAAGTCCCCGACGGGCACCCCGCCATCTCGGCGATGCTCCTCAACATCGCGGCCAACATGCTGGGGCTGGGAAACGCCGCAACGCCCTTCGGGATCAAGGCGATGGAGGAGCTGGAGAAGCTCAATCCCCGTCCCGGCACCGCCACCAACGCCCAGGCGCTGTTCGTTGCGATCAACACCGCGAGCCTCCAGCTGGTCCCGACCACGGTGATCGCGCTGCGCGCCGCCGCGCACTCCAGCGACCCCGCCGGCATCCTGCTGCCCACGCTGGCGGCCACCGCCTGCGCGCTGACGGTCGCCATCGTCTCCGCCAAGCTGCTCGAACGGGTGGTGCGGTGACCTTCCGCCACTTCGTGGAGATCGGATCCAACTGGGTCCTCGCCGGCGTCCTGGTGGGGATCCCGCTCTACGGCTGGCTGAAAGGCGTCAAGGTCTACGAGGCTTTCGTGGAAGGGGCCAAGGAGGGGTTCCAGGTCGCGGTGCGCATCATCCCTTTCCTGGTGGCCATCCTCGCCGCGGTGGGCGCCTTCCGCGCCGCCGGCGCGATGGACGCCTTGGCCAGGGTCCTGGCCCCGGTGACGAGCCGCCTCGGATTGCCGGCGGAGGTGGTGCCGATGGCGCTCGTGCGGCCGCTCTCGGGCAACGGCGCGCTGGGGATCCTGGGCAGCATCTTCTCCACCCCGGGGCTGGGCCCCGATTCGTACGCGGGCCGGCTCGCCTCGGTGCTGCAGGGGTCCACCGAGACGACGTTCTACGTGCTCAGCGTGTACTGCGGATCGGTCGGCCTCGTGCGCTACCGCCACGCTCTCGCCGCCGGCCTGCTCGCCGATGCCGGCGGGCTGCTGGCGAGCATCCTCATCGCCCGGCTCGTCTGGGGCTGACCGATCGGCGCCCGGGACGTTCCGATCGACGTTTCGTTTGAACCGGGGCAGTGTCCTGCTAACGTGCGCCGCCCCATGCGGCGCGCGGCTGCCCTCCTGCTGGTCCTCTCGCTCTTCTCCTGCAAGAAGCGCAGCGAGGACCAGGTCGCCAAGCAGCGCATCTTCTCGCCGGAGGAGCCGGTGGGCGCGCTGGCGGAGGCGAAGGAAGCGCTGGACGCCGGCCGGCTCGCCGAGGATCCGCGGCTGGCCGAGCGCGTGGTGCGAATGGCCCAGGCGGAGGTGGCCGCGCGCCTGGGCGCGCACAAGGCCCATACCCGGGTGCAATTCGCCTGGTTCCGCGGGCCGGGAGCGCCCGACGGCGGCAGCGACGTCACGCTGGCCGAGGAGGCGTCGCTGCTCCAGGCGCCGAACGGCGACTTCTCGGTGCGCCAGGAGAACGACCGCAACCAGGGGTTCGAGCTGGTCTGGGTCAAGGGCGAGGTGTTCGTCCGCGGGCTGTTCGGGCCCTTCCACAAGCGCCGCACCGACCGCAGCGATCCCGAGCGGGTCCGTGAGCTGGCCATGGGGGCGCTGCCCACCTTCGAGCGGCTCGCGCACGGGCTCAAGCTGCAGAAGTCCGGCGAGGTCACCATCGAAGGCCGCCGCATGGTGCGCTACCAGGTCACCGGCAGCGCCGGACGCCCGCCGCCGGCCGAGCGCACCGATCTTCCAAAGCTGGAATACCCGCTGCAGCCCGGAGGCGGCCACGAGCCCGACCCGGACACCGCCCGGCGCCTCGAGGTCTGGCAGAAGGAAGAGCCCACGCGCGTCGCCGGTACGCTGGTGGTCGACGGGCAGACTGCCGTCCCGGTCGCCGCCGACTTGCAAGGGCACTTCCGCGTCCCGGGAGAGGGAGGCCCCGCCGCCGAGCTGGACCTCCACTCCGTGCTCACGGTCTCCGCCATCGGGAAGGATCCGGGCGTCCAGCCTCCCCAGTTCGAGCCCGAGCCGTCGGTCCCGCACGCGGTGAAGGATCCACTCCGCTTCCTCGGCAAGGCCCCCGCTCCCGGCGCCCCGGAGGAGCCTTCGGCCGAAGAGTCCGACGAAGAAGCACCCGATCAGCCCGCCGAGCAGCCAACGCGGCAGCGTTGAGGTCGGGCGCCCACGCACACCGCGCGGGAAGAGGCGCGCAGCGAGGGCGGGGTGTGGAACGCAGCGCAACGACAAACGCGCACCGAGCGGCGCAGGCGCGGACAGCCGCGCACGCCGTGACACGTTTCCTCCTCGATGGCGCGCGCGCATGCGCTGGTCGAAACGATTCAGTGATCCTGAAGACGCGCGAAGCGATCGCGAAGGGGTCCTTCGGGCCGTTCGTCGGACCTCTTCCGGAAGGCTCGATCCGGAGCTCGCCGAGGCCGCTCGCCGAGGCGGCGGTGACTTGAAAACTTCCTTCGCTTCATGATGTTCGATGTATGGTCAGGCGAAAGTTTGACCAGGTGGGACCCCCGTGCTCGACTTGAACTCCGGTTCAGGTGACCGAAGGCACGACGTGATGCGAAAAATTGGATCTGCGGGGCGTCCGGCGTAGGTTGGCACGGAATCGAGCGGGCGGCCCCTCAGCGAGGTGACGCGGGTATGAGCAACAAGTCCTCTCCAGGCACGATCACGAGCACCCAGGTTCGGGACATGCTTCGTACTGCCGCCCAGCGTCTTAGCGCCCGTGAAGAGAAAGCTCTGCGCATGAGGGAGGGTGTAGGCCTGGATCCGACAATGCCCCTGCCCCGCCGCGGTCAGACCCACCCCGAGGCGCGCGCCGAGCTGCTCGCGCTGGAGATGGAGCTGAAGCACAAGCTGGAGGCCCGCGCGCAGGCCTCCGCCGCGCCCGTGCGGACCAAGGAGAAGGACAAGATCATCCGCGCGCTGCGCCGGCTGAAATAGCCGTGCGCGCGCTCTGCGCGGCCCTCCTCCTGGCCGCGCGGACTTTCGGCCCGCAAGCGCTGCCCGAGGTTCCGGACGCCGAGGATCCGCTGGTCGACGCGGCGCCAGTCGTCCCCGGCCTCCTGGTCCGCCTCGCCTACGCGGGCCCTCACAACGTCGTGGGACGGCCGCTCTACCCTCGGGACATGCCCTGCCTCTTGCGCCGGAGCGTGGCGGAGCGGCTGGCCCAGGCGGCGCGGTCCCTGCGCGCGCAGGGCTTCCGGCTGATCGCCTACGACTGCTGGCGCGGGCCACAGGCCCAGCGCGCCCTCTGGAAGGCGCACCCGCATCCGGGAGCGGTGGCCGACCCGAGCCGCGGGAGCTTGCACCAGCGGGGCGTCGCCGTCGACGTGGCGCTGGCGGACCTGGCTGGCGGGCCCGTCCAGATGCCCACCGGGTTCGACGATTTCGGCCCGCAGGCCGCGGCCGAGGCACCCCTACCCGAAGGGCCGGCCAAGGCCCACCGGGAGGCGCTCCGCGGGGCGATGCAGGCGGCCGGCTTCCGCGTGAACCCGGCGGAGTGGTGGCACTTCAGCCGGTTATGGGGCTGGCGTTGGCCCCTGGCAGAGGCGCTCCCCCCTTGACCCCCCAACAGATCACGGTCAATTGACCAAGCGCCGCGGTTACACCCGACCTCACTCGCAGGCGCGAAACAGCTCGGCGGTGAGGGCCTGCAGCGAGGGTTTCCCTCCGGTGTCCTCCCACAGCTCCGCGAGCGTCGGCCGGCCGCCCCGCGACCACAGCCCCTGAAGGGCCGGCAGCGCGCGGGGATTGCGCCAGAAGTCCTCGTCGAAGCGCTCGCGCAGGGAGGCCCGCAGGTGCGCGGCGAGGGCGCGGCCGCGCAAGTCGGCCCAAGGCTGGAGCCAGGGGTCCAGCTCGCGCAGCGCCAGGGCCGCGGGGAACTCCGTCAGCGCGGCGCGGGAGTGCAGCTCGCGGGCGGCCTGCCCGGCGGCGGCCCCGAGGCCTTCTCGCAGCGCCAGAAGCGAGCCCAGGGCGCGGGCCGCGTCGAGCCGCGCGTCCAGGAGCGCGGCGACCCCGAGCGCCCGCTCGTCGTCGCGCGGCAGCTCCGCCCGGGCACAGCGGCGCAAGAAGGCGCTGTCGAGAAGAAGTCCCTCGAGGAGCGCCCCGCAGGCGGGCAGGAGCCCCGCATCGCCGAACCACAAGTCTTCGGGGGGCGCGTCTTCCGGCGGACCGGCGCGCAATCGGGCACGCCCGGCCGCGGAGAGCAGCCCCGCCAGGGCCCGCGGTCCCTCCGCGGGACGGACCACGACGCGGACTTCGTGCGGCGGGTCGACGGCGACGGCGCGCGATCCGGCGGGCTGGAGAGCGCGCTCTTCCTCCTCGAGCGAGATCGCCCCGCCGGCGGTCAGGTCCAGCCGCAACGTCTCCGCCCAGCGGCGGACGGTGCGGACGAGCTCGCCGCGCGGGAAGGCGCCGGAGAACCTGGGCGCATGCAGGAAGTGGAGCAGATCGTGGCGCTCCGCCCCACCCGCGCGTGCGCCAGTGTGGCGCTCGAGCAGCCAACTACCCAGGTCGCGCGCGAGCGGCTCGGTGTCGCGCAGGAAGCTCTCGCACGCCTCGGTCACCGCGTCCTGGACCGGCAGGGGCGGCGGTGGCGCGCGCACCAGGGCGGAGTCTTTGATCTCCGCCGGCCGGGCGGCGGGAATGGCTGGCGGGACAGGCTCGGCCGGCTCTGCGCGCCGCGGCGCCGGCCAGCCGCGCTCGTGCAACGCCAGCGCTGCCCGCGCCGGCTCGCCCAGCTCCAGCTCCGAGAGGGCCTCGCGCGCCGCTTCCCAGAGGGCGGTCTGGACCGAGACCGCGCTCCGCCAGACGGCGGCCAGCGCGCTCTCCATCGCCGCGCGCTGCTCCCGCTCCCGCACGAACGGCAGGTCCCGCTCCACGGCGACCGGCGGCAGGGCGCCGTGCAGGCCCGGATCGCCGGGCAGGAGGACCGACGGCCGCCGCGGCAGCTCCCACGCCTCCTGCGCGGCGCCCGGCTCGAGCTCCAGCGCCCGCGCGCGGACCAGGAAGTCCCTGAGCGACGCGAGCCGCGCGACCCGGCCCGCTCCGCGCGCGCTCGCCAGGGTCTCGCGCGCCTGGTCCAGCCCGTCCCGCGAGCAGGAGAGCGGGTGCGCGGACACCACCTCCGCCAGCGTGAGCGGAAACGGCGTGCCGCGAGCGGCGGCCAGCTCGATGCGCGCGAGGTCCTGGCACATCTCCGCGGTGTCCTGCCGCAGATCCGCGAGGTCGCGCAGCGCCATGCGCGGATTTGGATATCACCTCGGGCCCGTACCCGTGAACGCGCTCGGAGCCCCCGCCGGGCCCTCCCTCTCTCGACGGATCGATCCGCAGACGGTAAGGTGCGCGCCGTCATTTCCGGGGGAGAGGGGAATTCCATGACCGAGTGGCTGAACGCGATCTTCCGCTGGGTGCACGTGGTCGCCGGCGTGATGTGGATCGGGCACCTCTGGTTCTTCAACTTCGTCAACGGGCAAGTCGCCAAGACTTACGACCCGGACTCCCGCAAGAAGGTGGTGCCCGAGCTGATGCCTCGCGCCCTCTACTGGTTCCGTTGGGGCGCGGCGTACACGTGGGTCACGGGCATCCTGCTGCTGTTCCTGCTCTACTGGTTCGGCGGGGCCATGGGGGAGAAGAACATGGGCCCGCACGCCGCGGGCGGCATCGGGCTCGTCCTGATCATCGTGGGGTTCGTCGTCTACGACGTGCTCTGGAAGGCGATCAAGAACGAGACCGCCGGCGCGGTCATCTCCTTCGTGCTGGTCGCAGTCTTCACCTACGTCCTGACGTTCTTCATGGGGGGCCGCGCGGTGTACATCCACGTGGGCGGCCTGTTCGGCACCATCATGGCGGCGAACGTCTGGATGCGGATCTGGCCCTCGCAGCGCAAGATCATCGCTGGAGTGAAGGGCACCGGCCCCGCGGCCGAGGCTTCCGTGGTCGCGCTCGCTGGCCTGCGCTCCAAGCACAACACCTACATGAGCGTACCGCTCATGTTCCTGATGGTCTCGAACCACTTCTCGACCATCTACGGCGCCGATCTGAGCTGGGTCATCCTCCTGGCCTTCGTCGCCGTCGGATGGGGCCTGACGAAGCTCATGTACGGGAAGGCCGCCACCCCCGCACCCGCCAAGTTCTGAGGGACCGCCGTGCAGACCGTCAACCTGATCAGCGACGCCCGCTTCACCGACGACAAGCCCCACATCCTGCACGCGGTGAAGACCGACCAGCTCCTGGTGGACGGGCTCTACTTGAAGCCCGGACAGCGGACCGGCTGGAGGAAGATCGCCGACGCCGACCGGGCCTTCCTCTGCGTCCAGGGAGAGGGCGAGCTGGTGCTGGAGACCACCGCCGCCGGAAACGAGCTGCGCATCCCGCTCGCGACCGGCGCGGTGGCGCTGGCCCCCCGGGCCATCTTCCACGACCTGGTGGCCGGGCCGGGCGGGATGGTGTGCTCCCTCCTGTCGCGCTTTCCCGTGCGGGTGGTCGAGAAGGGCTAGCGGTTGCCGCGGCGCCCTGCCCGCCTGCGCCTGGTGGCTTCCGCAAGAGACGCCGGCGCGGCGCTCCTGCCCTTCGTCGCCGCGCGCGGAGCGGTCCCGGAAGAGCTGGCGCGCGAGGCGATCCGGCGAGGCGGCGCGTTCCTGCGCGGCCGGCGGGTGCGGGATCCCGAGGCGCTGTTGCAGGAGGGCGACCGGGTCGAGGTGGACCTGCGCGAGCCCGCGCTCGCGCGGCTGCCGGAGGTCCTCCACCTCGACCGGCTGGTGCTGGCCGTGGACAAGCCTGCCGGCGTCCTCGCGCAGGAAGGCCGGGCGGGCGGACCTGCGCTGCCCGATCTGTGCTCGCGGCTCCTCCGCGACCGCGGCGAACCCGACACCGCCCTCCTCGTCCACCGGCTCGACCGCGGGACCACGGGTGTCACGGTGCTCGCGCGCACCAGGGCCGCGCAAACCGCCCTGCTCGCCGAGTTCCGGGAAGGCCGCGCGGCCAAGGAATACCTGGCGCTCTGCGCCGGCGAACCGTCGGCGGACGATCTCGCCAGCGAGCTGGCGCTGGGGGCGGATCCGGGCACGCCCGGAAAACGCCGCCACGATCCGAACGGCGAGCCCGCTCGCACCCGGTTTCGGGTCCTGCGCAAGCTGCCCGGCGCCGCGCTGATCGCAGCGTTCCCCGAGACCGGCCGGACCCACCAGGTTCGGGTGCACCTCGCCGCACTCGGGCTTCCGCTCGCGGGCGATGCGCGCTACGGCGGACCGCGCTTCCTCACCGGCGAGGACGGGCGCCGGCTGGAGCTGTCCCGCCCTCTTTTGCACGCCCTGGCCCTGCGCCTGCGCCACCCCGAAGGCCACGAGCTCGCGCTGCGCGCCCCCACCCCGGCCGATCTGGAAGAAGCGGTCCGCTTCCTCGCTCCGTCCTCCGGCGATTGAAACCGCCGGGAGGCTCTGCTAGACGCGCACGAAAGGTTGAGCCGCAGGGAGGTGTGGGATGGCCGAGTCGGGCGAGGGCGAGAAAAAAGAAGGCGGTCTCCTGATCGTGCAGAGCAAGGTGCGGGAAGCGATCCGGGCCAAGGAAAAGCGCGTCTCCGACGAGTTCATCAATGCGCTCTCGGAGCACGTCCATCAGACGATCGAGAAGGCCGTCGCCCGCTGCACGGCGAACGGCCGCAGTACTTTGCGGCCCGAGGACATCTAGCGCCGGCGATGCGCGGCGGCGCCGGTGCCCCGTCCGAGCAGCGTGACCGCCCCGAGGTCCACGCTGGCACCGATCCCCCTGCAGCCCCTTTTGCTTTCGCTGCTGCGCAAGCTGGCCGAGCGCGGTGCCCAGGTCGGCTTTCTCCACGGCCTCCGCTACGCCGCGCGAGGTCCCTCCGGCGCGCCGGAGCTGCTCGTCGTCCACGGGCTCGGCGACTCGATCGCCGGCTGGGGGCGGGTCCTGGGGCCGCTCTCGCGGACCCACCGCGTCCACATCGTGGACCTCCCTGGACACGGGCTCTCGCCGGCTCCGCGCGATTTCCACCTCGAGACGCTCCTCGACCCGCTCGCGCGGTACGCGGCGGAACTGCGCGCGCCTGTCCTGGTCGGCCATTCGTTGGGTGGTTGGCTGGCCGCACGCCTCGCGCTCCTCCCCGAGTCGCCCGCCGCCGGCCTCGTCCTGGTCAACCCGGCCGGCGCTTTGCTCCCGCCGGCGGAATGGACCGGCTTCAGAGAGCTCCTGGAAAGGGCCGATGCGCGAGCCTACTTCGAGCGCGCCTTCCGCCGGGCGCCTATGGCGCTGCGCCTCTTCCCCGGCGAGGTCGCCCGGGCCCTGTCCGCGCCGGCCACGCGCTCCTTCCTGGCCGCCGTCTCGGCCGGGGACTTCCTCCGCGACGCCGAGCTCGCCTCGCTGCGCATCCCGGCGCGGATCATCTGGGGCGAGGGCGACCGACTGCTGCCCACGGGGACGCTGCCGTTCTTTCGCGCTCACTTGCCGAAGGCCGAAGTGGTAACGCTGCCTGGCGCGGGCCACCTCCCCCACCTCGAAACCCCCGCCGAGCTGGCGCGCGCCATCGCCCTGCCCCTGCGCCGGGGCTGAGGGGGCAAGCCGTTCCGAGCGGCGGCCGGCGCCCGACCCTGCTACCCTGACATCGGCCAGGTGACGCCGCGGGACCCTTGCCTTTCTGCCTGGACTGCGTGGAGACGAGACCTTGCGCCACCGCTTGCCCAACGGACTGACCGTCCTGGTCGAGGAGAACCACGGCGCGCCGGTCGCGGCGGTCCAGGTGTGGGTGCGCGTGGGCAGCGCCGACGAGCTGCCCGGCGAGGCCGGCCTCGCCCACCTGCACGAGCACATGCTCTTCAAGGGAACCGCCCGCCGCGGGCCGGGAGAGATCGCCCGGGCCATCGAAGGCTGCGGAGGCGAGATCAACGCCTGGACCAGCTTCGACCAGACCGTCTACCACGTAGTGGTCGCCAGCCAGTTCCTCGCGCAGGGGATGGACGTGCTGGCCGACGCGATCACTTCGGCCGCGTTCGATCCGGTGGAGCTGCAGAGGGAGATCGAGGTGGTGTGCGAGGAGATCAAGCGCAGCCTCGACTCGCCCACCCGCAAGCTCTCCAAGGAGCTGTTCGCGGGCGCGTTCACGCGCCATCCCTACGGCCGGCCCGTGATCGGCACCGAGGAGAGCGTCCGCGGCTTCGCCCGGGAGGGCATCCTCCGCTTCTACCGGCGCTGGTACCAGCCGGAGAACTGCGTCCTGGTGGCGGTGGGAGATTTCCGCGAGGCCCAGGTGCTGGAGCTCGCCCAGCAGCTCTTCGCCTGGCCTCGCGACGGCTTTTCTCCCGCGGCGCCGCGCGAGGCCGAGCCGGCGCGCCGGGAGCCGGAGGTGCGGGTCCGGCGCGAGACCCTCAAGGAGGCCTACGTCTCTCTGGCCTGGCCCGCTCCTGCGCTGCGGGGGGAGGACGTGCCCGCGCTCGACGCGCTCTCCTTGGTGCTGGGGCACGGGGACGCGTCGCGGCTGTTCCGCGCGCTGAAGCGCGACCGCCTCCTCTGCACGGAGGCGCAGGCGAGCTGCTACACGCCGGTGGACCCCGGCCTGACCATCGTGGGCCTGACGCTGCAGCCCGGGCAGCTGCGGGAGGCGGTCCGCGAGGCGCTCCGCCAGACATATCGCCTGCGCACCGAGGAGGTCACCCTCGAGGAGCTGGGCAATGCCTGCCGGCTGATCGAGAGCGACGCGGTCTACCAGCGCGAGACGGTGCAGGGCCAGGCGCGCAAGCTGGGCTTCTACGAGGCGAGCGCCGGAGGCGTGGAGTTCGAGGCGGAATACCTCGCCCGGGTGGCGCGCCTAACCCCCGGCGCGCTGCTCGAAGCCGCCGCGCGCCACCTGCGGCCAGAGTCGGCCGTGGTCTGCGCGCTCTTGCCCGACTCGGCCGGCGCGGCGGACGAGCGTGAGCTGCGGGAGATGGTGCAGGAAGCCGCGGAAGAAACGGGCAAGGCCCTGCGCAAGCCGGGTTCCGTCGCCGCCCCTTCCCCGCGGCCGCCGGTGCGGTTCGCCACCCCGCGCACGGGACCGCTCCTGCGCGAGGAGCTCCCCGGCGGCGGGGTCCTGCTGGTCAAGGAGGAACGCGCGGTGCCCCTGGTCGCCCTGCGCGCGGTCTGGTCGGGCGGGCTGCGCGCGGAATCGGACGAGAACGCGGGCATCAACATGCTGCTCGCCCGGCTCGCCTCCAAGGGCACGCAGAAGCGCGGCGCCGAGCAGGTGGTACGGGAGATGGAGGCGATGGGCGGGTCGCTGGGCGGCAATTCCGGGCGGAACTCGTTCGGCCTGCGCGCCGAGCTGCTCTCCCGGCACCTCGAGGAAGGGCTCGACCTGTTCGTGGAGGCGCTGGCGGAGCCCGCCTTCCGCGACGAGGAGGTGGCTCGCGAACGGACCTTGCAGCTCGACGAGTTGCACGCGCGCGAGGACAACCCCGCCGGAGTGGCCTTCCTGCTCTTCGCGGAGACGATGTACCGGCGCCACCCCTACCGCCTCGACACGCTGGGCACCGCGGAGTCCTTGCGGACGATGAGGTCCGAGGGACTGGCCGCCTACCGTTCGCAGCGTTACCCGGCCGGCCGGGCCACCCTCTCGGTGGTGGGAGACGTCGATCCGGACCGCGTCTCTCACCTGGTGCGCGAGCGCCTGGGGCGCCTGCCGCACCCTCCGGCGCCGCGCCTCGACCCGCCCCAGGAAGATCCGATCTCGACCCCACGCGCCGCGGTCCGCAAGCTGGACAAGGCACAGGCGCACCTGGTCATCGGGTTCCCCGGGGCGCGGCTCAGCGATCCGTTGCGCTGGGAGCTGGAGGTGCTGAGCGCGATCCTGGCCGGACAGGGAGGGCGGCTGTTCCTCGAGCTCCGCGACAAACGCAGCCTCGCCTATAGCGTCACCAGCTTCTCCGTCGAAGGCGTCGATCCCGGGTACTTCGCGGTCTACATCGGCTGCGGGCCGGCGAAGCTGACCGAGGCCCTGCAGGGAATCCGGGCCGAGCTGCTCGGTTGCCGCGAGTCGCCGCCGGGAGCCGCCGAGCTCGATCGGGCCCGCTCGCATCTGATCGGAACCCACGCCATCGGGCTGCAGCGCAACTCCGCCCGCGCGGCGATCTATGCCTTCGACGAGTGCTATGGCCTGGGCGCGGACGCCTCCTCGCGGTATGCGGAGCGCATCGCCGCCGTGGGAGCGGCGGACGTCCTGGCCGCCGCGCAGCGGGTGCTGGATCCGCGGGCCGAAGTGCTGGCGCTGGTCGCGCCCGAGGGAGCGGTTCCGCCGGAGCTGGCGTGAGCTGGGCGCTGGTGCTCACCGCGCCCGCCCGCGAGCTGGAGGTGCTCGCGGCGCGGCTGTTCGAGCACGGCGCACTGGGAGTGGAGCTGCAGGAGCCCGAGCAGCAGCTGATGCCGGGCACGCCGCCCCTGCCGCCCGGCGCGGGACGGTGCATCGCCCACTTCGACCGGCTCCAAGCGGCGGCCGATTCCGCCCGCGACCTGGGACGGCCGGAGTCGCCGGTCGAGGTGGGGGAGGAGGACTGGAGCGTCGCGTGGCGCAAGCACCACCGCCCGCTCCGGGTCGGGCCCAGATCCTGGGTGCAGCCCCCGTGGGAGGACCCGCCGGCCGCGGCCGGCGAGGCGCGCGTGCTGATCGACCCGGGCATGGCGTTCGGCACCGGGAGCCATCCGACCACCGCGCTGTGCCTCGAGCGAGTCGACCAGCTACTGGCGGAGCGCCCCGGGGCGGACCTGCTCGACGTCGGCACCGGCAGCGGCGTGATCGCGCTGCTCGCGGTGAAGCTCGGCGCGGGCCGGGTCTGCGGGACCGACAACGATCCCGTCGCCCTGGCTGCCGCGCGGCGCGGTGCGGAGCTGAACGGCATTCCCCCTGGGCGCATCGCGTGGGCGCTCGCCGATCCGGACGCGCTGCCGGGAGCGCCGTACGCCATCGTGGTGGCGAACATCCTGCTCAATACGTTGGTGGAGCTCGCTCCCTCGATCGCCCGCAAAGTCGCGCCGCGTGGCAGGCTCGTCCTCTCGGGGCTTCTTTCGAGCCAGGCTACCGAGGCTGAGGCGGCATACGTGGCGCAACGTCTTCTGCCCGCGGGCCGGACCGAGCGGGACGGTTGGGTCCGCGTCGAGCTCTCTCGAGGGTAGCGTGCACCGCGTGTTCGTGCCGCCGGAGCAGATCGCGGAGTTGGTGCGGCTGGATCCGTCGCAGTCGCGCCATCTGGAGCTCGTGTTGCGCCTCGGGCCGGGCGCCGAAGTCGAGGTCTTCGACGGAAGGGGATCGAGCTGGGCAGCGCGCATCGAGCTCGCGGGCGTGCTGCGGCTGGGCGCGCGCAAAGCGTCCGAGCCAGGCGGGGCCGACGTGTGGCTGGCGCAGGCCCTCGCCAAGGGCGAGAAGCTGGATCTGGTCGTGCAGAAAGCGACCGAGCTCGGTGCTACCCGGATCCTGCCGCTCGCGGTGGAGCGTTCGGCGGTGCGACTCGATGACGAGCGCGCAGGGCGGCGCACCAGCCGGCTGCGCCGGATCGCCCAGGAAGCCGCCCGCCAATCGGGCCGGAGCGACGTGCCGGCCGTGGACGCTCCTTGTACGCTCGCGGAGCTGGCCGGACTGCTCCGCGCCGATCCGGGCCGCCGCGGCTTGCTCCTCGATCCCGAGGAGCGTGAGGTGCGGCTCGCGCAGGCCGCGCGCGGAGCCTCCCGCCTGCTGCTCGCCATCGGTCCCGAGGGCGGGTTCACCCCCGCCGAACGTGCGCAAGCCGCCGAGGCCGGCTTCACGCCGGTTTCGCTGGGCCGCCGCGTCCTCCGCACGGAGACCGCCGGCCTCGCCGCGCTGGCGATCCTCCAGCACCTCGCCGGAGACCTGGGCTGACCGAGCTGATCTCGACGTTCGATTCCATCGACCGCGAATGCGCATTCCGCGTCGGAGGACGAACGCCGGTGAGTCTCCCTTGCTTTTCAGGGAGAGCTTGTCGAAGGCAGCGGCAGTGACGTTGGCTCAAGTGAGTGCGACGGTGGCTCTGTAACAGACAATTGCGCAGTTGGCGGCCACTCCGTTGACGCGCCGCGTCCCGTCCCGGGACGGGACGCGCTGCGTCACGTCTCGCGCGTGGGGTCGCCGGCAGAGCGGTCAAACGTACGCGAGCGCTGGGCTCAGTGAGCTCGGGCGTGCTCCAGGCAGTAGTCGGTCAGGCGGCCGTGGCACTTCTCCTGGCAGTCGCAGACGCGGAACTCGAGGCTGGGGTCGTCCTTCTCGCTGCGCCCGCACTTCGCGCAGACGCGGGGCTTGCGAGGCGGAGCGGGCGTGAATCCGGCCAGGCGCCGCTTGCGCGCTCCCTGGGCAGCGCGTCCGCGCAATCGTTCGAACAGCGGGCGCCCGAAGAAGAGCAGGTAATTCAGCATGGCCGCCACGATGCCTGCCTTGATCCGCGCCGGACCGGTCACGAACGACCAGGCGAGCAGCGCGCCCGACAGGAGGCCGAGCCACTTCACCTTGAGGGGCAGGATGAGCAGCAGGATCTCGTACTCGGGGAAGATGGTGGCGAAAGCGAGGAGTAGCGAAAGGTTCAAGTAGGCGTTGGAGACCGGGCCGATCAAGAGCGAGCTGGCGATCGTCCCGAGAGCGCCGATCAAGTAGTAGAGGTCGAAGCGGAACGAGCCCCACTCCGCTTCCAACGAAGTGCCGATCGTATACAGGAACAGCAGCGCGAAGATGGTGAAGATCGCCCACGGCCCGTTCACCGCTCCCCAAGGCAGGAACAGGAAGGTGACGAGCCTCCACACCTCGCCCCGAGCCACCGCCGAAGGATCGAGGATCAGCAGTTGGAGCGAGTCGGGCTTCACGAACAGGAGGGCGAAGGTGAAGCCCTGCAGGGCGACGATCCAGAAGGTCAGGTTCGAAGGCGCGTACCGGCCGAACCGGCGCTCCAGTCGCGCGAGCCAGCGATCCATGGCGGCTGCATAGCACGTGGGATACACATCCGCCGCCATGGACATCCGCCGTCCCGCGCCGGACGATCCCCTGCAGCGGTTCCTCGCCTTGCTCGAAAAGGCCAGGGCGAACAAGCAGATCGTCGAGCCGACCGCGATGACGCTCGCCACGGTGGACGCCAGTGGGCGGCCCTCGGCGCGCCTGGTGCTGCTCAAGGACGCGGACGAGGATGGGCTCGTCTTCTATACCAACCTGGATTCGCGCAAGGGCCGCGAGGCGCTGGCGCGGCCGGACGTAGCGCTGGTCTTCTGGTGGGGCCCGCTCGAGTCGCAGGTCCGTTTCGAGGGGCGCGCGGAGCGCGTCAGCGACGAGGAGGCCGACGCGTACTTCGCCACCCGGGCGCGCGGCAGCCAGCTGGGCGCCTGGGCGTCCGCCCAGAGCCGCCCGCTCGCCTCGCGCGGCGAGTTGGAAGCGAAGCTGGCCGAGGCGACGGAGAAATTCGAGGGGATGCCGGTCCCCCGGCCCCCGCACTGGTCCGGCCTGCGCGTGAGGCCCCTGTCGATCGAGTTCTGGAGAAGCCGTCCGAACCGACTGCACGAGCGCGAGCTGTACACCCGGGAGAAGCCGGGCGCGCCCTGGTCGGTGCAGCTGCTCAACCCGTGATCAAAGCAAGGGCAGCTGGCCGGAAGGAACGGGCGGCGGCTCGTCCGGAACCGGCGCGCGCTCGATCGGCACGTCGAAGACGGCGGTGACCGGCGCGTGGTCGCTGGTCCCGAACTCGCGCACCCGTTCGCAGGAGACGGCCTTTTCCGCCAACGCCTCGCCGGCCAGCACGTAGTCCAGGCGCCACCCGATGTCGCGCTCGCGCATCTGGCGCCAGGGCGCCCACCAGGTGAAGAGCCGGTCGTCGTCGGGATGGAACTTGCGGGACAGATCGGTGAGCCCGTGCCGGATGATCTTCTCCAGCATGGCCTGCTCGGCGGGCGTCTGCCCGACCTGCTCCGGGTTGCGCAGCTTGGGATGCACGTCGCGCGGCTCGCGGGCGACGTTGAGATCGCCGCACAGGACCAGCCTGCTCCCGGCCGCGCGCTCCGCAGCCGCCCAGCGATCCATCGCCTCCAGGAAGCGGACCTTGGCGGGGTAGTCCTTGCCACCGTTGGGGACGTACGTGGAGGCGAAGAGCAGCGGTCCGGCGCGGGCGGTGACGATGCGGGTCTCGTGATCGAAGTCCGGGTGCTCGAACCCGGGCTTCTCGGGAAAGGCGTCGCGCCGCAGGTGCAGCCCGACGCCCGAGTACCCTTTGTGCCCGTGCCAGTAGCACCAGTAGCCGGCCAGCGAGCAGATCTCCGTCGGGACCTTGTCGGGCGCCGCCTTGATTTCTTGAAGGCACAGGACGTCGGGCTCCTCGCGGCGGACCCACTCGAGCACTTCGCCCGCCCGGGCGCGGATTCCGTTCACGTTCCAGGTGGTGACCTTGAGGGTCACTTCGCTTTCGGACCGGTCATGTCCTCGGGCCGCACCCACTGATCGAACTGCTCGCCGGTGACGAACCCCAGCTTGACCGCCGCCTCGCGCAGGGTGGTCCCTTCCTTGTGCGCCTTCTTGGCGATCTGCGCCGCCTTGTCGTAGCCGATGTGCGGGTTCAGCGCGGTGACCAGCATCAGCGATTCGCGCAAGAGCTTTTCGATGCGCGCGCGATCCGGTTCGATGCCCGCGGCGCAGTTGTCGTTGAAGCTGCGGGACGCGTCGGCGAGAAGGCGCGCCGACTGCAGGAAGGCGTTGATCACCAGCGGCTTGAACACGTTCAGCTCGAAGTTCCCCGACGCACCGCCGAAGTTGACCGCCACGTCGTTGCCGAACACCTGGCAGCAGACCATCGTGAGGGCCTCGCTCTGGGTGGGGTTCACCTTGCCGGGCATGATCGAGCTGCCCGGCTCGTTCTCCGGGATGCGCAGCTCGCCGATGCCGCAGCGCGGACCCGACGCGAGCCAGCGGACGTCGTTGGCGATCTTCATCAGCGAGGCGGCCAGCGTCTTGAGGCCTCCGTGCCCGAACACCAGCGCGTCGTGCGAGGCGAGCGCCTCGAACTTGTTGGGCGCGCTGGTGAACGGGTGCCCGGTGAGCCTCGACAGCTCCTTGGCCACGCGGTCCCCGAACTCCGGGTGCGTGTTGAGCCCGGTGCCGACGGCGGTTCCGCCCAGCGCCAGCTCCCGCAGGTGAGGGAGGGCGCTCTCGACGTGGCGGATCCCGTGGTCGAGCTGCGTCACCCAGCCGGAGATCTCCTGGCCCAGCGTGAGCGGGGTGGCGTCCTGCAAGTGGGTGCGGCCGATCTTGACCACGTCGCGGAACTGCTCGCCCTTGCGGGCGAGCGTGTCGCGCAGCAGGCGGACGGAGGGAATCAGCTGATCGACGATGGCGGGCACCGCCGCCACGTGCATGGCGGTGGGGAAGACGTCGTTCGACGACTGGCCCTTGTTCACGTCGTCGTTGGGATGGACGAGGCGCCCCTCGCCGCGCGGACCGCCCAGGATCTCGCTGGCCCGGTTGGCGAGCACTTCGTTCATGTTCATGTTGGTCTGCGTCCCGCTGCCGGTCTGCCACACGGCCAGAGGGAATTCGCCGTCGTGCTTGCCGGCGATGACCTCGTCGGCGGCCTCGATGATCGCCTTCGCCCTCTTCGGGTCCAGCGCATTCAGCTCGAGGTTCACTTGCGCCGCTGCCCGCTTCACCTGGGCCAGCGCCTTGATCAGCGGCGCCGGCATCTTCTCGGTGCCGATCTTGAAGTTGGTCAGCGACCGCTGCGTCTGGGCGCCCCACAGCCGGTCGGCCGGGACCTCGATCGTGCCGAAGGTGTCCTTCTCCATGCGGGTGGCCATTCGTTACGCCTCCGTGGCGCGCGCGGGTGAATAACGCTTCGGGACGGCTGCCACAAGACGGCAGAATTGTTGACCCGACCCGCGTCCACCGTAGGTTTCGCCACATGCTCTGCCAGCGCTGCTCGCACCCCCTGCCGCCGCTCGCCGACCGCTGCCTGCGCTGCTTCGCGCTCAACCCGCGCGAGCCCGGCCCGGCCTTCTCGATCGATTCCGATCCCCCGCCTCCAGCAGTGCAGCTCGCCGGCCAGCCCGCCGGCAGCCAAGCCGGCATCGCCTGGCAAGACGCCGCACCGGATCTGCCCGAGACAGCGCCGACCGACCGCTTCGCGGTCCCCGCGGTCCGACCGATCTGGACGCCGGTACCTGGCGACGAACCCTCTCCCTCTCCCTCTCCCTCGACCTCGACCTCCCCCTCGACCTCCCCC
>DATFTN010000231.1:0-16323 GCA_035261845.1 Myxococcales bacterium | reverse complement strand
TTCTCGCAGACGAGGCTCACGTCCAGCTCGCGCGGCAGCTTCTCGCGCGCCCAGGCGAGATAGTGGGGCGAGAGATCCACCCCGAAGAGTCGGGCGCCCGCCAGCGCCGCGCCGAGCATGCGCAGGAGGTGCCCCGTCCCGCACGCGACGTCGAGAAGCTTGAGCGGCCGGGCCGCCGAAGGGCCAGCCAATCCCTGGTCGCGGGCGAAGCGGACCACCGGCGGGATGAGCCGGCGGCGCATCGCGTCCGCCGTGCCCCCGAAGAGCAGCTCGACCTGCAGGTCGTAAAGCTCCGCGCTGGTGTGACCCAGGTAACCGTCCGTCTGGTAATGGAAGTTACGCGTGTAGTAGGGGGGGTACCGCGGGGCGAGGTCTTCTGGCAGCTCGTCGTGGCGCTGGTTGCGGATGCGCTCCCGGGTCCGGGGCAGGTCGGCGAGCAGCTTGGGCGCCGCCAGCGCGTACTCGCGCCAGGGCAGCGCCTCGATCAGCTCTCGCGGGTACAGTCCCGCGTCGGCGTCCTGCCAGTCCTCGTCGAAGAGCTGCTCGATGCGCCGGCGCAGCGACGCGGCCGCCTCCGGCTCGGGGCGCCGCGTCTGCCACCCGTTGAGCGTCGAGGCGTAGGCAACGTACGCGATGCGCAGCGCCGCCGTCCGCGCGGTGCGGCTGCGGATGTAGAACCGCCGGGACAGCTCCCGGCGCAGGCCCTGGACGAGCATGGGAACAGGATCTTGCAGCCCTCGCCGCCTTGCGCAACCCCGACTGCCGGAACACCATGTCGGCAATGATCCCGCTCCCCAGGGTGGCCCCGGGCACCGCCTTCTCGCCGATCCCGGTTCGCAAGGGCACCCGTGTGTTCGTGCTCACCGGCGCGGGCATCAGCGCGGAGAGCGGCATCCGCACCTTCCGCGACGCCGGTGGCCTGTGGGAGCAGCACCAGGTGGAGGACGTGGCCACCCCGGAAGGGTTCCGGAAGGATCCCTCGCTGGTCTGGCGCTTCTACTCGGACCGAAGGCTGCAGGCCGCCCAGGTCGCCCCGAACCCCGCGCATCACGCGCTGGCCCGCCTGGGTGGCTTCCTCGGCGAGGATCTCTTCGTTTGCACGCAGAACGTCGACCCCCTCCACGAGCGGGCCGGCTCCCGCGGCGTCCTGCACATGCACGGCGAGCTCCTGCGCACCTGCTGCTCGGGGTGCGAGCGGCCCTCTTTCGCCGACGAGCGGGCCTACCTGGAGGCGCTGCCGCGCTGCGAATGCGGCGCGCTGCTCCGTCCCGACGTGGTGTGGTTCGGCGAGATCCCCAAGGGCATGGACGAGATCGGGGCTGCCGTGGCGAGCTGCGACCTCTTCGTCACCGTCGGCAGCTCCGGCGCGGTGTATCCGGCCGCGGGCCTGGTGTCGCATGTGCGGAACTTCCCCAGCACGCGCACCGGCCGGTTCGCCCGGACCGTCTACGTCGGCCTCGAGCGCCCCGAGAACGCCCATGCCTTCGACGAATGCCGCCTGGGCAAGGCCGGCGAGCTCTTGCCCGATCTGTTCGCGTTGGCGGATTGAGTCGCCCGCTCTGCCGGCGCCAGCACGCTCTTCGATCCGGCTTTCGGCGCCTCCACGAAGGGGGAGCTGCGTCTTGACGCACTGCGGCCCGTCCCGGAACAAGTCGAGCTTCGGCACCGGCGACCCGGGAGGACGCCCGGGCCTGCGCTACTTCGCACTAGCACAGCATTAGCTCCCTCTGAAAAGCACCTAGACCGACGGTCGTTTTTCCTCGGACGCGGGTTCGCGAATCGACGGCGGCAAATCTCGCTGTCCTGGCTGCCCGGCAGTGTAGGGTAGCGGCGGTGGACCTTCGGGCCGAGTTGATCACCCTGTTCCGGGCCGTCGTCGAGGCGCTCTCGGCGGAGCGGCTGGTGCGGGAGGCCTGCGCCGCGGGGCAGGTCCCGCAGCCGGCTCCGGGAGGCCGGCTGGCGGCGTTGGGGCTGGGCAAGGCGGCCGCGGAGATGCTGGCGGGCGCGCGCGCCGCGCTGGGCGAGGCGCTGAAGCCGCTCGCATTCGCGGTGCCGAAAGGCGCCGGCGGAGGTCCGCTGATCGAGGGCGGACATCCCCTCCCGGACGAGGGGTCGCTCCAGGCGGGGGAAGCGCTGCTTTTCGCGGCGACGTCGCTGGGTCCCCGGGACGCCGCGCTCCTCCTGGTCTGCGGCGGCGGCTCCGCGCTGGCCGAGGCGCCGCGCGCGCCGCTCACCCTGGACGAGGTGCGCGCGGTCAACGACGCGCTCGTCCGCAGCGGCGCGCCCATCGAGGAGATGAACAGCGTGCGCGCCCACCTGTCGCGGCTCAAGGGCGGGGGCCTCGCCCGCGCCCTCTACTCCTGCGGAGTGCGGCGGGCGCGGGCCCTGGTCCTGGTCGACGTGCCCCAGGGGGGCCCGGCCGCGGTGTCGAGCGGTCCGTTCGCGGCTGACGCCACCACCTTCGCCGACGCGCGCGAGATCGTGCGGCGCAGGGCGGTCGCGCTGCCGCCCCGGGCCGCGCGGCTCCTCGAGGGAAGTCCCGCGCAGGAGACGCTGAAGCCGGGCGACCCGGCCGACTTCGTCGAGCACGTCGTGCTTTGCGACATGCATGCGCCGGCGGAGCAGGCGGCCCGCCTCTGGCGTTCTCCGGCGCGGGTGGGCCCTCTGGTGCGTGGTCCGGTCGCGAGGCTTCCCGAGCAGTACGAGCGCGCCGCCGGGCCCGGCCTGTTCGCCGCCTCGGGCGAGCCCGAGCTGACTGTCCCCAAGGACGCCCCTCCGGGAGGGCGCGCGCAGCACCTCGCCCTCCTGATGGCGCGCTCCCTGCGCGGCCGGCGCGCCGGCTTCCTCGCCGCCGGCACCGACGGGCGCGACGGTCCCACCGCGGCCGCAGGCGCGGCGGTGGACGGCACCACATGGGACGAGGCCGAGCGGCGCGGGCTTCGGCCCGCGGACGCCCTGGCCCGATTCGACGCGTCCTCCTGCTTGCAGGCGGTCGGTGCCACCATTCCCTCCTTCCAGTCCGGCGCGCACGCCGGCGAGCTGCACCTCCTCCTCTCCGCATGACCCACCGCTGCGCTCCCGCCACCTCCGCGCCCAAGCTCCGGGCGCTCCCGTTCACCGGCCTGCGCTCCGCCTTCGCCGAGGGTTACGGCGCGCGCGATTTGCGTTCCGACGTGCTCGCCGGCCTCGTCGTCGGCGTGGTCGCGCTGCCCTTGTCGATGGCGCTCGCCATTGCTTCCGTCGGCGCTGGCCATCGCGGTGCTCGGAGCCATCGAGTCGCTCCTCTCGGCGGTGGTCGCCGACGGCATGGCCGGCACCAAGCACGACCCGGACGCGGAGCTTCTGGCGCTCGGCGTCGGGAACGTCGTCTGCCCGTTCTTCGGAGGCATCGCCGCCACCGGCGCCATCGCGCGCACCGCGACCGGCATCCGCTACGGGAGCCGCTCGCCCATCGCCACCATCGTGCACGCGGTGGTGGTGCTGGCGGCGGTGCCGGCGCTCGCGCCGGTCATCTCCTACCTGCCGATGGCCTCGCTGGCGGCGCTCTTGCTCCTGGTCGCCTGGAACATGTCCGAGGCGAAGCACTTCTTCCACATGGTCCGCGTCGCCCCGAAGAGCGACGTGGCGGTGCTGCTCACCTGCTACTTCCTCACCGTGGTCTTCGACATGGTGATCGCGGTGACCGCCGGCATGGTGCTGGCCGCGTTCCTTTTCATGCGGCGCATGGCGGAAGTCGCCAGCTGGTCGAGGAAGGGCACCCGCACCTCAAGGTCAAGCTGCCCAAGCTGACCGTGCTGTACGAGGTGAACGGGCCGTTGTTCTTCGGCGCGGCGGAGATGGCGATGGACGCCTTCAAGGCGATCGGCGCCCGGATGCGCGTCTTGATCCTGAACATGTCCGCCGTGCCGGCCATGGACATCACCGGGCTGGTCGCGCTGGAGAGCGCCCTCCTGAGGTTGCGCCAGCAGGGCGTCTTGACCCTGGTCACCGGGGTGCGCCCGCAGCCCGAAGGCGTCCTGAGGAAGGCGGGCGTCTTGGAGGAGCCAGGGCGCGTGCAATTCTGCGCGACCCTGGAGGAGGCGGCCCAGGTGGCGGCGGCCCACGTCGGGAGCCGCCCTCCGGTCCCTGGGACGGCCTGATCAGCTGGCGCTCAGCTGGTTCATGTGGCGCTCGAGCGCGGCCTCGCTGCGCGCGTCGAGCGGGATGAACCGGGAGCGGAGCACGCGCCCGCCGCTCAGCTCCAGCATTCCGACCGAAACCGGGTAGTCGAACCGCCGCGGTCCGGCGCTGGCGGGGTTGAAGAAGCGCACTCCCGAAAGGACTTCGTCATGTGGGAGGTGGCTGTGGCCGAACACGACCACGTCGGCGCCCTCGCGGCGCAGCGCCTCCTCCACCTCCGGTCGCGGCCGGTGCGGCCGGTCGAGGATGTGCGTCAGGTAGAAGCGGACCCCACCGAGCACCACGCGGGCGGTCTCGCGCGCGTCTCCGCACCGGAAGCCGTCGATGTTGCCCGCTACCGCGGTCAAAGGGGCCAGGGCGCGCAGCCCCGCCAGCACGTCCTCGCCTCCGATGTCGCCGGCGTGCAGGAGGTGGTCGGCGCCGCGCAACGCGGCGAGGGCCTCCGGGCGGAGGAGGCCGTGCGTGTCGGAGATGACGCCGATCCGCATGCCCGTAGGGTATCGCTTCGCCTTGCCGGCCGCCGCTTCGCATGCGAAAGAAGCGCCGCCGTGGACCTTCTTGCAGCCACTCCCGCTTCCTGGGTGCGCCTGGCCGTGGAGCGCTTCGACGAGGTGCTGGTCGACCACGCCCACTGCGAGAAGAAGGCGGCGGCGCAGGCCCTGTCGATGGTAGCCGCCTTTCCCGACGTCCCGGGGCTGGCCCGCGCGATGGCCCGGCTGGCCCGAGAGGAGGCCGGGCATCTCGCCCAGGTCCTGCAACTGGTGGAGAAGCGCGGGCTCCGGCTCGGGCGCGATCCCGGCGACCCCTACGCGCAGTCGCTCCAGAAGCACGTCCGACAACCGATGGCCGAGCGGCTCCTCGACAGGCTCCTGGTCTCGTCCCTGATCGAGCTGCGCAGCCGGGAGCGGCTGCTTCTCCTCTCGAAGCACCTGCACGACCCGGAGCTGCGCGCTTTCTATGCCCGGCTGTCGGACGCCGAGGCCGGCCACGGCGAGCTCTTCTGGAAGCTGGCGCTGAAGGCGTCGCCCGGCGACGCCCGGCACCGCGCGTCCGAGCTGGCAGCCGTGGAGGCACGGCTGATCGAGGAGCTGCCGCTGCGTGCGGCGATCCACTGACCCGGGTCGGGGTCGAGGTCGGTGCTCAGCGTCGGGGCGCGGGGGGTGTCGCGGTCGCGCCGTTCTCCGGCCAGGCATGCCGCGGGTACTTGCGCATCAGCTCGCGGCGCACGGCCGGGTAGTGGCGCTCCCAGAAGCCGGCCAGGTCCGAGGTGACCTGCTGGGCGCGGCCGTTCGGGGCGAGGAGATGCAGCACGACCGGCACGGTGCCGCCGGCGATGCGGGGGCCGGCGCGCATGCCAAAGAAATCCTGCAGGCGCGATCGCGCCGCCGGCGGCTGGCCCGGTTCGTATTCGATGCGCAGCTTGCGCCCGCTGGGCAGCTGGACTTGCTCCGGCGCGAGCGTCGCCAGCGCGCGAGCTGCTCCGGGGCCGAGGCGCTCCACCAGCGCGGCGGCGAGATCGGCGCCCCGCATCTCCTCCAGGGAGGTCCGTCCGCGGCAGAGCTCGCGCAGGGCGTCCGTCACGTCTGCATCGGTCAAGGCGCGCACTCCCGCCTCGGGACGGTGCGTCGCGATCAGCTCCACGCGCGCCCGCAGCGACCGCAGCGCCTCCGGGGCGAGGAGATCCTCCGCCCTGAGGTGCTCCGCAAGCAGCGTCTCAGCGGCGCCGCGCTCGGCCTCTCTGGGAGGGCGGCGACCCTCCTCGAGCACCAGCGCATCGTACGTCAGCCGGGAGACCACCGACGCGCGGCCGCGCTCCGCGTCCCAGACCACCTCGGTGGACTCGCGCAGCTCGCTCGGGAACAGGTCGAGCAGCCACTCCGGCTCCATGGCGCTGGCGAGCCGCAAGAGCCGGCCCTGCCCGCGGCGCTCCTCCACGTCCACGGCGACCAGGAGCTGTGCGTCGCGGACCGCGGAGGCGGGGGACATCGTGGCCGATCCGCCCGAGGCGAGGAGAACCTCGCTGCTGCCCGGACCACGCCGCTTGGCGACCCGGTCCGGGAACCCGGCGAGCACGGCGATGCGCAGGGCCTCCTCCCGCTTGTCCCGATCCGGCTCCCGCCGCGAGCTGCCCAGGATCCGCTCGATCTGCGCCCGCGCCCGCTCGGGAGCCTCCAGGTCGATCAGGTCGGAGCTGGCGGTCGGCGAAGCCGGCCGGCGATCGCGCAGCCCGCGCGGATCGCCGAGCGCTGCCGCCGCCGCGGCACCCTCGCTGCCCGCTCCGCGGGAGGCCGCTTCCAGGACCATCCGGGAGAGGCGCGGGTGGAGCGGGAACCGGGCACAGCGCCGGCCCAGGTCGGTCGCGGCCCCCGCCGCATCCAGGGCCCCGAGGCGCCGGAGCAGCGCGAAGGCTGCCTCCAGCCCCGCCGGCGACGGCGACTCGAGCCACGGCAGTCGCGCCGGATCGTGCCCCGCCGCGCGCAGCTCCAGCACCATCTCCGCCAGGTCGACCCTGCGCACCTCCGGCGACAGATGCTCGGGCCGGCCGTCGTGGTCGGCGCGGGTGTAGAGGCGGAGTGCCCGTCCGGGAGCCGTTCGCCCGGCGCGCCCGGCCCTCTGCGCCGCGGAGGCGCGGCTGATCTTCGCCACCTGCAGGCTGGGCAGCCCCGACCACGGCGAGTGCGCGGCGATGCGCGCCAGCCCGCTGTCCACCACCGCGGTGACTCCGGGGACCGTCACGCTGGTCTCGGCCACGTTGGTCGAGAGGATGATTTTCCTCCGGGCGGCCGGGGCGAGCGCGCGGTCCTGTTCCTCCGCGGGAAGGTCGCCGTGCAGGGGAAGCACGAGCAGGTCCCGGTGCGCGGCGAGCTCCGCGACGGCTTCGCCCGACTGCCGGATCTCCACCGCGCCTGGGAGGAAGACGAGCACGTCGCCACTGGTCCGAGGCACCGTCAGCCTGCGCACTGCCGCCGCGACCTGATCGGACAGGCGCCGCGAGTCCGCGCGCTCCGCATACTCGACGGTCACCTCGAATCGGCGCCCTTCGCTGCGTACGACGGGACAGCCCAGGTGCTCGGCGATCGGCCCGGCGTCCAGGGTTGCCGACATGACGAGCAGCTTCAGATCCGGCCGCGCCCCCCGCTGCAGATGCAGGAGCAGCGCCAGCGCCACGTCCCCCTGCAGGTGGCGTTCGTGGAACTCGTCGAGCACTACGGCAGACACGCCCGGCAACGCGGGCTCTCCGAGCAAGCGGCGCGTGAGCACTCCCTCGGTGACGTAGCGCAGCCTGGTCCGCGGGCCCGTCGCATCCTCGAACCGGACCTGGTACCCGACGCTCTCCCCGGCGCGCTCGCCCAGCTCCTGCGCGACTCGCCGGGCCGCCGTGCGGGCCGCCAGCCTGCGCGGCTCGAGCACCACCACTTCGCCGGGCACCACGGAGAGCAGCGCGGGCGGGACGCGCGTCGTCTTGCCGGCACCCGCCGGCGCTTCCAGCACCAGGGCCGGGCCTTCGCGCAGCCGCGCCAGGACCTCCGGCAGCGCTTCATCGATGGGCAGCGGCTCGCGCATCAGCTTGCGCACGGGGCGGGCCGGCCGCGGTAGAAGTGACTCATGAGCGAGCTGAGCTTGCAGGACAGGTACGCGCCCGACAACCGCCGTTTCGGCTGCGGCCCGAAGAACGACAAAGGGCTGCGCATCAAGAGCTTCCCGCGGCGACCGGGAAGTGGTGGGTAGCGCCCGCGGTTCACGAGCTGGCGGACGTGTACTTCCGGATCGACCTGCTCCACACCAGCCGCGCGAATGCGGCGAAGGCGACCGTGCCCGCCAGCCCGCCCAGCGCGGTTCCCATTTGCAGCTTCCCCAGGAGCGCCAGCGCGGGGTAGGTCGTCATCAATGCGAGCGGGAGCACGTACGTGAAGAGCACGGCGAGGAACCCGCGGAAGATGGTGCTCGGCCAGCGCGCGACGTCGAACACGCTCTGGAACAGGTAGAGCAGGTTGTCGACCCGCACCGCGAAGAAGGCGATCGACACCACCAGGATCGAGATCGAGTACAGGACGAGCAGGGCGCCCAGCAGCATGACGCCCGCCGCCAGCACTTCGCCCGCGGTCGGCGTGCGCCCCAGCTTGCCGAACGCGTAGGCGAAGATCAGACCGGCGCCGACCAGGTCCACCACCCGCCAAGGCTCCAGCTTGGCGACCGACACCAGGAGCTGCGCGTCGGCCGGCTTGAGCAGCACGAAGTCGAGCGTGCCCTTGCGCACGTGCTCGATCACCGACGTCAGGCTGGGGCTCACCGCACCCTCCAGGACGCCCTTGAGGGCCACGAACCAACCCAACACGAGCAGCATCTCGGGGAAGGTCCACCCCTCCACCGCGTGCCGGGTGCCGAACACGACCAGGACGGGCACCAGCGTGACCGCCATCCAGAGGATCGCCAGCCCGCCCTCGACCAGGAACTCCAGGCGGTACTGCAGCGCCAGCGCGATCGATGCGCGCAGCTGCGCCCGGACGATGGAGAGAGCCCGCCTCATCCGCCGTAGGCCGAAAAGCGCCGCAGCCCCGCACGCCAGACCAGATTGGTGGCGAGCAGTGCAAAGGCGACGTAGAGCCACTGCCCGCCGAGCAGGGCGAGCGCTTCACCCCGGCCGTGCTTGCCCAGCATCAGCTCGACCGGGAACGAGAGCAGGAAACGGAACGGCAAGACCAGTGCGATGCGCTGCACGGCCTGGGGAAAGAGATCCAGCGGGACCAGGTAGCCCGAGAGCACCGCCGATATGCCCAGCCAGGCCTCGAAGAGGCTGGTCGCGCTCTCCAGGTACAGCGCCAGCGTGCCGATGAGCGCCATGACCAGGAACGTCAAGAGCCAGGCTCCCAAGAGGGCCGGCATCAGCAAGAGCCAGAGGATCGGGTCGTGCCCGAGCTGCCCGCGCGCGGTCCAGAGGAGAATGGAGACCACCGGGATGGCGACGATCCCGCGGAGCGGCACCGCGGCCAGGTTCTCGGCGCTGTACGCGATGAGCGGGTGGAGCGGCCGCAGGAGCCGCATCGCCAGGTCGCCCTGGCGGATCTCCATCGTCAGCTCCCAGACCACCCAGGAGCCGGTCAAGAGACGCACGAGCAGCGTGGACAGGTAGTAGGCGGCGAACCCGCGCTGCGTGTACGCGCCCACCGGCCCGCTGCGGGCGACTGCTGCCCACAGCGCCAGCATGATGAGCGGCATGTTGGTGCTGAACATCCAGATGACGAACTCGGCCCGGTAGGCGACCGCGGCGGCGAAACCCGTTCGCAGGAGCGCCGGATACGCCCTGGCCGCCGCGCGCAAGCTCATGCCGCGCCCTCGGACACGCCGCGCTCGAACAGCTCCCGCATCACTTCCTCCAGAGGCGGGTCTTCGACTGTCAGATCCACCACCGGCAGCTGCGCCAGGGCGCGCTGCACCGCGCCCTGCAGCTCGGACTGCGACACCTGCAGCACCGCCTGGGCGTCGGTGTGCGAGACGATGCTGCCGAGCTTCGAAAGATCGCGCGCCTCCACCGGCCGGGACAGCTTGAGGAGCACCCGCTTGTCGGGCCGCACGCGCCGCACCAGCTCGTCGAGGGATCCGTCGTAGATGAGGTGGCCGTGGTCGATCACCAGGACGCGCGGGCACAGGGCAGCCACGTCGTCCATGTAGTGGCTGGTGAGGAGCACGGTCGCGCCGAAACGCTCGTTGTAGGCCCGCACGAACCCGCGCACCGCCGCCTGCATGGTGACGTCGAGCCCGATGGTGGGCTCGTCGAGGAAGAGCACCTGCGGCCGGTGCAGGAGCGCCACCGCCAGCTCGCACTTCATCCGCTCGCCCAGGGAGAGCTGCCGGGTGGGCTTGTCGAGGAGGCCCCGCAGGCCCAAGAGCTCGGTCAGCTCGGCCACCGTCTCGTCGTAGCGAGGGCGCGGGATGTCGTAGATGGCCCGGTTGAGCAAGAAGGTCTCGCTGGGCGGCAGGTCCCAGAGCAGCTGCTGCTTCTGGCCCATGACCAGCGTGATCTGCCGGAGGAAGTCCGGCGAGCGGTCCTGCGGGGTGTGCCTGGCGACCGAGACCTGCCCGGAGGTGGGATGGAGGAGCCCGGAAAGGACCTTCAGCGTGGTCGTCTTGCCCGCGCCGTTGGGCCCCAGGAACCCGACCCGCTCCCCGGCTCCGACCCGGAAGCTCACGCCGTCGACCGCTTTGACCTCTTCGCGGGGGCGGTGCACCAAGGACTTGAGGGCCGCCCGCAGCCCGGGGTTCCGCCGGTGGACGAAGTAAGACTTCCGGAGCCGTTCGACCGCGATCATCGCACTAGGGGAACTACCGGTCGTGCCGGTAGGATTCAACAGGAATGTCCGATCCGTTCGACCCGCGCGAGCTCCAGGTCGTGTTCCTCCGGGAAATGCACGAGGGGCGGACCCGCGCCCGCGACGCGCTGGCCCGGGCGGGACGCGACGCAGGGGACCCCGCCGCGGTGCGCGAGCTGCGCGGCTTCTTCCACCGCTTGGCGGGCAGCGCCGGTACGGTGGGCTACGGCATGCTCGCCCGGCTGGCCGCCGCCTGCGAGCTGGCGGCGGACCAGGAGCTCGAGCGCAAAGCTCCTCTCTCGAAGATCGCCGCCCGCATCTTCGCCGAGGGGCTGGCCGGCGTGGCCGACGTCTTGGACACCCGGACGCCGACCCTGGGAGTCCTCCTCCTTCCCACGGCACAGCGGGAGAACGGTACCCGGGTTTCGCTCGAGGACGTGCCTTCGCGGGTCCTGGTCATCGACGACGACCTGGTCAGCGCGCGCTCCACCGAGGCGGTCCTGCGCGCCGCGGGATTCCTCACCGCCAGCTGCAGCGAGCCCGCCGACGCCTACGAGGCGATCCTGCGGGAGAGCCCCGACCTGATCATCCTCGACGTGCTCCTGGGCGACATCGACGGGTTCGACGTCTGCCGCCGCGTGCGCGCCAATCCCGCGCTGCAGCTGGTCCCGATCATCTTCGTCACCCGCCGCGGCGACCTGGAAGAGCGCGTGCGCGGCTTGCAGGTGGGCGGCAACGACTACGTCGCCAAGCCCTTCGATCCGCCCGAGCTGGTGGCGCGGGTCCGCTCTCACCTCTCCCGGCTCTCCGTCCTGCGCGAGATGGCCATCCGCGACGGGCTGACCCGCTGCTACAACCACAAGTACTTCAAGATGCGGCTGGACCAGGAGCTGGTCCGCGCCCGGCGCTACAACAGCCCGCTGTCGCTCGGGCTGCTCGACATCGACCACTTCAAGCACGTCAACGACACGCACGGTCATCCAGGCGGGGACTCGGTGCTGGCGCACCTGGCGAGCCTGCTGATCGCCTCGGTGCGGTCGAGCGACATCGTGGCCCGCTACGGCGGGGAGGAATTCGCCTTCGTGCTGGTGGAGGCCGCGGCCCAGGAGGCGGCCGTCGTCGCCGAGAGGATGCGTGCCCGGGTCGAGGCGCACGAGTTCGAGGTGCCGGGAGGCTCCCGCCTGCGGGCCACCGCCAGCATCGGGATCGCCGAGGCGCGGCCGCAGGAGCTGGCCGCCGCGCTGGTGCAGCGGGCGGACGCGGCGCTCTACCAGGCCAAGGCGGACGGCCGCAACCGCGTCCGCAACTCTACACCCTGAACCCGCGCACCACGTCCGAGACTCGCTGCGAGAGGTCCTTCAGGACGCCCGCCGCGGCGGTGGTGGTCTCCAGGCGCCGCATGGTCTCGTCCATCATCTTGGTCTGGTCGGTGACCGCGCTGAAGATCTGGGTGATGCCGGCGTTCTGCTGGGAGACCGCCGCCGCGATCTGCCGCACCGCGGCCGAGTTGTCCTTCACGATGTTGGAGAGCTGCTTCAAGTTCTCGCCCGAGACGCGGACCTGCTGCAGGCCGCCCTCGATCTTCTGCGATCCCTTCTCGGTGATCGCCACCGCCCCGCGGATCGATCCCGAGATGTCCTCGAGGATCTCGCGCACCCGGTTGGTCGCCTGGATGGACTGATCGGCGAGGCTGCGGATCTCGCGCGCCACCACCGCGAATCCCTTGCCGTGCTCGCCCGAGCGGACTGCCTCGATGGCGGCGTTCAGCGCCAGCATGTTCGACTGGTCGGCCAGGTCCTTCACCGTCTGGGTGATGCCTCCGATCTGCTGGGTGCGCTCGGAGAGCTGGGTGATCTTGTGCGCGATCTCGTCCACCTGCGCGCGGATGTCGGTCAGCCCTCCCAGGCTGGACTCGATGGCGTTCTCGCCCGAGTTGGACACCTCGTCCGCCTTCTCGGTGAGCTTGAGCACCGCCTCCGCCTTCTGCGCCGCGAGCAGCGAGGTCTGCTTGATCTCCTGCGCGGTGACCTGCGTCTCCTGCAGCGCGGTCGCCTGGCGGGTGATGGTCTCGCTCTGCTCGGAGGTGGAGGTGCCCAGGTCGTCGCCGGCCTGCTTGAGCAGGCGGACCGAGTCCTGGAGCGCGCCGACCACCTGCTTGAGCTTCTCCACCATGGCGCCGAAGGCGGCGGCCAGCTCCCCGATCTCGTCGTTCGAAGTCACGTCGACGCGCTGGGTGAGGTCGCCTTCCAGGATGCGCGAGGTGAGGTGGGTGAGCCGCTTGAGCGGGCTGATGATCTGCCGCACCAGGAGCCAGGCGATGCCGATGGCGAGCACCATGGCCAGCGCGGTCACGCCGAACAGCCGCATCTGCGCCTCCCGCAGGCGCGCGGCGATGCGGCCCGGGTCGAGGCCGACGTGGACCAGGGCGCCGGTCATCACCGGCGCGGGGACGTCGACGTACCGCACGCCGTCCAGCAACACCTCGCTCACCTTCTCGCTCTCGCGCAACTGCCGGGGGTCCTGCGCCGGCGCCTTGCCCTCGAAGGTGTGGGCGAGGATGTTGCCGTTGGGTCCCACCACCTCGATGTAGGCCAGCTCGGAGTCCTTCTTGACCGACTGGATGGTGGAGGCGATGGCGGACTCGGGCATCTCCACCAGGGCGGCCGCCAGGGTGGCGGAGATGGCCTTCGCCCGCGCGCGGCCCTCGCTCTCCAGCACCTTGCCGAAGTAGCTGCCCTCCACGGCCCCGACCACCGCGGCGACCAGGGCCAGAGTGATGCCGACCAGCAGCGAGATCTTCCACAACAGCGGAAAGCGCGCTCTCTCTGGTCCCGAAATCTTCGTCTCCATCTTCGTTACCTCTCTCGATTCGCGCCCCGGGCGGAGCAGAGCCCTGCGAGCATCGGGGCGATGTCTTCCAGGGGAAGCAGTGTTTCGGCGGCGCCCAGGGTGCGGGCGGCGGCGGGCATGCCGAACACCACGCTGCTCGCCTCGTCCTGGGCGAAGGCCGCGCCGCCGGAATGGCGGATGGCCAGGAGCCCCTGCGCGCCGTCGTCGCCCATCCCGGTCATCACCACGCCGACGGCGCGGGCGCCGAGCGAGCGGGCCAGGGAATAGAGCAATCGGTTTGCCGACGGGCAGTGGAGCCCGTTCGAGCGCGGAGTGCGCAGGCGGCCCGCTTCGTCCAGCTCCAGGTCGCAGCCGTCGGGCGGCAGGTAGACGCGCCCGGGCTGCGCGGCTTCCCCCTCGCGGGCGACGTGGACCTTGAGGACCGCCACCTCCGAGAGCCAGCGGGTGAGGCCGGCGGTGAACCCGGCGGCGATGTGCTGCGCGATCAAGACCGGCGCGGACAGGTCGGCCGGCAATCCGCGCAGGACGACCGAGAGCGCCGGCGGTCCGCCGGTCGAGGCGACCAGGCCGATGGCGCCCACGCCCCCGCCGCCCGCGCGCAAGGCGGCCCCATGACCGCCCTTGTTCCGGCGCACCACCGGCACCTCGGCCATCAGGCGCACCGCCTCCGCCACGCGGCGGCCGAAACGGTGCAGCTCGTCCTGGGCCGGGCCGGGCTTGGAGATGACCTCCAGCGCCCCGGCCGCCATGGCGCGGAAGGAGAGGTCCAGCTGCCGGTCCTCGCTGACGGCGCAGACCATCAGCACCCGGGCAGGGGACTCGGCCATGATCGCGGCGGTCGCGCCCAACCCGTCGAGCCGGGGCATGTTCACGTCCATGGTGATCACGTCTGGCCGCAGCTCGCGCGCCTTCTCCACCGCCTCGACGCCGTCGCGCGCCTCGCCGACGATGCGCAGGTCCTGCTCCTGGGCGAGCAGGGCCATCAGCGCATTGCGCATGGTGAGCGAATCGTCCGCCACCAGGATGCGGATGGGCTGGCGGCGGGTCATCCGGTCCCCTGGCGGCGCCCGATCACGGCCTGCACCTCGGCGATCAGGCGCCCCGAGGCGCAATCCTTCTTGCTCAAGAACCCGTCGGCTCCGGACGTGGCCCCGCGCTGCCGGTCGGCGTCCGAGTCGCGCGCGGAGACGAGGATGATCGGCATCGCCTCCAGCTCGGACTGGCGGCGGGCCTGGAGGGTGAGCTCGTAGCCGTCCATCTCGTCCATGCCGATGTCGGAGACCATCACGTCGTAGGAGGAGTGGCGCAGCTGCTCCAGCGCCTGCCGCCCGCTGGAGGCGGTGTGCACCGCGTAGCCGGCGGCCTCCAGCGCGGTGCGGTGCAGCGCGCGGGCGGTGAGCGAGTCGTCGACGACCAGGGCCCGGCGGGTCCCGGTGAGCACGTCGCGCTTCTCGAACCCGGAGAGCCAGTCGGGGCGGACGATCAGGACCAGCTCGCCGCGCGCCAGCGTGGCGGCGCCCTGGTAGGCCGCCAGGTCGCGGACCTCGGGCGGAAGCGGGCGGATGACCAGTTCGCGGTCGCCGACCACCTCGTCGACCGCGAGGGCGATGCGGCGGCCCTGGGACTGCAAGATCAGCAGGGGCTGCCCGTCGTGCGGCACTTCGGGCTGGCGCAGCCCGAGCAGCGCGCCCAGGTCCTGCGTGGTGATCAGCTGCTCGCGGTGCGCGAGCTGCACCCGGGTCCTCGCCACCCGCAATTCGCCCGACCGGGCCAGAAGCGAGGTCTCCACCGCCGGCATGGGAATGCCCAGCTCGTGCTCGCCGCAGCGGACCACCAGGACCGGCGAGCTGCCCAGCTCCGCGGGGAGCGTCAAGGTGAAGCGAGTGCCTTGGCCGGGCGTCGAGTGCACCTCGATGTGGCCCTGCAGCGCCTGGATCTGGTTGCGGACGATGTCCATTCCCACGCCGCGCCCGGACAGCGCGGTGACGGTGCGGCGGGTGGAGAAGCCGTTGCGGAAGATCAGCTGGTGCAGCTGCGCCGGGGTCATCGCGTCCAGCTCTGCGCCGGGCACGATCGACAGGTCCCGCGCCGCTTGCTTGATCAGCGCCAGGTCGAGCCCGTTGCCGTCGTCGGAGACCTCGATGAACAGCATGTTTCCTTGCTGCTCGACGCGGACCACGATGATGCCCTCGCGATGCTTGCCGCGGGCCTCGCGCACGTCGGGCAGCTCCAGGCCGTGGTCGACCGCGTTGCGCACCAGGTGCACCAGCGGGCCGCGCAAGGATTCCAGGACCCGCCGATCGAGCGACACTTCCCCGCCGACGATGGAGAGCCGCGCCAGCTTTCCCGACTGCTTGCACAGGTCGCGGACCGAACGGCGCAGCGGCTCCAGCACGGTGCGCACGGGCAAGGTGCAGATCGCCTTGAGCTCGTCCTCCATGGAGGCGACGATGTCGCCCGCTTCATCGCCGTCGGCGGAGAGGGCCCGCTGCACGCCCATCAGGAGCGCGCGCACTTCGGCGGTCTGGGCCAGGATCCCCAGCCGGGCCAGCTGCGAAAGACCGCGCTCCAGCTCGCGGCGGCGCTCCTCCAGCCGCAGGCGCACCTCGCGCAGCCGCTCCACCTCGTGCAGCAGCGAGATCACCTCGCGGGTCCGCACCCTCCAGCTCCCCGCCTCGTCGCCGGGAGCCGCTTCCTCCTCCAGGGCCGGCTCCGCCGGCGCCGGTTCGGCATGGGCGGCGCGCCCCTCGCGCTCGCGTTTGGCCGGCTTCTTCTCCTTCTCCGGGGCGGGCTTCTTCTCCTTCTCCGCGGCCGCCTTGCTCCGCTCTTTCTCCGCGCCGGACTTGCCGTTGTTCGCCGCGGGCTTGCCGGGCTCGACGGCCTTCACCGCGTGGCGCACCGATTCCAAGAGCTTGTGGCTTGCCCGCAGGTCGGGAAGCTCGGTCTTGGCGGTGGTGGCGCGCAGGTGCGCCATCCAGACGTCCAG
>DATFTN010000230.1:0-5713 GCA_035261845.1 Myxococcales bacterium | reverse complement strand
CAGCCGATCATCGCCGCCCCGCTCCGGCACGGCGATCTGATCTCGGTCGGCGACTTGCGCGTGATGGTCGAGCTGCGCGCTTCCGCTCCCGGGCCGGTTCCCGAGAAGCGGCCGCGCCTGCAGCTCATCGAGGGTGAAGCGGATTGGGAGCGGGAGAGCTCGCACGCCCATCCGCCCGCCCTCGCGGTGGTGCGCGACGAGCCGCTGCCTCGAGGCACCGAGGCGCGCAGCGACCGCGGCATCCACGCCGCCATCCCGGATCTGCCCGCGCCCGAGCCGGAGCCGGAGCTGCCCGAGCCGGAGCCGGAGCCGGAGGCGCAGCATCCCGTGGCGCAGCCGCTGGTCGCCGTTCCCGCCCCGGATCCGGAGCCCGCGCCTGCGCGCCGCCTGCCGGCGCTCCCCGACGAGGCGGTGCAGGGCGGCGAGCGCATCGAGGCGGAGCTCTTCTGGGGCCAGACCCGGCTCTCCGTCTGGCAGCTCGCTCCGGGCGAGGAGCTGGTGGCGGGAAGCGCGCAAGGCTGCGACGTCCTGCTGGAAGGAGTGGTGCGGTCTCCCCTGGTGCGCTGCGACGCGAACGGGTGGATGGTGTGCGCGCCCCGGCCGCTCTCGCTCACGCTGGTCGAGGAAGGCCGCTCCCTCGGTGGCCCCGAGCTGCTCGTGCGCGGCCGGAGCCAGGCCGACGCGCAGGGACTGGTCCTCTCGCTCCCGCACAAGGGGGTGGCCCTGCTCGACTCCGGCACCCTCGCCCTGCGGATCCGCAGGGTGCCGAGGGCCGCGCGCGTCGCCGCCGAGCCGACCGACTGGCGGGGCCTTTTGGGGGCCTCGGTCGCCGCCCTCCTGCTGATCGTGGGCATGAAGGTGCTGGCGGGGAACGTGCCGCCTCCCAAGGTCAACGGCGAGCCGGAAGTGATCCGGCCGCGGCCGCTGGTGGTGCGCGCCTCGCCGAAGAAGCCCGATCCGATGGCGCTGCCGCAGCAGACCTCCAAAGTGCAGGGGCGCAAGGATCCGGGTCAGGCGGTGGCGCGCCATTCCGGTCAGGAAGGGGAGGCCGGCAACAAGACGGCTCCGCGCCGCGCCGCGCGCGCCGAGCGCGCCATCGTGGCCAACACCGGCCTGCTGAAGGCGCTGGGCATGGGGAAGGGCGCGAGCGACGTGTTCGGCGTCGCCCTGGAGAAGGGAGCGCGCGACGCCATGGGTCACCTCACCGGACCCAGGGTAGCCGAGGCCCACGGCAGCGGCGGCATGGGCCTCAAGTCGCTGGGCGGCACGGGCGGCGGTGGCGACGGCTCCGGCCTAGGCCTGGCGCGCATCGGCACCAACGGCATCGGCGGGGGCCTGGCGAGCTACGGCGACGGCAAGGGTGGGCTGCGCGGCAAGTCGGACGCGGACATCGGCCTCGGGCCCGGCCGGCCGCAAGTGAACGGCTCGATCGATCCCGAGCTGATCCGCAAGGTCGTGCACGAGCACCGCGCGCAGATCCGCACCTGCTACGAGACCCAGCTGAACACGAAGCCCAGCCTCGCCGGGAAGCTGGTGAGCGCCTGGACCATCGATCAGAGCGGCACCGTGACCGAGGCGCACACCCAGGAAAGCACGCTGCGGGACCAGGGCGTCGAGCAGTGTGTGGCCTCGAGGATCCGGACCTGGCGGTTCCCCATCCCGAAGGGCGGCGGCGAGGTCTTCGTCACCTATCCCTTCATTTTCACGCCGGGGGGGTAGGAGCATGATCGCGCTGATCGCCGTACTGCTGGCCGCGCCCACGCCGCCGGTTTCGCAGCGCGGACCCTGGCTGGAGATGCAGGCCGGGCCGCAGGTCTTGTTCCGGAGCAGCGGCGCCGGCGTCGGGCCCGAAGTGCGGCTCAACCTGGGCCTGGGGCTCAGCAGTGGCCTCGCCGCCGAGGCGTGGCTGTCGGGAGCGCTGGAGGAAGCGCCGCTCCGCTCTCCGGGAGATCAGACGCGGGTGGCCGCGGGACTGGCGGCGCGCGCGCGGTTCTTCCAGCTCGACTCCGAGGGCAAGGCGACGCTGTGGGGCCGCATCGGCGCCGGCTGGGCGGCCGCGAGTCCGGGCGGATCGGGTCCGGCTGGGTTCGGGGGATTGCAATTCCTCTTCCAGCCCTTCGTGAACCGGTTTGCCCTCGGCCTGGAGGTCGACGCCGTGGGAGTGAGGTCGGGCTTCGGTTTGGCCCTGCTCCCCTCCCTGCGCTGCGCGCTCTGACCCGGGCGGTCTGGACTTACGCGCCAGCTGGGGATCCGGGTTAGGCTGGCGGCCGTGATCGTCCGTCCGCCGCTGCCCGTCCCGGAGTCCTGGTCCCTGGGCGACCTGGAGCGGATGCGGATCATCCTGCGCGGCGGCTCGGTCATCGACTGGCGCAGGCTCCACTTCCAGGGCAAGGAGGAGGTGGACCACTACCTGCGGCTCTGCCTGTTCGAGCCGGACGACCCGTTCGACCGGGCCCGCCTGCAGCGCATCCTCGACGAGGCGGTCGACTACCTGCGCACCAGCTTCCGGTATCGCGTGGCCGAGGAGGTCGCCAGGCCCCGCGAGGTGCAGGACCTCTTCCTGCTCGCCTCCGGAGCGCGCGAGCCCCAGCGGCTGCGCCGCATCGCCTGCCTGGTGCTCAAGGTCATGCACGTCGTGCACCACGTCGAGGCACGCGGCCTGCTGCACCGGGCGCGGGTCAGCGAGGACGAGCTGGCCCAGCTGGTCACCGCCAGGGTGGATCACGCCATCGCGCAGCTGCGCCGGGCGGGGATGCCGATCCTGGCTGCGGCCGGGAGCGTGAAGACGCGCCACAGCCTGATCACCAAGCTCCTGGCCAAGAAAGAGACCCTGGCCGCGCAGATCTACGACCGGGTCCGGTACCGGGTGGTCGCCTCGCGCCGCGAGGACGTGCTGCCAGTCCTGGTGCGTCTTTGCGACGTCCTGGTCCCGTTCAACTTCGTCGTTCCCGGGCAGACGCAGAACACGCTGTTCAGCTTCCGCCGCCTGGTGCGCGAGACGCCCGGCCTGCGCAAGCTCACCCCCGAGCTCCAGGCCGGCCTGCACCTGGAGGAGCTGGATCGGCGCGAAGGCAACGCTCCGCCGGCCAACGAGTTCAGCGGCGACAACTACCAGGTGCTCAACTTCGTGGTCGACCTGCCTGTCCGGCTGCCGGAGCGGGCGGTGGAAGCCGCGGAGGGCCGCATCGCCTTCTGCATGGTGGAGCTGCAGCTGGTGGACTCGGAGACGGCCCGCGCGAACGAGAGCGGCGCCAACGCGCACGCCCGCTACAAGAAGCGCCAGCTCCGCCGCGTCCTGCGCCGGCTGTCGCGGGGACTGGTGGTCCCGAAGCGAAGGCCCCCGCCGCCGGACGGCTGACCGACGCGAGGGTCCGGGGACCTTGACGTAGGTCCGCCTCCGCGATACCTGCCGGTCCCTCCAGGGGCACGGCACCGTCGCCAAGTTGGTAAGGCACGGGACTGCAAATCCCGCATTCGCCGGTTCGAATCCGGCCGGTGCCTCCAGTCATCCCCCGGACAGATGAGTCCAGGGGCGGAGTGCACGAGGTCCGCGGGAATTGGGCGGACCATCCTTTCCGACAGGTGACCGCGCCGGGACCAAGCCTGCCCGCTCATTCCTGGTCACGGTTGAGCGGAGTCTGGCGCCGCCGATGTAGGCTGAGGCGGTGTACGTGATCGTCTGGGAGTTCGTGGCACGCCCCGGCCGCGAGGCTGACTTCGAGCGCGCCTACGGCCCGCGCGGCCGGTGGGTTGAGCTCTTCCGCGGCGGGGAAGGGTACCTGGGGAGCGAGCTGTGGCGCGGCGAAGGCCGCTGGCTCACGGTCGATCGCTGGGAGAGCGAAGAGGACTTCCTCCGGTTCCGGGGCGCGCGACTCGCGGAGTACCAGGCGCTCGACCGCGAGATGGAAGAGCTGACCGCCAGCGAGAGGCAGCTGGGCGCGTTCACTTCGCTCTGACGGGGCCCGAGCGCGCTACAGTGCGCCGCCGTGTTCCGCTCCTGGTACGCCACTTGTCCGCGCGGCGCCGAGCCGGTGCTGAAGCGAGAGCTGGCGGATCTGGGCGCCAAGGGCATCCGGCCAGGGCAGGGTGGGGTGCGCTTCACCGGCGAGCGGGAGACGGCGTTGCGGGGATGCCTCGACCTGCGCACCGCGCTCCGCGTGCTGGAGCCCATTGGTGAGTTTCCGGCAGCCGATGCCGACCAGCTCTACGAAGGCGCTGCGAAGCTGCCGTGGGAGGAGCTGATCGCCCCGGGGCAGACGTTCGCTGTGAGCGCCACCGGCCGCGCGCCCGAGCTGACCCACACCCATTTCGTCGAGCTGAAGGTCAAGGACGCCGTGGTCGATGCGCTGCGGGCGCGGAGGGGAGCGCGCCCCGACGTGGACCCGCGCAAGCCGGACGTGCTGGTGGTGGCGCACCTCGCGCGGGGAGCGTGCAGCCTGTCGCTCGACCTGGCGGGCGATCTGCTCTCGAATCGGGGCTACCGCGTGCGCACGATCGAGGCTCCGCTGCGCGAATCGCTCGCCGCCGCGGTGGTTCTCCTCTCGGGGTGGGAGGGGCGCACGCCGCTGCACGATCCGGTGTGCGGGTCCGGCACGCTGGCCATCGAGGCGGCGCTGTTCGCCGCGGCGCGGGCGCCGGGCGAGGGCCGCACGCTCGCTTGCGAGACGTGGCCGCGCACCGCCGCCGAGGATGCAACTGCCCTGCGCCGGATACGTGCGGAGTTGCGCGAGCGCGCGGCGCGCCGGGCGGCCGAAGGCTTGCCTCCGCTGCTCGCCTCCGACCGCGATGTGGACGCGGTCGCCGCCGCCCGGGAAAATGCTCGCGCCGCCGGCGTGGAGCTGCGCATCTTCCAGGCCGATGCCCGGGAGATCGAGCCGCTCTCCCCGCCCGGGCAGCTCCTGCTCAACGTACCCTACGGCGAGCGGCTCGAGGCGGGAGGCCGCAAGCAGCTGAAGACCTTCTATCACCAGCTCGGCGCGGCGCTCGGGCGGCTCTCCGGACACCGCGCGGCCGTGCTCAGCGCGAGCGAGGACTTCGAAAGTGCGTTCGGGATCCGTCCCCACGCGCGGCACGAGCTGTGGAATGGCCCCTTGCGCACCACTCTCCGGCTGTACCAGCTCTAAAGGCGGTCGTCGTTCTTGCCTTCGAGATCGGTCTCCAGATCTCCGGCGCTGCGCGACCGGCCGGACCCCTCGGCGCGCTCGTATTCGTCGCGGTAGTTCTCCACGTCGCGCTCCGCCTCGATTCCCTCGTCGACGGTTTCGTTGACGTCGTCCTGCGGCCGCTTCTTGCCGTCGTCCATCGCGTCGCCTCCTCTGTCGAAAAGGTGACGATGGAGCGGTGCGTCTTCAACGGGAGCTGCCTTGCGGGGGCCCGCTCGCCCGTCGATCTTGCGCGCGGGGACGAGATGGTTTTGATCCGCTCCCATGATTTCGTCCGAAACGCATGGCGCGATCCAGGCAGTCTGGCGGATCGAATCGGCGAGGCTCATCGCCCGGCTCGCGCGGATGGTCGGCGACGTAGGTCTGGCCGAGGAGCTCGCGCAAGACGCGCTGGTGACCGCGCTGGAGAAGTGGCCCGAGACGGGCGTACCGGACAACCCGGGCGCCTGGCTCATGACGGCCGCCAAGAACCAGGCCGTCGACCTGCTGCGGCGGGGCAAGCGGCTGGAGCACAAGCACCAGGAGCTGGGGCGCGAGATGGAGGTCCGGCA
>DATFTN010000229.1:0-10907 GCA_035261845.1 Myxococcales bacterium | reverse complement strand
AGCGGGTTGATCGCGGTGCCGCAGTCCACGGCGCACGCGACCTTGTGCACGTGGATCTCCTTGTCCTCGTCGACCGACACCTCGGCCGCCTGGGCGATGATGCTCCCGAACGACTCGTGCACGGCCAGTCCGCGCGCGCGGCCCGGAGGCGGCGCCTTGCCCCAGCCGGCCATCTCCGCGGCGGTCTTCAGGGCGCGCAGGTGGCGCGGCTTGTCCTGGAGCAGGGCGGCGCGGAACTCGAGCGGGTCGCGCCCGCTCGCGTGCGCCAGCTCGTCGACCATGCTCTCCATGGCGAAGGCCGTGTGCGTGTTGCCCACCGAGCGCCACCAGAGGACCGGCACCGGCTGCTTGGGCGAGTGCACCGTGACCAGCCGGGCCGGTACGGCCTCGAGGTAGGGCGAGTCGCTCACGCCCTCGACAGAGGTGGCGTCGACCCCGTCCTTCACCATGAACTGCTCGAACGGCGTGCCGGACAGGATCGACTGCCCGACGATGGTGTGCTTCCAGGCGATCGGGCTCCCCCGGCCGTCCAACCCGACCTCGACGTGATGCACGAAGAGCGGCCGGTAGTAGCCGCCGTGGATGTCGTCCTCTCGGGTCCAGACGGTCTTCACCGGCACGCCCGCGGCCTTGGCGACATGCACCGCTTCGCTGACGAAGTCGGATGACGGCGTCGCGCGCCGCCCGAATCCGCCGCCGAGGAACTGGGTGTGGATCGACACGTTCTCGGGCGGGACGCCGGCGATCTTCGAAGCCGACATCTGGTCCATCGTCTGGAACTGGGTGCCGGTCCAGATCTCGCAGCGGCCGCCCTCGATCTTCACCGTGCAGTTGAGCGGCTCCATCGTCGCATGCGCGAGATACGGGACGTCGTACTCGGCGACTACCCGGCTTGCCGCCCCGGCGAGCGCGGTCTCGGCGTCGCCCTTCTCCGCCGCCACCGCCGGGCCCTTCGACTTCGCGCGGTCCCGGTAGTTCTGGAGCACCGCCCTCGTGTCCAGCGTGGCGCCGGGCCCCAGGTCCCACTCGAGCCGGGGCAAGAGAGCGTCGCGGCCGAGCTTCGCGCTCCAGAAGTTGGTCGCCACCACGGCCACGCCCGTGGGGACCTGCACCACCTGCTCGACTCCTTTCACCGACTTCGCCTCGCTCGCATCGAACGACTTGAGCTTTCCGCCGAACACCGGCGAACGGGCGACCAGGGCCGTGCGCAGTCCGGGAAATTGCACGTCCATCCCGAACCGCGCCTTGCCGGTGACCTTCTCCGGCGAGTCGAGCCGGCGCATCGGCTTGCCGAGCAGCTTCCAGCGCTTGCGGTCCTTGAGCTCGACGGTCTTGGGGGGCAAGAGGCCCTGCGCCGCGACGGCGAGCTGGCCGTAGGAGAGGCGTTCCTTGCCGCGGAGGACGTACCCGTTTTCGGTACGGAGCTTCTTCGCGTTGGTCTTCCACCGCGCGGCGGCCGCCCGCACCAGCATCGCCCGGGCCAGGGCGCCCGCCGTCCGGTACCGGTCGAACTCCGACCAGGTGGTAGTCGATCCGCCCGTCATCTGCATTCCGAACGCGGGGTGCGCGTACACCGGCGCGGCCGGAGCGTGCTCGACGCGGATCTTCGACCAGTCGCAGTCCAGCTCCTCGGCGACGAGCATGGCGAGACCGGTCCAGATGCCCTGGCCCATCTCGGAGTGGGCGAGAAGCACGGTGACCGAGCCGTCCGGCGCCACCCGGACGAATGCGTTCGGGTCGGGCAGCTGCTTGGCGGCGGGCTCGGGCACCGCGAGCGCCTTGCGCGGGACGTGGAAGGCGACGAACAGGCCGGCGCCGGAGATTAACGAGCGGCGCAGCAGCTGTCGCCGGGTCAGCGCGGTCATCGCGAGGCCCTCCTCTGCGCGGCGGCCTTCCGCACCGCTTCCCGGACGCGCTGGTAGGTGCCGCACCGGCAGATGTTGCCGGCCAGGGCGGCGTCGATGTCCGCATCGCTGGGGTTCGGGTTCTGCGCCACCAGCGCCGCCGCCGACATGATCTGCCCGGGCTGGCAGTAACCGCACTGGACGACGTCGGCGTCGATCCAGGCCTTCTGCACCGAGTGGCTGCCGTCCGGCGACAGTCCCTCGATGGTGGTCACCATCCGCCCGGCGACCAACGACACGGGCAGCACGCACGATCGCGTCGCCTGTCCGTCCAGGTGGACGGTGCAGGCGCCGCATTGCGCCATCCCACATCCGAACTTCGTCCCGGTGAGGCCGAGCACGTCGCGCAAGACCCAGAGGAGAGGCATGTCCTCCGGAGCATCGACCTCGCGGACGGTCCCGTTCACGTTGAGTTGCATGTGAACCTCCAGCGCGCTTCGAAACTGCTGGTACCACGAATCAGCGCGATGCGGTGCTCACCTGCTTGTACAGCACGAATCCGGAGTAATCGGCCGCGCTCACGGTGTGCGTCTGGTCCCCGTCCGTCAGGATGCCGATCCCTTGCAGCTCGGGCACCTCGGCGGCCGGGTTGCCCCCTTCGAAGTGGGCGCGGAAGAGGGCCGCGGGGTCGATCTCCTCCTCGTGCCACACTCCGGTGGGGGGCCCGCTGCGCAGCACCACGGTGTCGGAAGCGACGAACGCATTCCGCTTGATGTCGCAGGTGACACCCGCCGGGACCTCGCCGCTGCTCCAAGCGAGCTTCAGCGAGTACCAGCGCATCCCACGCTTCCAGGCGATGTAGACGTTCGCGGCCGCGTCGCCCCGTCCCTCGATGCACTCGTTGCCTCCCACCGGCAGCACCCAGGCGCGCCAGCGGAACCGGATGCGCGCGACGTCCCTGCGCAGGTTGTCTCCCACGTCGGCGAACAGAGTCACCGTCTCGAGGGGAGGCCTGTACACGCCGCGGATGAAGCGTCCCGGCGGGTCGTCGATCAGCCAGTAATAGCTGGTCGGGCCGGAGTCGCGCTGGAGCACCCGGAACCGGCCCACGTCGAGCTGATACTCATGGGCGCTGGGTGGCGGATTTCCGAACGTCGCTGTTGCCGTTCCCAACAGGGAGAAGCCGACCGCCAGGGCGAAGAGCACCCTGGCATGCACCGTACCGACCTGGCTTCCGCCGCGCATGCCTTCTTCGAGATGCAGGCATCGCGCCAGATTTGGGATCCGGCAGCGCGAATCCGCGGCGCTGCTCGTGGATCTAAGCCGGTCTTTACCTGGTCGAGACGGTCCTCGGCGCCGTGGCGTCTCCGGCGTGCTGCTCCAGAAACCGGCCAGCGCGGGCGAGGAACTGGACGAGCGTTTCCTTGCGGGCGAGCGAGTGTCCCTCGTCCTGGGCGACCATGTATTCGACGGGCACCTTGCGCGCGCGCAGGGCTCCCACGATCAGGTCCGACTCGCTGCGCGGCACTCGCGGGTCGTTGGCTCCCGCATAGACGAAGAGCGGAGCGACGATGCGGTCGACGTCCTTGAGCGGCGAGATGGAATCGAGGAAGGCCGAGTCCTTCTCCGGATCGCCGAACTCGAGCAGGAAGATCTCCCGGATGAGGCCGCTGGTCGTGGCCATGAACGTCTTCAGATTGGCCACGCCGACCAGATCTACGCCAGCGCGCCACAGGTCGGGCATGCGGGTCAACCCGACCAGCACGGTGTACCCCCCGTAGCTGCCGCCATAGACGATGACGCGCTTCGGATCGGCCCAAGGCTGCGAGGCGGCCCACCGTCCAGTCGCCTCGATGTCCTTGAAGGCCTCGAGGCGCTTGTGGCCGTTGTCCGCCTCCTCGTAGGCGCGGCCGAAGCCACCGGAGCCGCGCACGTTGGGCTCCACCCAGGCGTACCCCTGCGAGAGGAAGAATGCGGTGGCGGCCGACCAGCGAATCCGCGAGCTGGCCGAGGGTCCACCGTGGTACGCGACGATGACGGGCAGCCTCCCCGAGCGATTCCTCGGCAGGTAGACGTTGATGGGGAGGCTCAAGCCGTCGTGCGATTGGACCTCGGTAATGCTCGTCTCCATCTGGGGCACGTCCCGGAGCGAAGGACGCGCCTCCTTGCGCAGCTGGGTCGCCCGGCCGCTCCTCGAGTCGATCGACCAGACGTCGGTGGGCGATGAGGGCGTGGACCAGCGGGCCAGGAACTGCCTGCCGTCCTCGGAAAACCCGGAGAGGTCGCCCTGCCCCAGGGGCATCGCCACCCTGGCCCGCGGGCGCAGGGTCCGCGCGTCGAGCAGGCGCAGCTCGGTGCGGTTGCCCGCATCGATGAGCAGCGCCAGCGAGTCGCCCGTCTTCGCCACCGCGATCTGGCTGACGGTGGAGATGGGCGGATCCTTCTCGACGTAGCGCGCTTTCTCGTTGCCGGACCCGGCATCCAGGGCGAGGAGGAGGGCCTGCTCGCCGCCACCGTCGGTGGCGACGTAGATCGTCCGCCCGTCGGGGGAGAACCGGGCGTCGAAGATGCTGACCTTGCCGCTCCCAGGGAACAGCGGGCGGGCCGCACCAGAGGCGAGGTCCAGCCGGAGCAGGTAGTTTTCCGAGCGGGTGGGATAGCGCACGAAGAGCCCGCTCTTCCCGTCCCTGCTGACGTCGGTGAGGAAGCCAGGCTTGGGCTCGCGGAACACCTCCTTCGCCGGTCCGGGCGCCGCCGTTGAAGCGGCGTACACGGCGGAGCTGGCGTCGGCGATCCGCCGGGCGCTGTAATAGATGGTGTCAGGGGCGAGGTCCGCCACGAAGGCCGGGTCACGCTGGGTCGGCTCTCCGGGAGTCAGCTCGGTCAAGCCCGACCCGTCAAGGTTCACGCGCCAGACAGACCACTTCTCGTCCGCGCCGTGGTCGGTGCGGAACAGCACGGACTTGCCATCCGGCGTGGTCCGGTCGAGAGTGACTCGCTCCTTCGAAGTGACCAATCGCCGCGCGGGCGAGTCGGGCCGCGCGGCGTCCGCCACGTAGAGCTGCGGCAGACCGTCCCGGTTCGAAACCATGACCACCTGCTTGGCGTCGCGGGTGAAGAGTGCCTCCGTGTTGACGAACGCCTCCACCAGCGAGGCCGCCTTTTTCGACAGCTCCGCCACACGCTCTGCGTCAGGTCCGGAGGGCGTATCGGGAAGGACCGCCTCTGCGACGGACTTCCCGGCCGGCGCCGCCGCCGCGGGGGTGGGGGCGGACGGGGCGGCGACGGCCGGAGCCGTGGAGCGTTCGGCCGGCTGGGGCGCAGTCGCGCAGGCGAAGGCGAGGAGGAGGGCGGCGAGCGGCAGGCGCAGGCGGGTGTCGGTCGGCATGGCCGCGCAGCCTACTCCCCGGAGCAGCACCTGACGAGCAGTCCTGGCTGCTCAAGGCTCCGCCGCTGCGGTCGCGCGCCTCCGCCGCGGCGGCGTGACCAGGCAGGCGCCGGTCCGGGCGCTCCGCGGCTGCGAGTCACTACGCACTTTCCTGCGCGGAGCGCATCATTAGCTTTCGCATTCATCCACCAGGAGGTGAATGCATGAAGAGGCTCATCATCGGAGCATCCGCGGCCGGCTTGCTGATCGCGACCGGCGCGATTGCCCAGTCCAGTTCCAGCAGCCCGTCGGGCCAGTCCTCGATGGGCCAGAGCTCGTCCAGCCAGTCGAGCCAGTCCTCGACCGCCACGGACAAGTCCTCGTCGACCGCGACCCCGTCGAGCCAGTCGTCAGCGAGCACGACCACGACCAGCCCGTCCGGGTCGTCCGCCACCGCGAGCAGCGAGATCTCCGGCGTCGTGAAGAAGGTCGACAAGGACAAGCGGCAGGTGAAGATCTCCTCGCCGACCGGCGGCGACCAGGAGCTGAAGCTCGCCGACAGCGCGACCATCACGAAGGAGGACGGCTCATCCGCCAGCCTGGATCAGTTGAAGGAGGGCACGAGCGTGCGGGCGAGCTTCGACCCGAGCTCGAACCAGGCGACCAAGCTGGAGATCCAGTCCAGCGCCGCTGGTAGCAAGACCGACAGCAGCGACATGAAGAGCAAGAGCGACACCAGCAGCGACACCAAGAGCAAGAGCGACAGCAGCAGCAAGAAGTACTAGGGCTGCTCGCTCGCTCGGAGAGCAGTGCCAGCCGGCCCGCCGCGGTCCATTCCTGAAGGATGGCCGCGGCGCGGGCCGGTCTTCCAAGTCACCCGCAGATCGCCTGGACGATCGCCAGCACCAGCTTGGCGTCGAAGGCATCGCGCATGCTCTCGATCGGGGAAACGCCGGAGGAGGACGGCGGCGTTTGTACCGCGTAGAGCACGAGGGGCACGTCCTGGAGCCGCGTGCGGGCCCGGATGCAGTCGATCAGCTCCCCCTCGCGGCCGCCGGCCAGGGCCCGGTCGAGCAGGACCAGGTCCGGCGGCTCGTCCAGGGCCGTCACCCGCGCGATCGCGTCCGCGAGGTCGTTCGCCGTGGTGACCGCAATTTTCTGCTCGGCGAGCATCGCGGAAATTGCGCCTCGCACTTCCCCCTCGCTTCCCACCAGCACGATGCGCGCCATCGATTCGCCCTCCCTTCGGGAAGACACGGCGGCGCGCGGGGACGGGAAAAGGTCGTCGGCTGGCTGACAGTGAGACGCTTTCGTCCCTCGGGTATCCTACGCAGCGTCGGGAGGTGCCGTTGAAGATTGCCATCATGGGGACCGGTGCGCTGGGCGGCTATTTCGGCGGCCGGCTGGCGGAGGCGGGCGAGGACGTCGCATTCATTGCGCGGGGCCGCCAGCTCGCCGCTCTGCGCGACGGTGGGCTGCGGATCTTCAGTCCGCGGGGCGATCTCCGACTGCGGCCGGTTCGCGCCACGGCGGATCCGGCGGAGGTCGGCCCGGTCGACCTGGTCTTCTTCACCGTGAAGCTGTGGAGCACCGAAGAAGCGGCGGGCCAGATCGCGCCGCTGATCGGCCCCGGCACCGCGGTCATGTCCCTGCAGAATGGAGTCGACGCGAACGAAGTGCTGGCGCGCGTGGTCGGCCGCGAGCACCTGATGGGCGGAGTTTGCTACATCGCGGCCTCGCTCGACGAGTCCGGCGCCGTCCGGCACGGCGGGCAGATGGCCCGGGTGATCTTCGGCGAGCCGGGCGGTGCGAAGACGCGCCGTGCGGAGGCCTTCCTGGCCGCCTGCGAGCGGGCGAAGGCGGGCTTCGACGCCGAGCTGTCCCCCGACATCGACCGCGTGATCTGGGAGAAGTTCGTCTTCATCGTCGGGCTGTCGGGGTTGACCGCGCTCACGCGCGGTCCGATCGGGCCGGTGCGCTCCGATCCGGATGCGCGGGCGTTCCTCCTCGACGTCATGCGCGAAGCGGTGGCGGTCGGCCGCGCGAAGGGCGTCGCGCTGTCACCTGATTTCGCCGATCAGCGGCTGGCGTTCATGGACACGCTGCCGCCGGGCATGACTTCCTCGATGCACAACGATCTGGAACGCGGCAACCGGCTGGAAGTGGCCTGGCTGTCCGGCGCGGTGGTGCGCCTCGGGCGCGCCGCCGGGGTCCCCACACCCGCGAACCGCGCCGTCTACGCCGCCTTGAAGCTGCACGCCGGAGGCGATGCGCAAGCACGGCAAACAGCGTAGCCGGCCTGCGACACTCCCCGGCAACACTGGACGCATATACTCCCGCGGCGCTCCGATGCGCGCGTCGTAGGAGCAGGCAGCCCATGCGCGATCCGAATCGCACGGTGGTGATCACGGGCGCTGCCGTGCTCTGCCACCTCGGCGACGACCTGGCGCGGATCGAGCGGTCGCTGCGCGAGGGGCAGGGGCTGCCCTTCGTCCGCCACCCGCCGGCAGTGGAAGCGGGGTCGCGATGCCAGCTCCTCGGCAGCTACCGGGGCGAGCTCGCCGCCGAGAGGCGGCAGGCCCGCTTCATGGGAAAGGCCGCGCTGATGGCCTTCAAGGCGGCGCGGGCCGCGCTTTCCCAGTCCCGGCTGGAGCGGCACGACATCGCCGTCGTGGCGGGCAGCGGCACCGGCGATGTCGCCACGCACGTCGAGGTGCAGAAGAGCCTCGCGCACGCCGGCGGCCCGCGCGTCTCGGCCAGCGTGATCCCGCGGATGATGGCCTCGACCGTCTCCGCCAACCTGGCCACCGCGCTCCGCACCACCGGGCCCTCCTTCACCGCCAGCGCCGCGTGCGCCGGCGGCGCGTACAACATCCTGCTCGCCGCGGAGCTGATCGAGCAGGGGCACGTGGACGCGGCCCTGGCCGGTGGCGCCGAGGTGGCCGACGAGCATTTCCACGTCGGCTTCGACGCCATCCGGGCCTTCAACGGGCAGGACAACGAGCATCCCGAGCGCGCTTCGCGCCCGTACGCGAAGGACCGAGCGGGCTTCATCTTCGGCGAGGGCGCGGGCATGGTGGTGCTGGAGACGAAGGCGGCGGCGGAGGCGCGCGGCGCGCAAGTGCTGGGGGCCCTCGCCGGATACGGCATGTCCTCCGACGGCACGGGCGACATGGTCTGCCCCACGGCCGAGGGCGCATTCGCCGCGATGGAGCGCGCCCTGCGCCATGCGGGAGTCGCGCCCGAGCAGATCGACTACGTCCACACGCACGGCACCTCGACCGTGATCGGAGACGTCACCGAGGTGCGCGCCTTGCGCCGCCTGTTCGCCGGGCGCCGCGTGCCCTATTCGTCGACCAAGGGGTACATCGGGCACACCATCTCCGCCGCGGGCGCGATCAACGCCATCTTCACGCTGTCGATGCTGCGGGGCGGCTGGATCGCGCCCTGCATCAACGCCGAGCCGCTGGACCCGGAGCTGGAGGATTACCCGCCGGTGGTCCGGCCGACGGAGAGGTCGATGCGGCTCGCCCTGTCCAACTCCCTCGGGTTCGGCGGCACCAACGTGTCGCTGGTGCTCGCCCGGGCGAGGTGATGTATCCACAGCCCTTGAACGGGAGGCACCATGCAGCCTCGGCTGGATGGGGACGCGTCCGCGAAGGAAGAGCGGCAGCTCGATCCCACCTTGCTCGCGGGCGCGGCGACGGCCCGCGAGCAGGAACGCATTCCTGTCGAGGGGACCGCGCTCTGCCTCTCCGGAGGCGGCTACCGGGCGATGGTCTTCCACCTCGGGATCCTCTGGCGGCTGAACGACCTGGGGATGCTGCGCGGGGTCTCTCGCGTCTCCAGCGTCTCCGGCGGTTCGATCACGGCCGGCGTGTTGGGAAGCCGTTGGCGCGAGCTCGACTTCGACGGCGCGACCGATGTGGCGCGCGCTTTCACGGACAAGATCGCCGGCCCCATCCACGATCTCGCCTCGACCACCATCGACGTCGGCGCCGTGCTGACCGGGGTGCTCCTTCCCGGCACTCGCATCTCCGACCGGATCGAATCGGCCTACCGGAAGCACCTCTTCGGAGATCGCAGAAGCCGGTCAAGTTGCCGTATCCGAGGGAGATCTGACGCAAAAAGCGAGCGAAAGCGCGAGGTGCATGGGCAGGTAGAAGACCGCGACCAGAAAGCCAAGCGTCGCCGCGAGGTGCAGCGGCGCCGGCTCGATGGAAAGGCCCCAGATCGGGTCGCGGAAAGCGAAGTTCAGGTTCTCCACACGGCCGGCGAAGCGCGAGACGACGAGCAGCGTCGCCGCGATGACGATCTGCAATCCGAACCCGCGGCGGTCGTAGCCGACCCGCCGCAGCGACCAGAGGAGCAGCGCGGGCCAGGCGAGGTGGAACAACGAGAGGAGCCGCACCGGTAGAGGGAAGCTCGCGTCCCACAAGTACTCGGTGCCGCCGAAGACGTGCTTGCCGAGGAGCAGCCGGGAGCCCGCGTCCACGGCCCAGACGACGTCGGCGAGGATCGAGGACACGGCCTGGCTGGAGAGAAGGAGCGGACTGCCCAGCCACAGCCCCGCGCAGGTGAGGATCACCGCCACGTCGCACAGGTGGAGGAAGTTCCGCGGACCCCAGACCCAGAAGTAGGCCGGGATCCACACCGCGAGCCACGCCAGCGCTAGCCAGCGCATCCGCGGGAACGCGCGCGGATCGCCGGAGATGGGCCATCCCACGGGCGAAGCCTACCTCCGGCCGGGCTTGCTATGCTCGCGCTCGCATGACCCGGCATGCGCATCGAGCCGTCCCGGCGCGTCCGGCGCGCAAGCGGCTGACGGCGCGAGAGATGGAAGCGCAGGCGGCCGCCGCCCAGGCCGTCGCGCCCGCTCCGCGCCTTCCTTCGGGCGAGGCGATGGCAATGCTGGCTCGCCGCGGCTTCCGGCCCGAGCCGAGCCGGCCCGACCTCCCGTTTCCCAAGGACCTGGAGGGAGAACCAGCCGAGCGGCTCACCGAGCAGCTCGGGCACTATTCGTTCCGCCTCTTCCTGCGCGGGGCCATCCAGTGCCGCGGCGATTTCGCGCCGGGCGAGGCGACGCGCTACCTCTCCGCCGCCCAGGAGAAGACCCTGGCCGACGCCTTGGTCGAGGCGGGCATCCTGGTCCGCACGTCCCGCGACCACTACCGTTTCGTCCGCCGGGCGATGAGCTTCGGCCCGACGCTCGAGTGGTACGTGGCGCGCGAGCTGCGCCGCCGTTTGGGCTGCGACGTCGCCACCGGGGTGAAGTTCCGGGCCCCAGGCCTGGGCGGCGATCTCGACGTGGTCGCCGCCGTCGAGAACAAGCTCCTCTACCTGGAGCTGAAGTCCTCTCCGCCCAAGCACCTTGCCGAAGGCGAGGTGGCGGCCTTCTTCGCCCGCGTGCGCCGGCTGCGCCCCGACGTGGCGATCTTCGCCATGGACACCGCGCTCCGCCTGTCGGACCGGGTGCTGCCGCTGCTCGTCGCCGGGCTGGCCAGCGGGGCGCCGCCGCCTCGGCGCATCGAGCGGGACTTGTGGGCGCTCACGCCGAACCTGTACGCGGTGAGCGCGAAGTCCGATCTCGTGGCCAATGTGTGCCGCGTCGTGGCGGAGGGGCTGCTCGCGCTCGGCCCACCGCCGCAGTGATCGCTGTCGATACTCTGCGCAAATGCCGCGACTTGGGGTCGGCC
>DATFTN010000228.1:0-4664 GCA_035261845.1 Myxococcales bacterium | reverse complement strand
GTCCCCGGGACAACCGCCGGAACGGGAGCGAGCGCGACTTCCCCCGGCTGCGGCTCGGCCGCCACGGTCACCAGCGGCGGCGGAGGCGCCGGTTCCACCCCGGCCACCGCCCGCAGCACCTCGCCGTCGTCGTCCGCCGGCGCGGCGAGGTCCAGCCTGGGATCGAGCATCCCCGCGACCTGGTACTCGCCGAAGGCCTGGGTCCGGATCAGCCGGGCCGTCTCGTCTGCCCGCGCACCGGAACCGAGGATGAGCACCCGGCTGTGCGCGTCCTCGTCGGTGCGGGTGACCAGCGCGGCGCGCGCCAGGAGGACGCCCAGGCTGGCCACGCCGAAGGTGCCGATCAGCGCTCCCTTGGGCAGCGCGCCGCCCCCCACCACGCCGATGATCGCCGCGAACAGCGCGGCGAAGCCCAGGGCCTTCAGGGTCCCGCTCCCCCGCGCCCGGTCGTTCCGCATCACCTGCGGGTCGTACAGGTCGGCCAGATAGAGTGCCGCCGGCACGCAGGCGGCGGCGCCGATCAGCGCCGCCAGCGCCCGCAGGTTGCCAGCGGCCTGCCGCCCGGTGACCCAGAGCGAAAGAGCTACCAGCGCCGCTTCCACGGCGCAGAGCCGCGCCGCCCTTCCGCTGTACCAGTGTCCCGCGAACTGCCGCACCGTTCGCCTCCCGACCCGCCCACTCGCGGTGGGGACACCACGTTTTCATGGTGTCCCCTTGCGTCAAACCTACTTGCCCGCCGTCAGCTGTCCTTTCACGACCGGCAGCGGTGTCGGCACGCGCGCCGGATCGACGCCGTTCAGCACCACTCCCCACACGGGCGCCCCGGAGAGCGACCGCACCGCGCTCGCCACCTGGTCGCGCGGCGTCGCCTCCGCGCGCACCACCACCACCACGCCGTCCGAACGGTGCGCCACGATCGAGGCGTCGGCGGTCGCCAGCGCCGGCGGCACGTCGAGGACGATCTCGTCGAACAGGCTGCGCAGCGTCTGCAGGGCCGCGACGAAGCGACGCGAGGAGAGCAGCGCGGCCGGCTCCACCGGCGCCTTGCCGGAGGCGATCACCGCCATCTGCCCCTCGTGGAACCTTCCCAGCGCCTCGCCGATCTCGCACTTGCCCTGCAAGAGCTCCGACAGGCCCATCCGCGCGCCCATGCCGAACAGCGCCGCCTGCGTGCCCCGGCGCAGGTCGCAGTCGACCAGGGCCACGCGCGAATCGCCCGCCCGGGCGGCGGTGAGCGCCAGGTTGGCCGCCGTGAGGCTGGTGCCCTCCTCGCGCAGCGCGCTGGTCACCGCGATCACCGCTCCACCCTGCGCGGCGCCCCGCAGCGAGCGGGCGTGTCGCAGCCGGTGCAGGAGCATCCGGTACTGCTCGGCGGCCGCGCCCTGCGGATCGGTCAAGGGCACCAGCCGCTCGTCGATGGTCACCTCGGCCCCGCCACCCTCGATCCGCTCGAGGAACGGCGTCCGGGTCCCCGCTACCGTCTTCGGAATGCTGGTCATGACGTTCTCCTCTCTCTCCGGGACGACCCGGGTGCTTCAGGCCTGTTCGTTCTGCGCGGCCGGCAAGGCCAGCACCCGCCCCGAGCCCCCGGCGTGCAGCCGCGGGACCATGGCCAGGACCGGCAGCGCCAGCGCGACCGCCTCTTCCTCGCTGCGGAGCGTGCGGTCGGACAGCTCCTGCCCGACGGCGACGGCGCTGCCCAGCGCGAGCGCCGCGAGCAGCGCCAGGAGCAGCATCTGCGGCCGGTTCGGACTGGCCGGCAGCGTGGGCGCGGTGGCCGACTCCAGCACGCGGAACTCGACCGGCGCGCTCTTCGCCTCCAGGTCCGCCGTGATCTCCGCTTCCGCCTTCTTCGACACGAGCTGCCCCACTTTCACCTTCAGCATCTCGGCGTCGCGATCCAACTCCGCCAGCAGCGCGGCGGTGACCGGCGCGGCCTCCATCAGCTTGTCCACCTCGGCGATGCGGGCCTGGGACTGCGCGATGTTCCGACGGCCCCGGTTGATCGCCTCGGTCATCCGGCGCAGCTCGAGGTCGTTGGCCGCCGCGCGGGCGCGGGCCTGCTCCAGCCGCGCCTGGGCATTGCCGAGCTCGCGGGAGAGCGCCTGCACGTCAGGGTGATCCGGGAGGAGCGCGGAGCGCGCCGCGCCGAGCTTCCCGCGCAGGTCGTCGACCTGCTGCTCCATGCGGCCCACTTCGGTCTCGCGGCCGGCGGGCAGCACGCCGATCAGGTCGATGCGCTGCTGCGCCGTCTGGATGAAGCCCGTCTCCACTTCGATCTGCTTGGCCAGCTGATCGCGCTCGCGCATCCGGGCCTCGTTCAGCTCCGGCAGCGTGCTCGCGTTGGCGCGCTTGAAGGCGGCGATCTTCGCCTCCGCCTTCCCCAGCTCGGCGCGCATCTGCGCCAGCTGCTCGGAGATCACGTCGCGCGTCCGGGCCACCTGGCCGGCGCGTACTTGAAGATTGCCTTCGATGAACAGCTCGGCCAGGCGGTTGGCCGTCTTCGCGGCCAGCGCCGCGTCGCGGGAGCGCACGGTGATGCTGAAGGCGTCGTCGCCCTCGCCGTGCACCTCGGTGTCGTTGCGCAGCGCCTCCACCGCGGCGTCCATGCCGTCCTTCTCGCGGGCCTCGGGATAGAGGTCGAGCTCCTCGATCGCGGTCGCCATCAGCTGCCGGGCGTACACCTGCGAACGCACCGACTTCACCCGCTCCTCGAGCGTCCTGGAGATGACCGGCACCACCAGGTCGGGATGCGGGTGCAAAGGCTCCACCATCACCAGCGCCCGCGCCCGGTACTCGCTGGGAAGCCGCGCGATCACCAGGGCCGCCACGGCGAACACCGCCCCCGCCACCACGGCCATCCACTTCCAGCGCCGCTTCATCGCGCCGAGGAGTTCATCCACCGTGTACGTCCGCTCCATTCTCTCCTCCTCAGAAAGGTTCAGAAGGGCCTGAACCGCTCCCAGGTGAGCCGCAGCTGCACCACGTCGCGGTCCACCTGCGGCATCAGGTCCCTGTCGTCGAGCCGCGCGTCGCGCAGCCCCGCGACTGCCACCGTCCACTCGCGGCCGACGCGGTACTCGAGGGAGACTTCGCCCGAGTATCCGGCCGACCCGATCGCCTGGAACTGCGAGGGCAGATCCGAGTTGCGATAGACCCCCAGGCGCACTCCGCCGGTGAAGTCCCCCACCGTGACCAGCGTGGCTCCTTCGACCAGGTCTCCCACCAGCGCCCCGGCGCGCGAGGCGCCGATGATCAGGTCGTGCGAGACGATCAGCCGGGCAGCCAGCCGCGGCGTCACCGATTCGATCGTCAGCTTCCCCGTGGGCGAGAACAGGCCGCCGTTCTGCCCGGTCACGTAGAGCGGCCCGCCGCTCGCCTTGAGGGTGGCCCACGGCCGCAGCCGCCGCTCCCAGCCGAGCTGGAGGCTGTGCGCCTGGGTGACGAATCCCCCCTGCACTCCCTGGGGCGCGCCCGCCTGCGGCGTCGCGCCGAAGGAATAGAAGAGCTGCTCGCGCCCGGTCAGCGTCACGTTGTCGTAGGGCGTGGTGCGGTACGAGTAGCCGATCGACGGCGTGAACACGGCGCCGTTCCCGGGATCGTCGACCCCGAAGGCCAGCACTTGCGAGTCGAATCCGAACCGCCACTGCCCGCGCGGGCTGACGGAGTGGTCCACCTCCGCCGAGAGCTGGGTGCTGAAGACCTGCGTCTGCCCGGCCCGCAGCAAGAGCCCCAACCCGGAGATGGCGAACGGGTCCTGCGCGTACGTGCTGCGCAGCAAGAGGTGCATGGCGGTCCGCGGCGACCAGTGGTCCCGGTAGCGCGCCACGCACTGTTCGCTGCTGGCGAACGCGCCTCCGTCCTGGGCGAACCGGTCCGGGTGGAGCAGGCGTCCGATGCCCGCCTGGCAGTCCAGATCGGCATGGAGCTCGTGATCGCCGTACAAGTCCAGCCGCAGGCCCGGGCGCGCCTGGCCGAAGCCGTCGGCCCCCGACCCGTCGAGGAGCACGTTGTCGTTGTAGCCGGCGAGCAGCGACACTCGCGGCTTCACCTCGAGATAAACCTTGGCGGGCGCCGGCCCCGCGGCGGCGAGCACCGAAAGGGCCGCGAGCATCGGAAGGTGGAGGCGCGGCGCCATGGGCTTCACCTAGGGCACCACCACCGTGTCGCCGGCCGAGAGCTGGCGGCGGACCTTCCCGTTCACCAGGTCGTCGTAGTCGACCACGTGCCGGGTCCCGTCGGCGTGCAGCACGGTGATCTCGCCGCGGTCGGCGAACTCGGCCAGGCCGCCGGCCATCGCCAGCGCCTGCAGGACCGTCATGTGGCTGCGCAGCGGGAAGGCGCCGGGCCGGGTGACCATCCCGGTCACGTAGATGCGGCTGCCGTTCACGTCATGGACGATCACCGTCACGCGCGGGTCGCGGACCAGCGGAGACAGCTTGTCCTGCACGCTCTTTTCCAGCTGCGCGGGCGTCAGGCCCTCGGCCGGCAGGTCCCCCACCAGCGGCAGGGTGATCTTCCCGTCCGGTCTCACCGGCACGGTGCGGGACAGGTCCGGCTCCTTCCAGACGGAGACTTCGACCACGTCCTCCTTGGCGAGCCGGTATTCCTGCACGACCTGCTGCGCATCGTCCTGCTGGGACACGCCGCTGTGCGCGCAGCCA
>DATFTN010000227.1:0-3062 GCA_035261845.1 Myxococcales bacterium | reverse complement strand
GCCCTGCGCCGGTCCAACGAGCGGTAGGCGGAGGAGGCGACGATGATCCACATCAACCTGCTCCCCGTCCGCGCCGCCAAGAAGCGCGAGTTCGGCCGCCAGCAGCTGATCCTCTTCGGGCTCATCCTGGTGGGCGCGCTGCTCGGCAACTACACCTGGTGGAAGGCGGAGAAGGACGGCCTGACGGCGCTCGAGCAGCGCATCGCCTCCACGCGCGCCGAGATCGCGCAGCTGGAGAAGACGATCGGCGAGGTCAAGTCGATCACCCAGGACAAGAAGGCGCTCGAGGACAAGCTGAAGATCCTCGACGCGCTCAAGAAAGGCCGCACCGGGCCGGTGAAGGTGATGGACGAGCTCGCCACCATCATCCCCAACAAGGCCTGGATCACCGAATACACCGAGCAGGGCGGCAACGTGGTGATGCGCGGGCTGGCGGTGACCTACGAGGACCTCTCGGCGTTCGCGCAGAAGCTGAAGACCTCGAAGTACTTCGCCAACGTCACCATCAAGAAGGCGTCGCAGAAGAACCAGAGCGGGACCGTGGAGTGGGAGATCAACTGCAACGCGAACTACTCGGTCTGAAGAGGGAACCGTGGCGCTCACCGGGCAGGACATCCTCAACTCGATCACCAAGGCCCCTCTCTCGCAGAAGGTGGTCGGCCTGGGCCTGATCGTCGGCCTGCTCACCGCCGGCAACTGGTACCTCCTGGTCGATCCGATCCAGCAGCAGATCACCCGCCAGCAGGCGGCCCTCCGCCAGCTGGAGGACGAGCTGATCCAGAAGCAGTCCATCGCCAACAACCTGGCCCAGTTCAAGCGCGAGAAGGAGATCCTCGAGCGGCGCCTGCAGCAGGCCCTCACCGAGCTGCCCAACGAGGCCAACATCGACGAGCTGATCCGCTCGCTCGCCGAAGTGGGCAACAAGAGCGGGTTGGTGATCAACGACATCGCCCCCCAGGCCGAGCAGAAGCAGTCGTTCTACGCCTCGATCCCGGTGGTGATGGCGGTGACCGGCAACTACCACGAGGTGGGCGTCTTCCTCGACTCCATCTCCAAGCTCGCGCGCATCGTGAACGTCACGAACATCAAGATGACCCAACCCAAGATGAGCGGCGACAAGCTGGTCGTCTCCGCCAGCTACGTGGCCACGACCTTCCGCTTCCTCCCCGAGGCACAGGCACAGGCACAGGCGCAGGCGCAGGCGCAGGCGCAGAAGCAGCCGGAGGCCGCGAAATGATCCGTGGGCGCTTCCTCGCCGGCGCCGCGCTCGCCTGCGCCGCCTGCGGCGGCAGCAGCCCGCCGCCGCCGCCGCGCCGGCCGGCCCCGCCGCCCGCCGCGCTCAAGCCGGCGGACGAGGAGGCGGCGCCCGCGGCGCCGACGACCATGTACGTCTACTCGCCGATCGGCAAGCGCGACCCGTTCCAGAACGTGTTCGGGAACAAGGAGAACAACCCCGTCCGGGTCGAGGGACGCAAGCCGACGCCCCTGCAGCGCTGGTCGCTCGACCAGCTCCGGCTCTCGATGACGGTGACCGGCACCTCCTCGCCCATGGCGATGCTCGAGGATCCGGAGAACCGCGGCTGGCCGGTGCGGCTCGGCGACTTCGTGGGGAAGAACTGGGGCAAGGTGACCGCCATCCAGCGCGACCAGATCGTGGTCACCGAGACCATCACCGATCACTCCACGGGCCGCGTGTACCCGCAGAACATCAAGATCATGGTCCCGGAGAGCAAGGACGAGGAGCGCGATCTCCGCGCCCTCAAGGACGGCGAGGAGATGGTGCCGTCCGCGATGAGGGACCGCTAGATGCGCCGCTCCACCGAGGAGAACCCGATGACCCCGAAGCTTTGCATCCGAGGCGCAGCGCTCGCGGCGGCGATGCTGGCCGTGGCCGCTCCCGCCGCCCTGGCCGCGGCGCCGAACCGCGTCGCCTCGGTCGAGGTGGACGGGCCGCGCGTCATCGTCCACGGCAGCGCGCACCCGGATTTCACGGTCTTCAAGCTGGCCGATCCGGTGCGCCTGGTGGTGGACCTCGCCTCGGCCGACGTGACCCAGGCCCGCTCGCCCGCCGCCGTGCACAAGGACGGCATCGCCGGCATCTCGGTGGAGCAGTTCGACGAGGGCGAGAGCCGCGTCGGCCGGGTGATCGTGGCGCTGGAGGGCGACGCGAAGTACGACGTGGCGGCCCGCGAGAACGACCTGGTGGTGACGCTCGCCCCGGCCCAGGTTGCCGCGCGCCCTGCGGCGCAGCCGGCCTCGGCTCCCGCGCGTCCGCAGCCCGCGGCGTCCCCCGCCGCGCCTTCCGACCCCAACGTGGTCGTGTCGCGCGAAGACTTCGTCGAGGTGGCCTCGCCCGCCCGCAAGCTGCGCGCCATCTCGGTCGCCGGCGACGACGAGCAGGCGGTGGTGCGGCTCGAGGCGGACGGCCCGATCGGGAGCTTCGCGCTCACCGAGCTGCGCAACCCCGGCCGCCTGGCGCTCGACCTGCACGGGATGAGGTCGTCGGCCCGGCACGGCACCGAGGGCGCCGGTCCGCTCAAGGGCGTTCGCGTCGCTCCGCGCGAAGGCGGCGTCCGGGTGGTGCTCGATGCCGAGGGCAACGCGATGCCGAAGTACGACGTGCAGCGCGCCCCTTCCGGCCTGCTGGTGCGGGTCGGCGAGGCGAAGGTGGCCCGCGGCGCGACGCCTACCGCGACGGTTCCCGCGGCACCCAGGCACGAGCTCGACGCCGTGGAGGTGCAGCCGCAGCTCGCCCAGGTGAAGGCGGTGGACCTGCGCACCGACGAAGGCAAGACGCGGGTGCTGGTCGTCCTCGATCAGCCGGTGAAGTTCGAGGTGACCCGTCCCGACCCCGCCACCGCGGTCCTCACCCTCCACGGCGCCGCGCTGCCGGAGCGGCTGGAGCGCAACCTGGACGCCAGCGCGCTGGGCGGCCCGGTGACGATGCTCTCCAGCTACCGCTCTCCGGGGGCGCCCGGCGAGGTGAAGATCGTCGCCAGCACCCGTCCGGGCACGCCGGACTCGATCGACGCCGTCAAAGGCGCGCTGACCTGGCGGTTCGG
>DATFTN010000226.1:0-7621 GCA_035261845.1 Myxococcales bacterium | reverse complement strand
GTGGTGCGGTACGACGACCTGCTCGGCAAGCTCTTGTACTGGAAGGAAGACTGATGCACCGAATCGTGGGCCTCGACGTGTCGGGCGACAAGGTCCGCCTGGTCGCGCTGGAGAGCGTGTTCCGGGGCTTCTCGGTCCTGGAAGCGCGCAGCGTGCCGCTGCCCGAAGGGGCCACGCCCGGGGAGCGCCTCAAGGCCGCGCTCGCGCAGCTTCCGCGCGCCGAGGACGACACCTTCGCCGTGGCGCTGCCCGGCGCGCAGGTCGCGAGCCACCTGGTGACGCTGCCGTTCACGGACGCGCGGCGCATCGAGCAGGTGCTGCCGGCGGAGGTGGAAGGCGCCATTCCCTTCGACCTGGACGAGGTGGTGTGGGATCACACCGTGCTTTCCCAGGCGAACGGCCGCACGGAGGTGCTGGTCGGAGTGGTGAAGAAGTCCTCGCTGCAGCAGGCGCTCGCCTCGTTCGCCGAAGCAGGGATCGATCCCAGCGTGGTGACCTTCGCGCCCCTGGCGCTCGCGACGCCGGCCGAGCGCGGGATGGTGGCGCGCGACGGAGCGGCCCGGGCCGAGGCCGCCGAGGCCGTGCTCGATGCCGGGCCGGACCGCGCCGACTTCTGCCTGATCGACGGCGGCCGGCCGGTGCTTGCCCGTTCGCTGTCCAGCGCCGGGACCGCGATCTGGGAGTCCGCCCGGACCGATCCGCGCGCGGCCGACCGGGTGCTCGGGCCGCTCGCGCGCGATTTGAAGCTGTCGCTGCGCATGCGCGGAAAGGCCGGCCCGATCACCCGCCTCTTGGTGGCCGGCGACCTGGCCTCGCTGCCCGGCGCCACGGAGAGGCTCACGGCGGAGCTGGGCCTTCCGGTCGAATCGCTCGCCCTGGCCGGGCAGGCGGCCCACGTCGTCCAGGGTCCCGGGGCGGACTACGCCCTCGCGCTGGGCCTCGCGCTGCGCGCGCAGCAACCGCGCGGGCGGCTCAACTTCCGCAAGGGAGAGTTCGCCTTCACCCGCGACCTCTCGCAGGTGCGCGGCCATCTGGTCCGGCTGGCCATCGCCGGTGCCGTGCTGCTGGCGCTCGCGGTGGGCCTGGGCGCCGCGCGCGTCGCCTCTCTCTCGCGACAGGGGCGCGACTACGACGACGCGCTCTGCGCCGCGACCCGCAAGATCCTCGGCACCTGCATCACCGACTACCGCCAGGCGGTGGCGGCGCTGTCCGGCGGCCGTTCCAAGGCGGCGGGCATCCCGCGGGTGTCCGCCGCCGACGTGCTCGCCGAGCTGATCGCGCACCTTCCCGACGACGCGATGCCAATCCTGGATGACGTGGATCTGACCACCACCGCCGTCCGGCTGCGCGGCACCGCGGAGAGCTACGGGAAGGTGGACCAGATCCTCACCGCGCTGAAGAAGGACCGCTGCTTCGGACAGATCCAGCAACCGCGCACCGAGAAGGTGCGCGGCACCGAGAAGGTCCAGTTCTCCATCGATTTCGCCTACACCTGCTCGGGCGAACAGCCGGGAGGCGCCTGATGGACCGCCTCCGCCGCGCGATGGACCGCCTCCGCGCGCTGATCGCCGACGCCATCCAGTACGTGCAGAACGCCTCGCCGCGGGAGCGGCGGCTGATCCTCTTCGCGGGGGCCGGCGCGCTGGCCTTCCTGCTGCTCGTGCTCTGGGCCGGGTTCGGCAGCTCCATCTCCCGCCACGAAGACTCCCTGGCCGAGAAGCGGTCCAACTTCGACAAGGTGCAGCGGCTCGCCGCGGGGTACGGCCAGCAGGAGCAGGAGCGGCAGCTGCTCGAGGCGCGCCTGCGGCAGAGCCCGCCGGCGTTGATGGGGTTCGTCGACGGGCTCGCCCGCCAGGAGGGAATCGAGATCGGCAGCATGGCGGACCGCGGCATCGTGGGAGGCGGGCAGAACGGGCGCCCGCGCGAGAGCAGCGTCGAGGTCTCGCTCGGCAAGGTCCCGCTCGACAAGCTGATGCGCCTGCTGCAGTCCATCGAGCGCAGCCCCGGGGTGGTCCGGGTGCGCAGGCTGCGGTTGCGCAAGTCGCAGGAGAACAAGGACACCCTCGACGTCACCCTGACGGTGAGCGCATGGCAGGCGGCCTGACGGCGACGCTCGCGGAGCTCGCCACCCCCGCCCGCGTGCAGAAGCTTCGCCGGGGTATCGTTCCCGCGGCCGCGGTGCTCGCGTTCTTCCTGTTCCTGCTGCTGACCTTCCCGTACGACATGATCGCGCGCCGCATCGAGGTCGAGGCGCAGCGCGCGGGAGCCGAGCTGAGCATCGGCTCGATCGGCGGCCGGGGCCTCTTCGGCGTGCGCGCCCGCGACGTGCGGCTGAGGCTCTCGGGCGCCCCGGGCGACCCCGTCACCGAGCTGCGCTTCGACCGGGTCGACGTGAGCCCCGACTTGTTCGCTCTCCTGCTCCGCCGCACCAGCTTCGGGTTTGCCTTGCAAGCCTACGGCGGCAGCGCGAAGGGCCACGCCTCGCTTTCCAGCGATCCGAAGCTGCCGGGCCTCTCCTCGCTCCGCCTCGACGCCCCGGACCTCGACGTGCGCGCCTTGCCGCTCAAGGACCTGGCCGGCGTCGAGGGCAGCGGGCGGGCCTCGCTCAAGATCGACGTGTCCTCGCTGCAGCCGGTGGACGCCGCGGCGGGAACGCTGTCGCTCACCGGCCGCCAGCTCGGCGTAGCGGGCGGCAACGTGGCCGGGTTCCCGTTGCCCCGCACCTCGCTCGGCGACGTCGACGCGGCGGTGACGATCGACAAGGGCCAGGCGCGACTCGACAAGGCGCAGGCGCGCGGAGGCGACCTGGAAGCCGAGGCGGACGGCAACGTCCGCCTGCGGCCGCTCCTCTCGCTCTCCCAGGCCGACCTGCACGTCCGCTTCCGGCCCGGCGATCGCTGGCTCAACGAGAACGGCCTCATCAAGACCGCTCTGGGCCTGGTCCAGAACGCCCGGCAGGGCGACGGCAGCTACGTCTTCAGCTTCACCGGTCCGCTCTCCCGCCTCAACTCCCGCCCCGGCCGCTAACCGCCGAAGGGACTACAAACGTTTCACGCAGAGGGCGCGGAGGAAAGGGAGAGCGCGGAGGAGCCCGCTTTTCAAGAAACAAGCTCCTCGGCGCCCTCCTTCTCCTCCGCGCCCTCTGCGTGAAACGCTCTTAGTCCGCTATCGCGTCGAGGTCGGCGGCGATGGTATCGGCGGCGGCGGCGGGGTCAGGGGAGTCGCGCAAGGGGCGGCCGATCACGAGGTGGGTAGCGCCGGCCTGGAGGGCGGCGCGAGGCGTGCCGGTGCGGCGCTGATCGCCGGCAGAGGTACCGGCGGGGCGGATGCCGGGGACGACGAGCAACGGCGCGGGGCCGAGCTCGCGGCGGAGCTGGGCCAGTTCCTCGGGCGAGCAGACCAGGCCGTCGGCCCCTGCGTCGACCGCGAGACGCCCGAGGCGCAGCGCGATCGCGGCCGGCGTGCCGCCGAACCCGAGCTCGCGCAGGTCGTCCGCGCCGAGGCTGGTCAGCACGGTGACGGCGAGCAGCTTCGGCGCCGGAGATCCGGCAGCCGCCGCGCCGGCCGACAGGCCGCGGCGCGCCGCGGAGATCATCTCGGCCCCTCCACTCGCGTGCACGGTCACCAGCGCGACGCCCAGTGCGCCTGCGCCGCGCGCGGCCGCCTCCACGGTCTTCGGGATGTCGTGCAACTTCAAGTCCAGGAAGATCGGCAGGCCGAAGGGCCGGACCGCCTCGACGGCCGCGCGGCCGTGCGCGACGAACAGCTCCAGCCCCACCTTGACCATCCCGACGTGCCCGGCGAGCTTCCTCGCCAACGCCGCGGCGGCGGCAAGCTCCGGCACGTCCAGCGCCGCGACGATGCGGTCGCGCCCCTTCACCGGGAGAGGCGGCCTCCGCCCGCCTCCACCGCCTGGCGCGCGCGCCCCACCACCTCGCCCAGCGGGACCATCTCCACCTGGGCGGCGCCGCGCGGCTTCCACTCCACCTTGCCTTCCGCGAGGCCCTTCTTGCCGACCGCGATGCGCAGCGGCAGCCCGATCAGGTCCGCGTCCTTGAACTTCACGCCGGCGCGCTCGTCGCGGTCGTCGAGCAGGACCTCCACGCCGGCGCCGGTCAGGTCCCGGTACAGCTTCTCGCCCGCCTCGCGCACCTGCGCGTCCTGCATCTGCAGCGGCAAGAGCGCGACGTGCAGCGGGGCGATGCTCATCGGCCAGCGGATCCCGTCCGCGTCGTGGTGCAGCTCGACGGTGGCGGCGAGGATGCGCTCCACGCCGATGCCGTAGCTGCCCATCACGATCGGCACTTCCTTGCCGGCCTCGTCCAGGACGCGGGCGCCCATCGTCTCCGAATAGCGGGTCCCCAGCTTGAAGATGTGCCCGACCTCCAGCGCCTTGCCGACGGCGAGCGGCTTGCCGCAGCGGGGGCACCCTTCGCCCGCGTTCACGGTGCGCAGGTCGGCGTGGGTCGCGTGCGACAGGTCCCGCGCGACGCTCACGTTGCGCACGTGGAACCCGTCCTTGTTCGCCCCCGTGACGAGCCCCGACAGACCGGCGAGGCGGCGGTCGAGGAAGACGCGCGCTTTGCGGACGCCGATGCCTCCCAAGGACCCCGGCCGCGCCCCCAGGAGCCGCTGGATCTCCTCCGGATGCGCGGGCCGCAGCACCTGCGCACCCGTGGCGGTCTGCAGCTTCGCTTCGTTGAGCTGGTCGTCGCCGCGCACGATGGCCAGCACCGGCTTGTCGTCGGCGACGTACACCAGCGTCTTCAGCTGCTGGTCGGCAGCGACGGCGTAGGGCTTGGCCGAAAGGCCCTCGATGGTGGTCACTCCGGGGGTGGCGAATTCCTCCAGCGCCGGCGTCGCTCCCGCGGCGGCATAGGTGTTCTTCGTCTCCACCCGCGACTCGGCCTTCTCCGTGTTCGCCGCGTATCCGCACGACTCGCAGGACGCGATCAAGTCCTCGCCCGCGTCGGTAGGCACCATGAACTCGGTCGACCCCGAGCCGCCCATGGCCCCGGAGTGCGCCTCGACCTGGATGGTGCGCAGCCCGCAGCGCCCGAAGATCTTCACGTAGGCCTGGCGGTGCTCCTCGAACGCCCGGTCGAGGCCACCCAGGTCCACGTCGAACGAGTACGAGTCCTTCATGGTGAACTGGCGCACCCGCAACAGGCCGCTCTTGGGACGCGGCTCGTCGCGAAACTTGGTCTGGATCTGGTACCAGGTCTGCGGCAATTGCCGGTAGCTGCGCAGCTCGGCGCGGGCGAGCACGGTGAAGACTTCCTCGTGCGTCATGGCCAGGCAGAGGTCCGCGCCCTTGCGGTCCTTGAGCCGGAACATGTTCTCGCCCATGACCGTCCACCGCCCGCTCTCCTCCCAGATCTCCCGGGGGTTCAGCGCGGGCAGGTAGAACTCCTGCCCGCCGATGGCGTCCATCTCTTCGCGGATGATCCCGGTGATCTTCAGGAGGCTGCGCTGCGCGAGCGGCAGGATGCTGTAGATGCCCGCCGCCAGCTGGCGGATGAACCCCGCGCGCACCAGCAGCTGGTGGCTCGTGACTTGCGCATCGGCCGGCGTCTCCTTGAGGGTGGGGACGAACGAGCGCGAAGTGCGCATGGCCGGACCGTATCTCATAACCGCCGCGCCATGGAAAAGCGTAGGGCCGCCCTATCGGCGGCCACTATCCTTTCCGCTTGAGCTCGCGCTCGACCGCGTCCTTGAACTGTTCGTAGGGGACCGCGCCATTGATGAAGATGCCGTTCACGAAGAACGCCGGAGTTCCGGTCACGCCCGCTTCCTGCCCGGCCTTCTCGTCGGACTCGACCAACGCCCGCTTCTCGCTCCCGTCCAGGCATTTGTCGAACCGCGCGCTGTCCAGGCCCAGGTCCTTGGCGTAGCCCTTCAGGTCGTCGACGGCGAGCTTCTGCTGGTTGGTGAACATGCGGTCGTGCAGCTTCCAGAACTTCTCGCCGCCCTGGTCGGCGGCGCAGGCGCCTGCCTCGGCGGCCTTCTGGGCGAAGTTGTGGAAGTCGAGCGGGAAATGGCGGAAGACCAGGCGCACCCGGCCGTCGTACTCCTTCATCAGCCGCTCCACGACCGGGTACTCGCGCCCGCAGTACGGACACTGGAAGTCGGAGAACTCCACGATGGTGACCGGCGCGTTCTCCGGACCGCGGGAGGGTCCGGTGGCGGCCACCTCGATGCGGGGCAGGTTCGGTTGGGCGAGGGTGAGCTTGAAGCCGCGCTTCGACTTCAGGTCGTCCACCACCTTGGCCAGCTGCTCGCGCCCCTTCTGCTGCTTGAGGTGGGTGGCGATGCGGTCCTTGATCTGGTCGTAGGTCTGGCCGCCCATCTGGGACTTGTTCTGCTCGTAGAACTTCTTCTTCTCTTCGTCGCTGGGGGCAGCGACCATGCCGAGCAGCTCCTTGTCGAACCACTGCTCCAGCGTCTCGCCCTTCGCCTTGGCCTCGTCCTCGAGGAGCCGCTTGGTCACGTACTGCTCCACGGCGTTGCGGCGGACGTCGTACAGCTCGGTCAGAGCCTTGATCTCGGCCTGGACCAGCTTGCCGCCCTGCTCCTTCTCGACCTCGCCGTAGATGACCGGCTTCCCGTCCACCACCGCGACCTGATCGGCGGCGCGCAGGGAAAGCGGGCTCTGCTGCGCCTGCGAGCCCGTCTTGCAGGCTCCCAGCGCCAGCACCAATGCCATGCACGCGAACAAACACTTGCTCTTCATGTAGCTCTCCAGAAAGGCAAAACGCGCACCCTAGGGCGCGCCTCCTCACACGTCAACCGCCGGCGATGTGGGAGACTTCCACCCTGCAATACGGCGGCGACTAATTTGCCTCGGCGAGCGCAGGCGGGCGGAATTGCGAGGCGTCGCCCGAGACCAGCGCGGCGGCCGCGTCGATGTCGAGCGGCTGCGAGAAGAGGAACCCCTGCACGAAGCCGCAGCCGAGCCGGTGGAGCGCGGCCGCCTGGGCGGCCGTCTCGACGCCTTCGGCGACCACCTCCACGCCCAGGTTGCGCCCGAGCAGGAGGATCGTCTCCACGATGCGGCGGTTCTTCTCGTCCGAGCCCATGGTCCGGACGAAGCTCGAGTCGATCTTGAGCAGGTCGATGGGCAGCCGGTGCAGGTAGCTGAGCGAGCTGTACCCGGTGCCGAAGTCGTCGATGCACAGCTGCAGCCCGAGCTGCCGCAGGCGCGTCAGGCACCGCGTCGCGGCGGCCGCGTTCTCGACCAGCACGCTCTCGGTGATCTCCAGCCGCAGCGACCGGGCATCCAGCCCGGTGGCCCGCAGCGTGTCGTCGATCTGCTCCACCAGGTCGGGCTGCAGGACCTGCCGGCCGGAGATGTTCACCGACAGCGTCAGCGCCTTCTCGCGCGGGAAGTTGGCCTGCAGGCGGCGCATCTGCGTGCACGCCTCCTGCATCACCCAGCGCCCCAAGGAGCCGATCACGCCCGTCTCCTCCGCCAGCGGGATGAACTCCGAAGGCGCGACGGTCCCGCGCTGGCGGTGCTGCCAGCGCGCCAGCGCCTCGAATCCGACGATGCGCCCGCTCGCCAGCGCGACGATGGGCTGGTACTGCACCCGCAGCTCGCCGCGCTCGATGGCCCGGCGCA
>DATFTN010000225.1:0-7008 GCA_035261845.1 Myxococcales bacterium | reverse complement strand
TGGAAGGAGGTTCCAGAGAATGCCAGTCATCGTGAAGATCCCGGCGCCGCTGCGGCCGCTCACCCAGGGCCAGAGCGAAGTGTCCGTCGAGAACGCCGCGACCGTGCAGGCCGCGGTGGAGGACCTGTCGCGCCGCTATCCCGGCCTGCGGGAGCGGCTGCTCGACGACAAGGGAGCGCTCCGCCGCTACGTGAACATCTTCCGCAACGACGAGGACATCCGGCACGGCAAGTCGCTGCAGACGGCGCTTTCCGACGGCGACAAGCTCACCATCGTGCCGGCGATCGCCGGAGGGTAGATGCGCCTGACCGAGGCGCAGCAGGAGCGGTACGCGCGGCATTTGCTGCTCGACGAGCTTGGCGGCGAAGGTCAGGAGCGCCTCCTGTCCTCGTCCGTCCGAGTCCGCGGCAGCGGCCGTGCCGCGCGCTGGGCAGCGCGTTACCTGGCGGCTTCCGGCGTCGGCACGCTCGTCCTCGACGACGCCGCGGCGGCGGCGGAATGCCGCGAGCTCTCGCCGGACGTCCGTGTCCTGAATCCCCTGACCATCGCCCTCGACCCGGATCTCGACCAGGACCCCGACCTGGACCTGGACCCCGACCTCGCCGCCCGATCGCCCGCCGAAGCCGGCGCCGCGGCCGCCCTCGTGGCGCTGCGCCGCCTGGTCCAGCCGTGACCATCGAATCGCTGGCGCAGGCGGTGGGCAACACTCCGCTGGTGCGCCTGCGCTCGCTGGAGCGAGAAGCTCCGGGCGTCGAGATCTGGGCCAAGCTGGACTGGCTCAACCCGGGCGGCAGCGTGAAGGACCGCGCCGGTTTGTTCATCGTGCGCGACGCGCTCGAGCGGAAGCTGGTCGGCCCGGGCCGCACCTTGATCGACTCCACCAGCGGCAACACCGGCATCGCCTACGCCTGGCTGGGCGCCGCGCTGGGCGTGCGCGTCGCCCTGGTGATGCCCGGCAACGTCTCGGAAGCGCGCAAGCAGCTCACCCGCGCCTACGGCGCCGAGCAGATCTTCAGCGATCCGCTCGAGCAGTCCGACGGCGCCATCCGGCTCTGCCGCAAGCTCGTCGCCGAGGAGCCGGAGCGCTGGTTCTACGCCGACCAGTACTCGAATCCGATGAACCCCCGAGCGCACGAGGTCACCACCGCCGAGGAGATCTGGCGCGACACGCAGGGACGGGTCACGCACTTCGTGGCGGGCATCGGCACGGGCGGGACCATCATGGGCACGGCGCGCGGCCTGCGAAGGCGCGCTCCCGTGCAGGTGGTGGCGGTCGAACCGGCCGAGGCGCTGCACGGCCTGGAAGGCTTGAAGCACATGCCTTCCAGCATCGTGCCGCCCATCTACCGGGAGGAGGAGCTGGACCGGAAGCTGTCGATCTCCACCGATGCGGGCTGGGACATGGCGGACAGGCTGATCGGCGACGAGGGATTGCTCGCCGGGCATAGCGCCGGCGCGGCCGCGGTCGGGGCCTTGCAAGTGGCTCGCGAATTGTCGGAGGCGGGCCGGCGCGGAGTCGTCGTGACGCTCTTTCCCGACCGAGCCGATCGGTACCTCCCTGCGGCGGAGAGCGCGTGACGGGCCAGGATCTGCGTCCGCTCATGGCGGAGATGGCCGCCTACGCCCGCAGTACGTATCCGGCCGAATGTTGCGGCCTGGTGCTCGCCGGCCGCGAGGGCGCCCTCCGATTCGTCCCCATCGCGAACGTCGCCGGCAGCCGGGCGGCGGAGGGGACTAGCCGGCGCAGCCGGCGCGATGGCTATGTGATGGATCCAAAAGCACTGCTGGCCGCGTTGGCCGAGGTCGAGCAAGGCGGCGGACGGTTGCAAGCGATCGTCCACTCCCACCCGGATGTCGGGGCCTATTTCTCCAGTGAGGACAGGGACATGGCCCTGGGGGGCGGAGCCGAGCCGCTGTGGCCTGGCGTCCAGTATCTGGTCATCTCCTGCAAGGAGACCGGGGTCGACGCGGCCTGGCTGTATACTTGGGATGAGGGGCGCGCGGATTTTGCGGAAGAACAAGTGCCTGTCGTCACATGACTTTCTAAAATGCATCAATCGGAATCAGCGGCGAGCAGGCATTTCCTTGCACGGTGGTAGGGCAACCGGTAATGTGCGCTGTCAACCTAGCGTTCCGCCCGGGAGATCGCAGGACATGAACGGCACGAATTCGGCTGGCTTCACGGTGTGGTTCACCGGAATGAGCGGCGCCGGGAAATCCACACTGGCCGCCGGACTCGCCAACCGCTTGCGACGGCTCGGGAAATACGTCGAGGTGCTCGACGCCGGCGAGGCTGAACAGTTCCTGAACGTCGGCCACGGGCAGAACAAGGACGAACGGAACCTTGAGGCCCGCAAACTAACCTGGCTGTGCCGGTTGGTGTCCCGGGGCGGCGGAATCGTGCTGCAAGCGGCCATCGACAGCCCGTACAAGGAAACGCGCGATGAGGCCCGGCGCCAGATCGGCCGATTCGCCGAAGTATTCGTCGAGTGCCCGATCGAGACGCTGATCCAGCGCGACAAGACCGGGCGATACAAGAAGGCGCTGTCGGGCGAGTTGAAGAACCTGGTGGGCATCAGCGAGCCGTACGAGCCGCCGCAGCACCCCGAGGTGATCGTCGACACCTCGAAGACCACTGTCGACGAAGCCGTGGAGCACATCCTCGGCCAGCTGGTGGCGCAGAGGCTGATCGATCCCACGGTCGCCGCGATGAAGGGACGGCCGAAGATCTCCGCCCGCGGCAAGCCGACGCCGCAGCGCAAGGCGCCGAAGCCGGCGAAGGAACAGCCGGTGAAGCTGAGCAAGCCAGTGAAGCTGCACAAGCCAGTGAAGCTGCACAAGAAGGCCCCCCCCAAGCACCGGGCGGCGGCGCGCACCGCTCGGGCCGAGCCTCGGCGGGCCGCGGCGGGCGGAAAGCGCAAGCGGTAGGGCCCGTCCCGCGCTTCGAGCTCCGTCGGCAGCGCCGAGTCGGGCATGTTAGAAGCGGCGCCGTGGAGCTTTCTCGCAAACGGAAACAGGTGATCGAGCGCCTGCGCTCCCTGGGCAGCGCGCTCGTCGCCTACTCCGGCGGAGTCGACTCGGCGCTGCTCCTCGCGCTCGCCCGTGAGGCCCTGGGAGACCGCGCCGTGGCGTTCACCGCGGTCTCGCCGGCGGTTCCGCCCGACGAGCTGGAGGCGGCGCGCGATCTGGCCCGGCGGCTGGGCGCCGAGCACCTCGAGCGACCCTCCGCGGAGCTGGACGACCCAGACTACGCCAAGAACCCCACCGACCGCTGCTACTTCTGCAAGACCGAGCTGTACGACCTCGCAGGGGAGACTGCGCGCGCTCGGGGTCTCGCTGCCGTGGTCTCGGGTACCAACGCGGACGAGCTCGAGGATTACCGGCCCGGACTGCGCGCCGCCGGCGAGCACGACGTGGTGCAGCCGCTGGCCGAGGCAGGGTTGACCAAGGAAGAGATCCGCGCGCTTTCGCGCGAGATCGGCCTCCCGACCTGGGACAAACCGCAGCAGCCGTGCCTCGCGAGCCGCATTCCCTACGGGACCGAGGTGACGCGTGAACGCCTCGATCAACTCGCCCGCGCGGAGATGGCGCTGCGGGGCCTGGGATTGCGGGAGTTTCGCGTGCGATGGCACGGGGACGTCGCGCGCATCGAGGTGGCCGAGGCGGAGCTAGGTCGCCTCTTGTCGGTGCGCGCCGAGGCGGCGAGCGCGCTGCGCCAGGCCGGCTTCAAGTTCGTCAGCGTGGACCTGGAGCCGTTCCGCTCTGGACGGCTGAACGAAGCGGCCGGGCTGGTCCCGCTCAAGCCTCCGCTCACCTGAACGGGTCCAGATCGGGGGGATAGAGCACTTCGAGAAGCGTCAGCCCCTGCGCGGGAGCGGTGGTGCCGCGCCATGGGCGCTTGCCGCAGGCGAGGCGGGCGAGCGACTCCGGCGCCGCCAGCCCCAGCGCGATCGCCACGAGTTGGCCGGCCAGGTTGCGCACCTCGTGCTTGCGGAAGGCCCGGGCCTGGACGACCAAGTCGGCCGATGCCGTCTCCACCAGCAGGCTCCACTGGTCGAGAGGAGGAGCCGCCTTCTCTGCGGGCGAGGGCGAGGCCAGGCCCGAGAGGTGCGGCACCTCGCGCAAGCCCTGCAGCGCGGCGCGGGCGCGGTCCCAGTCAGGCCGGCCCGCTCCGAGGTCCCAGGCGGTCGGACTGCCGTCCGCGAAGCGGTACCGGTACCGCTTTCCGGCAGCGCTGGCGCGGGCATGGAAGGACGGCCGCGCCGGCGCGGCCGCGGTGATCCGGACGTCCCGGGACAGGGGGAGGGCCAGCAATTCCGGCGGGGAGAGCGCGCGCCGGACCGCGAAGCTCGCGACTTGTCCCTCGGCGTGCACGCCCGCGTCGGTCCGGGCCGCGGCATGCAACCGCACCCGCTCCGCGAGCAGCGCGGCGAGCGCGTCCTCGACGGCCTGCTGGACGGTCGGATGTCCGGGCAGCCGCTGCCAGCCGCGGAACGCCGCGCCGTCATAGGCCAATCTCAGGGCGTAGGTCCGGCGCTCCGCGGCAGCCTCCCTCGGGTCTCGACTGGCGACAGTGTAGGCAAGAGCCTCGCCGCGCCGCTTCCACGTGCCCGTCCGGTCGCCGCGCGGGTCGTGGAGCACGGGTGGCGCGTACCGCCACCTCGCGGCGCCCGAGCGGCCCGCCGTGTTTCTGGCGTGACGGATGGCACATCTATACATTCCGACACTGGGACCGGGTCTGCCCGGCGCGATGGTTGCCGGCCCTCGCGCTGCGCGCGTACACTTGGATGAACAGGAGGTGACATGAGCCGGAAGGACAGCCACCACCACGGCAACCTGTCCTGCTCCTTCTGCGGGAAGGGGCAGCGGGAAGTCCGCAAGCTCATCGCCGGCCCCACCGTCTACATCTGCGACGAGTGCATCAAGCTCTGCAACGACATCATCGCCGAGGAGTCCGAGCGGGAGGAGAACCGGCCCGCTGTCGCGCTGCCCGCTCCGGTGGAGATCAAGACCTTCCTGGACGACTACGTGATCGGCCAGGAGCGCGCCAAGAAGATCCTCGCGGTCGCCGTCTACAACCACTACAAGCGCATCTACTCGCGAAAGCCCGCGCGCACCCGCCCGGGGATGCAGGCCGCCCGGCCCCAGGGCGACGGCGACGTCGAGCTGCAGAAGTCGAACATCCTGCTGATCGGCCCGACCGGAAGCGGCAAGACGCTGCTCGCGCAGTCGCTCGCCCGTTTCCTCAACGTCCCCTTCACCATCGCCGACGCGACCAGCCTCACCGAGGCCGGGTACGTGGGCGAGGACGTGGAGAACATCATCCAGAACCTGCTCCACGCGGCCGACTACGACGTGGAGAAGGCCCAGCGCGGCATCGTCTACATCGACGAGATCGACAAGATCGCGCGCAAGGGCGACACGCCGAGCCCCACCCGCGACGTGGGCGGCGAAGGCGTGCAGCAGGCGCTGCTCAAGATCATCGAAGGGACGCGCGCCAACGTCACTCCGCGCGGCGGGAAGAAGTACAACCAGCAGGAATACATCCAGGTCGATACGACGAATATCTTGTTCATCTGCGGCGGCGCCTTCTACGGAATCGAGAACCTGGTCAAGCGGCGCACCGGCGAGAAGGGCCTGGGGTTCGGCGCCAACGTGAGCTCCAAGGACAACCGCGGGGTGGGCGAGCTGCTGGCGTTGATCGAGCCCGAGGACCTGATCAAGTTCGGCATGATCCCGGAGTTCGTCGGACGCCTGCCCATGCTGGCCACGCTCGACGACCTGACCGAGGAGGATCTGGTCACCATCCTCACCCAGCCGAAGAACGCGCTGGTCAAGCAGTACCAGAAGCTCTTCGAGATGGAGCGCGTGAAGCTCAGCTTCACCAAGGAAGCGCTGCGCGCCATCGCGCACGAGGCCATGCGCCGCAAGGCCGGCGCGCGCGGACTGCGCGCCATCATGGAGAACGCGATGCTGGACATCCAGTACGACGTGCCGTACCGGGACAGCATCAAGGAGTGCAAGATCACCGAGGGCGTGATCCTGCGCGGCGAGGAGCCCACGCTGCTCTTCGAGAAGGATCGGAAGACCGCGTAGGCGGTCGCCGCCGCCAGCGCCGCGGCGCCGTGTTTTTTCCATTTTTTCGACCGCGGACTCCCGCGCGCCTAGTGTGGGTGTGAACACGTCCGCCCGGCGTCCGTCCAACAGGGCAGGAGGTCGAACATGCTGCGCAAGCTCCTACCGCTCCTGCTCCTCGTGCCCCTGGCCGCGCGGGCGCAGTCGGCATGGGACGACGGGCAGTGGTCCGGCGACGACGACTACAGCTGGCAGTCCGACGCTCCGAGCCCGAGCGATCCGCGCGACGGCTACGCCCCACCGGATCGGGCGTCTCCGCCCGCGCCGCCTGCGGACCAATACGGTTCCCCGCAGTACAGCTCCCCGCAGTACGGTTCCCAGCAGGGCGACTACGGCCCGCAGCAGTACGACCACGGTTCGCCGCACTACGACTACGGCTCCTACGGCTCGCAACCGTACGGACCTCCCCCGGGAGAACCGGCGGGCGTGGGTCCCTCGATGGACGACTTCCACTCCGGCCTCGATCGGTACGGCCGCTGGGTCGACACGCCCGAATACGGTTGGGTGTGGCAGCCGACCGACGTGAGCTCCCGCTGGCAGCCCTACTGGGACGGCCACTGGGTCTGGACCACGTTCGGTTGGACCTGGGTCACCGACGAGCCCTGGGGTTGGGCGACGTACCACTACGGCCGCTGGGCGCCCCTTGCCGGCGCGGGTTGGGTCTGGCTGCCAGGCCGCGTCTGGGGTCCGGCCTGGGTGGCGTGGCGTTGGGGCGGCGGATACGCGGGGTGGTGCCCGCTCGGGCCGCGCGGAGTGGTGGTCGTGCAGCCGCGGAGCTGGGTGTTCGTCCAGTCGGTGAACTTCCTGACGCCGGTGCGCCGTCATGCAGTGCCGGTCAGCGTGGTGGCGACGATCTGGTCGCGCGCGCAGCCG
>DATFTN010000224.1:0-5616 GCA_035261845.1 Myxococcales bacterium | reverse complement strand
TCCCACTTGCCTCCGCGGGTGCTCTGCGATGCATCCGCGACCTGCCGCGCCAGCGCGAGCAGGAGCGCGAGGGTGTGCTCGGCGACCGAGACGCTGTTCCCGCCCGGCGCGTTCATCACCACCACCCCGCGCCTCGAGGCGGCCGCGAGGTCGATGTTGTCCACGCCGGTGCCCGCCCGGCCGATCACCCGGAGCTTCTGCGCCGGGTCCAGGACCTCCTTGGTCACCTTGGTCGCGCTGCGGACCGCGAGGCCCTCGTAGCCGCCGATGATCTCGCGAAGCTCCTGGGCCCCCAGGCCCACGCGCACGTCCACCTGGGCTCCGGGGATGCGCTCCAGGATCGCCTTCGCCTCGGGAGGCAGGTCGTCGCTGATCAGGATGCGCATGGCGGCCCTTATCCTCCCCGCGACTCGGACCCGGCGGGAAGGAGCCCCTCGGCCATCGCCGACTGCGCCGCCGCCAGGCCCTTGCCGAGCTGCACCTTGGCGCCCAGGTCCTTCAGCCCGCGCTCCACCGCGCCGACCACCACCAGCATGTCGAAGTCGTCGAAATAGCCCAGGTGGGCGATGCGGAAGATCTTCCCCTTCGCCGCGTCCTGTCCCCCGACCAGCTTGATCCCGTACTGCTGGAAGAGGTGCTTCACCAGCTTCTCGGAATCGATGCCCTCCGGCGCGACCACGGTGGTCATCGCCGCGCTGGGCGCCTTCGAGTAGAGCTGCAAGCCAAGCGCCTGCATCCCGGCGCGGGCGCCCCGGGCGAGCCGTTCGTGGCGGACGAAGCAGGCCCGCAGCCCCTCCTCGCGGAGCATCTTGAGCGACTCGTCGAGCCCCTCCACCAGCGAGATGGCGGGGGTCCAAGCGGTCTGGTTCTTCCGCTGGTTGTCCCGCTCGCGCTTCAAGTCGAAGTAGAAGCGGGGCAGGTCGGCGGTCTCGTTCAGCTTCCAGGCCTTCTCGCTGGCGGCGAGGAAGGACAGCCCGGGCGGCAATCCCAGCGCCTTCTGGGAGCCCGAGACCATCACGTCGATCCCCCAGACATCGAAGGGCAGGTCGAAGGCGCCCAGAGCGCTGATCGCGTCCACCACCAGGATGGCCGGATGGCTCCGGGTGATCTGCGCCAGCTTCTGCACGGGGTGGGCGACGCCGGTCGAGGACTCGTTGGCCTGCACGAGCACTGCCTTCGCGTTGGGATGTTCTTCCAGCGCGGCCTTCACCTTGCCGGGGTCGACGGGGCTGCCCCACTCGACCTTGAGGGTGATCGCCTGGACGCCGTAGCTCTTGGCCAGCTTGCCCCAGCGCTCGCCGAACTTGCCGGCGTCGACCACAATGGCCTCGTCGCCGCGCCGGAGGAAGTTGACCAGCGACGCCTCCATCGCGCCGGTCCCGCTGGCGGCGAACTGGACCACGTCCTGCCTGGTCTGGAACAGCCAGGCGAGGCCCTCCCGGCAGCGCGCGAACACCTCTTCGAACTCCGGCGAACGGTGGTGGACGATGGGCTGCGCCATCCGCAGCGAGACCCGCTCAGGAACGGGTGTTGGTCCGGGTGTGAGCAGGCGGATCTTCTTCACGGCGGCCTCCGGGGTTGCGAGGCCGTGAGTAGGGTCCGCGCCGCGTTGTGTCAAGACCGGCTGTTCCAAAACACAGCGCCGCCCTATCCGGCGGCGGCTGGCTTAGCGGCGCAGGGGCCGGCCGGGTCTCTCGGCGGTCAGCTTGCCTTCGTCGAGGACGACCTTTCCGTTCACGATCACCGTGTCGATGCCCTCCGGATACCGGGAAGGATCCGCGTAGGTCGCGCGGTCGATCACCTTGGCCGGGTCGAAGACGACCAGGTCCGCCGCCATCCCGGGCCGCAGCACGCCCCGGTCCAAGAGGCGCATGCGCCGCGCGGGCAGCGAGGTCATCTTGCGGACCGCCTCCTCGATCGGGAAGAGCCCCAGGTCGCGGGCGTAGTGGCCGATCAGTCGCGGAGCCGAACCGAACCCGCGCGGATGCCCCCTGCGCTTCGCGAAGGGCCCGTCGGTGGATTGGCCTGGATCGTCGGTGCAGATCGCCACCCAGGGCCTCTGCAGGGCGAGCCGGACGTCGTCTTCGCTCATCACGAAGCGGACCACTTCCGTCTGCGCGCGGTCGGCCGCGACCAGCTCCAAGAGCGCGTCCTCGGGCGTCTTGCCCATCGACTTCGCGATCTCGTCGAGGCGTTGCCCGACGTACTTCTCCAGCGCCGGGTTCACCACCGCGGCGACCAGGATGCCGTCGGGCATCTCCGCGCCCAGCCCGCCGTGCCACAGCTCCTTCTGGATCCGGGCGCGCGCCGCCGGATCCTGGAACCGGGCGATCATCGCGTCCACGCCGCCCTCGTGCGCCCACTCGGGCACGTTCGCGTCCAGGCCGTTCCGCGCGGCGTCGTACGGGTACACGTCGGCGGAGATGTCCACGCCCGCGGCGCGCGCCTCTTCGATGCGCGCCAGGACCTCCTTCATGCGGCCCCACGAGTTGCGGCCCGCCACCTTGAGGTGCCAGACCTCGACCGGGATCCGCGCCTCGCGGCCGATGGCGATGGCCTCGTCCAAGGCAGCGAACAGCGTCTCCGCCTCTCCCCGGACGTGCGACGCGTAGACGCCGCCATGGCGGGCGGCCACCTTGGCGAGGGCCACCAGCTCCGGGGTCCGGGCGTACGAACCGGGCGGGTAGATGAGCGCGCTGGAGATGCCCAGCGCACCCTGCTCCATCGCGCGGGCCACGATCTTCTCCATCTCTCCCAGCTGGGCGGGCGCAGGCTTTCCGTCGCCGAACCCGAGCACCATCTCGCGCGCGGTGGCGGCGCCGACGAAGGTCCCCAGGTTGATGGTCGCGCGGAATCGCCGGAAGTAGCCGGATAGATCGCGCCAGTCGGCCCGGATGCCGTAGCGATCGTCGAACGGCTTCACCTCCTGGAGCAGCCGCGGAGTGGTGGGAGCGATCGACTCGCCCTCGCCGGTGATCTCGCTGGTGATGCCCTGGCGGACCTTCGACTCCACCCGGTCGTCGGCCAGCAGGAAGCGCTCCGACTGGCCGAGCAGGTCGATGAAGCCGGGCGCCACCATGCGGTCGCGCAGGTCGATGCGCCGGCGCGCCTCCACGCGGGACAGATCGCCGACCGCGGCGATGCGGTCGCCCCGAATGCCCACGTCGGACCGGAACCAGGGAGCGCCGGTGCCGTCGACGACCCGGCCCCCCGCGAGCACCAGATCCAGGATCAAGGCGACCGCGACTACCAAGGCGCCTCCAGCGAGAGCATCGCGCGGGCCTCCGCGACCGTGGCCGGCTCCCGGCCGGCGTCGCGCGCCATCCGCACCGCCTTGTCGACCAGCTCGCCGTTCGACTTCGCCATCTGCGCGCCCTGGGAGTCCAGGTAGAAGTTGTCCTCCAGCCCGACGCGCACGTTGCCACCCAGCGCCAGGGCGGCGCCCACCATGCTCCACTGCTCGTGCGAGATACCGACGACCTCCCAGGTGGAATCGGGCGGCGCCTCGCGCGCCTGCACCGCCAGGTTTTCGGCGCTGGCGCGGATCCCGCCCAGGACGCCCATGATGAAGCTGAACTGCAGCGGGCGCTTCAACAGCCCCTGGTCGATGAGCGGCCAGATGCTGCCCGTGTGGCCGACGTCGAAGCATTCCAGCTCGGGCTTCACCCCCGCCTGCTTCATCACGCGCAGGAGGTAGGAGATGTCCTTGAAGGTGTTCTCGAAGACGAAGTCGAAGACGAACTCCTTCCGGCGCGCGGAGTACTTCGCGTAGTTCATCGAGCCCATGTTGAGCGCGCCCACCGCGGGCTTCACCTCGCGGATGTGCGCGACGCGCCCCTCCATCGAGCCGATTCCTCCCGTGGAGAAGTTCAGGATCACCGGGCAGCGGGCCTCGATCTCGCGCCGGATGGCGGCGAACACGGACGGCTCGTAGGTGGGCCCGCCCTCGTCGGTGCGTCCATGGATGTGCACGACGGCGGCGCCCGCTTCGTATGCGCGGCGGGCTTCTTCGGCGATCTCGACGGGCGTATAGGGAACCCACGGACATTGCTCGCGCGTGGCCAGGACGCCCGTCAGCGCGCAGGTGACGATCACCTTGTCCTGCACGGCTACCTCCCTTTCCACTCCGGCCGGCGCTTCTCCAGGAAGGCGGCCACTCCCTCCGCGGCATCTTCGAGGAGGGCGTTGCGGGCGAGCTCTCCGGCGAGGGCCTCCAGCTGCTCCTCGTAGGGGAGGTCCTGCGTGGAGTAGAAGGCTTGCCGCCCCAGCCGGAGCACGGCGGCGCTCTTGCTGGCCAGCACGACGCACATCTCGTCCACGCGACCGGCCAGCTGCCCGCGCGGGACGGCCGCGTTGAGCAATCCGATGCGCACGGCCTCCTGGGCGTCGATGCGCCGGCCGGTCAGGGCGAGGTCCAACGCCGCCCGCCTGCCGACGACCCGCTGCAGCGGCGCCAGCGCCATGTAGGGGAACAAGCCGACATCGATCTCCGGCGTACCGAAGCGAGCGTCGTCGGCCGCGACGGCGAAATCGCACGCGGCGACGAGCCCGAGGCCGCCCGCGTACGCCGAGGCGTTCACGCAGGCGACCACCGGCTTGCCCAGGCGGGCCAGGTCCAGGAGCAGCCCGGCATACGCGAGCCTCGCTTCCCGCGCGGCCGTCTCGCCCGCCCCGGACGAAAGGCTGCCCAGGTCGGCGCCGGCGCAAAAGGCCTGTTCGCCCGACCCGGTGAGGCAGACGACGCGCGTTTCGGGATCCGCGTCGGCCCGTCCCAGCGCTCGGCGCAGATCGGCGATCAGGTCCGGCGTGAGCGCGTTGCGCTGCGCGGGCCGGTCCAGGGTCAGCCAAAGAGCCGCACTGCGACGCTCCTCCCGCAACTCGGCCACGGCGACCCACCGTGCCGGGACGCCCGCGGCTCGTCAAGCCGCGGGGCTTCAGGCGAACATCGTCCGGACGACCGAAACCAGCCGGTCCACGTCCCGTTTCCCCAGGTTGCATTTGCGGCACGCTTCGATGAGCGGCCGGTACATCGGGTCCAGCGAGTCATCGCCCTGGTCGTCGAACAACGCCGCCAGCGGAACTTCGAGTGCCCCGGCGATCTTGGACAGGGTCTCCAGATGGGGCGCCCGCTCACCCCGCTCGATCATGGAGAGGAACGAGACGCTGATGCGCGCCCGCTCGCTCAGCTCTTCCTGGGTCAGCTTGGGACCCACGCGCGCGACCCGCAACTGGCGGATCTTGCGACCGACTTCCTTGACCACGCTCGCCTGACCCATCGCGTCCCGCAGGCCCTCCCGCCTCCGCTGACCACGTTGGCGCGCGCTACGTACGGGAACCGCCATTGCTGTTCCAGACACGCTGAGTGAAACCGGAGCAGAAATCCACTCGTAATCGAACGATTTGTCCGCTGCAAAAAATGTCGCAAATGCGACGCATCTTTTCAAGTCGACGAGAGCCCGAACGACCCCAGGGACTTCAAATCGAGCAGGAACCCGATGGACGGCGACTTGAGGAGCTTGCCGCCGTGGAAGGGGAAGCTCGCGTAGACCTTGATGGCGGCGCAGCGACAGGGTGGCTCGTAGAGCAGCCCCAGGTTGTGCGTCCAGTCGGCCGAGC
>DATFTN010000223.1:0-6797 GCA_035261845.1 Myxococcales bacterium | reverse complement strand
CACCACGCCGCTCTGCTGATCGAAAGCGTCGCCCAGCCCCAGCCAGATGGTCAGGCTTCCGTTGGCCGCCACGTTCTTGTCGATGGCGAAAGCGCCGATGGCGAGCGAGCCGAGGTTGTCCGTCAGCGGAGTCCAGGTCGGATAGCTGGAGTTGAGATTCGGCGCATACCAGAGCCCGCCGCCGGAAGTGGCGACGAAGACGGTGTTCGGATCGGTCGGGTGCAGGGCGATGTCGGTCGGCCGGCCCGAGTCCATCGCCTTGTAGTAGATGCCGTTGAACTGGGTCCGCGCCGCCTGTGGACCGATGCTCCTCCACGTCCGGGTCCCGCGGCTGGAAACGCCGGCGGGGACGGCGGTGGGATCGGCCCAGATCGCCGTCTGCTGGGCGGCGATCTGCAGCAGCATCTGCTGCGTCTCCGGCGTGCGCGGGCCGATCTCCGCGGCCATGGCCAGCGCGCGGATCGAGGCATTGTCCAGGGAGTCGGGGTCCGATGCGCTCGCGCTGGGGTCGAGAAGCGCGGTGATGTCGGGCAAGCCGTCGGCGCCCGCCGCGACCGCGGCGCGAGCTTGCTGCAGGGCGGCCTGCCGCTGCGCGTACTCCCACTGCCTGAACGCTTGGGCGATGCGAGGGGCCGCCACCAGCGCTGCGATCGCGGCGCTGGGCGCGATCCACAGCCACCTTTTCTTGCCCACGCTTGGGTCTCCAAACGCTGAGAGGCTTCAAGAGGTTCCGATGATCCAGAGGACTGTCAATGTATTGGTATAAGAGCACACTGGTACACTTATAACAGCTTGTTTTTATTACTGAATACGTTGTAGGGGTGAGTGGGATCCGGCACTACAGCCGTAGTGAAACCGAAACGGAACGCTACGCCCGGACCGACAGCACCGCCGGGCTCCAGCGCAGCGCCAGCGCGTCGGCCAGCACCAGCTGCGTGTCGCCGGTGAGCAGCAGCTGGCGGAACTGGGGACCGTCCTGCACGCGAGTGCCGTTGGTAGACGCCGTGTCGATCGCCCAGACTTCGTCGTCGACGCTGAGGAGCACCAGGTGGACGCGCGAGAGGTTGCCCTCGTCGACGCCGCCGTGGCTGCAGCGATCGTCGCGGCCCACCAGGATGCCTCGGTCGAGCTGGTCGCTCCACACCGCGTGCGTCGAGGTCAGATCTCCCGCCTGGGGCGAGCTGGAGGTCAGCGTGATGGTCGCCAGACGGAGCGCGTCCGCGCCGGGCGCCGCGCGCGACTTGAGGGGCTGCGGCGGGGGAAGGATCTCCTGGCTGCGCGGAGAGAACCCTCGCCAGGTCTCGTCCGGGTCGCGGGTCCAGGGCCGCACCAGGGGACCGGTGGGCAGGAGGAACACCACGTAGCTCGCGACTTGCAGGAAGAGCGGTCCCTGCGAAGCGATCGCCTCGCACCGCCGGCCGTCCTCGCTGAGCAGGCCCACGCGGCTGCGCAAGTCGATGGCGCGGAGGTGGAGGTGCCTTCCGGGGCCGCGCGTGGCCCGCACCAGCAAGTGGCGGAGCGACACGTCCGGGTCGCGAGAGAGCACGAAATCGCAACGCTCGTGTCGTCCCAGGATGAGGTGCGCGATCCCGCTCTTCGGTAGCCGCAGGTGCGCGTGCGCGTCGAACAGGCCGGTGCGGTCGACCGCCGCCACCAGCACACCCTCCTGGTCCTGTTCCGCGTGCGCCGCGCGCAGGGCAAGGAAGTGCCTGCGGAAGACGCCGAGCATCGGGTCGGCGGACAGGCCGCTCTGCCAGGGCGGCGCTGCGAGCGGCATGTCGTCCGGCGGCAACTTGGGCATTGGACGTGGAGCCTATCATCCTCGCCCTTGCTCCGCCGCCTTCCGCCGTGGGTGGGGAAGGGCGAGCCCGCCGGCGGCGGTTGGAGTACTGTGGGTCTTTTCGAGGAGACTGCTGTGCTGCGCGAGATCGCCGACCGCCAACCCGAGGAAACCGACGCCGACGCACCCGCCGACCTGAAGGTCGGCTACCAGGGTGAGCCGGGCGCCTTCGGCGAGGTGGCGGCGGCCGCTCACGGCGGCGTTCCGGTGCCGTTCGCGAGCTTCGAGAAGGTGCTCGAGGCGCTCGGGCAGGGCGCGATCGACGAGGCGGTGTTCCCTTTGGAGAATGCCGTCGTGGGCGGGATCACCGAGGCGCTGGAGCCGCTGGCCGCGGCCGTGCTGCGGGGATTGGACCTGGTGGCGACGAGGCTCACCAGCGTGCCGGTGCGGCTCGCGCTGTCGGCCAAGCAGGGCACGCCCCTCGCCGACGTGCGGCGCGCCTGGTCCCACCCCGCGGCTCTGCGCCAGTGCACCCAGCGCCTGGCGGGGATGGGCATCGAGCCGGTCGTCTGCTACGACACCGCCGGCGCCGCGAAGATCATCGCGGCCGACGCGTCCACCGACGCGGCGATCTGCTCGCGGCACGCGGCGGAGAAGTCCGGCCTGGACGTGCTCATCGAGGACGTCTCGGACCGCGACCAGAACAACACCCGCTTCGTCCACCTGCGCCAGGCCGACCACGCCCGCGCCCGCGTCCCTCTCGCGTTCTTGCGCACCAGCTCGATGACCGCGACCAACCGGCTGGACGTGCTCACCGGAGCTACCCTGCTTCCGCTGGCAGGGACGCCCGAGCATCCCGTCCGCATGTGGGTGCTCGGGGCCGACGCCGCGCGCCTGCAGGCGCTGGCTCCTGCCCGAGACGTCCAGGTCGTCTCACTGGGCCAGCCGGCCCCCCACGCATCCCGCTTGCCCCCCAAGGAGGGCACCGCACCGGCGGTGAAATCGCTGCCGCACGCCACGGCCCGCCGGGCGGCCACGGTGGTCGAGGTGGGCCCCTTCAAGGTGGGCGGCGGGCACCGGGCGATGATCGCCGGCCCGTGCTCGGTGGAATCGCCCGAGCAGGTGATGCGCATCGCGAAGGAAGTCGCGGCATGCGGAGCGACCGCGCTGCGCGGCGGCGTGTTCAAGCCGCGCACCAACCCGTACGCCTTCCAGGGGTACGGCTACGAGGCGCTCGAATGGCTGGCGGCCGCGGGGCGCGAGGTGAAGCTGCCCATCGTCACCGAAGTGATGGCGGTCGATCAGGTGCAGCAGGTGGCGCAGAAGGCCGACGTGCTGCAGATCGGCGCGCGCAACATGCAGAATTTCGACTTGCTGCGCGCGGTGGGTCGTGCCGGCCGGCCGGTGCTGCTCAAGCGCGGCGCAGGCGCCACCACCGACGAATGGCTCGGCGCCGCCGAGTACGTGATGGCGAGCGGCGAGGCGCGAGTGATGCTCTGCGAGCGGGGCATCCGCACTTTCGAGACCTCCACGCGCAACACGCTCGACCTGGGCGGGATGCTCGCGGTGCGGCCGCTCACCCACCTCCCGCTGGTCGTCGATCCCTCGCACGCTGCCGGCCGGGCCGACCTGGTGGAAGGCCTGGCCCGCGCGGCCTGGTCCGCGGGCGCGGACGGGCTGATCGTCGAGGTGCACGACGATCCGGCCCGCGCGCTGAGCGACAACGAGCAGGCCCTGGTCCCGGCCCGCTTCGCCGAGCTGGCCCGCGCGCTCGCGTTGGACCCCAACGCCCACCTTCCACTGGCGCAGCTGCGCGCCTGGGTGGACGCGATCGATCACGATCTCGCCGAGCTGGTGAAGCGGCGCCTGGACGTGGCCCGCGTGATCGGGGACTCGAAGCGGCAGACGGGGCGCGCGGTGCTGGATCCCAAGCGCGAGGCGGCCGTGCGCAGGACCTACTACGAGGCCCTGCCGGGATCGAAGCAGCTGGCCGACAAGCTGGTCGACCTGCTCATCGAGGCGGCGCGCGCGCAGCAGTCGATCGAAGAGTAGGTAGACGCCCCGCCAGCCGGGCGGATTCGGGCGCAAGATCCGCGATGCGCCGTCCCGGCGCCCGTGTTACCCACGGCGGGTGAACGCACCCGCCTCGCACCGCGGCCGCATCCTGGGTTCGATGCTGGCCCTCTATTTCATCTGGGGCTCCACCTTCCTCGCCATCCGGTGGGCGCTCCCCGGATTCCCGCCCCTGATGATGTCCGGCCTGCGCTTCGTCTGCGCCGGCGGGATCTTCTACTTGCTCCTGCGCCTGCGCGGGGCGCCGCGGCCCTCGGGCGTGCAGTGGTTCGCCGCCCTGCGGGTGGGTTCGCTGCTGGTGGTGGGCAACGCCCTGGTGGTGGTCGCGGAGCAGTGGGTCTCTTCCGGAGTCGCCGCCGTCGCGATCGCCTCGGTGCCGCTGTGGTCGGTGCTGTTCGCCGGACTGTGGGGTCGGTGGCCGATGAAGGGCGAGTGGGTCGGCCTCGCCGTTGGGCTGGCGGGAGTCGCGCTGCTCCAATCGGGCGGCGAGCTGCGCGCATCTCCCGCGGGCGCCGTGGTGCTGGTCCTGTCCGCGGTCACCTGGTCGCTCGGATCGATGTGGAGCCGGCGGCTGCCGATCCCCACCGGCCTGATGGCCGCCGCCACCGAGATGCTCACCGGAGGAGCGCTGCTGCTCGGCGTCGCCCTGCTGAGCGGCGAGCGGATGACCGCCGTCCCAGACGCCCGGGCGCTGGGCGCGTTCTTGTACCTGGTGGTGTTCGGCTCGATGGTCGCCTACAGCGCGTACACGTTCCTGCTCGCCAACGTGCGGCCAGCGCTGGCCACGAACTACGCCTACGTCAGCCCCGTGGTGGCGGTGCTTCTCGGCGCGCTGCTGGCCGGCGAGCACGTCACGGGCGTGGCCGTCGCGGCCCTCGCGCTCATCCTGGGCGGCGTGGCCATCGTCGCGTCGAAGGGATCGCCCCGGGAGCCCGCCCGACTTCCACCGCAAGAAGCGGATGGCCGGGGCGCCGGCCGCCTCGCTAGGCTCGAGCTTGTCGAACCTGGAGGAGGACAAGATGATGATGCCGGCGCAAATGGCTCGAGTGCAGATGCCCGATGACGAGACCGCCTGGGCGGCGGTGATGAACCGCGACCCGCTCTCGGACGGGCGCTTCGTCTATGCGGTTTCTTCGACGGGGATCTACTGCCGTCCTTCGTGCCCCTCGCGACGGCCGCGCAGGGATCGCGTCTCGTTCTTCGCGGGGCCAGCCGAGGCCGAATCGGCCGGCTACCGCGCATGCCTCCGCTGCGGGACCGCCAGCGGCGTCGCCGATCGGATCGAGCGGGCTCGGCGCTACCTGGACGCGCACGCCGGCGAGCGCGTCACGCTGGAGCAGCTCGGGCGCGTGGCGGGGCTGAGCCCGTTCCACCTGCAGCGGACGTTCCAGCGGACCTTCGGCTTGACCCCGAAGGCTTACGCCAGCGCCCGCCGCACCGAGCGGTTCAAGCGCAGCCTGAAGGACCGCGGCGACGTGACGAGCGCGATCTACGACGCCGGATATGGCTCCAGCAGCCGCGCGTACGAGGCGGCCGCCGATCGGCTGGGGATGACCCCGTCCGCGTACCGGAAGGGCGGCCTCGGGATGCGCATCCGCTACGCGACCGTCGCGTCTCCGCTGGGGAGGCTGCTGATCGGGACCACGGATCGCGGCGTCTGCTCGGTCGCGCTGGGCGACGGCGACGCGGAGCTCCTGGCAGCTCTGCGAAAGGAGTACCCGCGCGCCGAAGTGGAGAGGGCGGCCGACGGCCTCTCCCAGGCCGCCTCCGCCGTGGTCGAGCACCTGGAAGGAACGCGGCCCGTGCTGCAGCTGCCGGTCGACGTTACCGCCACCGCGTTCCAGTGGCGGGTGTGGAACGCTTTGCGGCGTATCCCGCCGGGCACCACGCGCTCGTACGCCGCCATCGCCGCCGAGATCGGCAAGCCCAAGGCAGTCCGCGCGGTCGCCCGAGCCTGCGCTTCGAACCGGGTCGCCCTGGTCATTCCTTGCCACCGCGCCGTTCGCAGCGACGGCGCCCCGGGCGGGTACCGCTGGGGCAAGGAGCGGAAGGAGGCCCTGCTCCGGCGTGAGCTGCAGGGCAAGAAGGCCTGAGCTGGATTGAAACCGGAGCTGTTTTCGGGGCACGGTGGGGCATGCCCCACGATCTGAGGCATGCCCTCCGCCGCCTCTGCAGCCAGCCCGGGTTTGCCGCCGCGGCGATCCTCGCGCTGGCGCTGGGAATCGGGTGCACCACGGCGATTTTCAGCGTCATGCAGGCAGTCCTTTTGCGGACACTGCCCGTGCCGCATCCCGAGCGGCTCGTCAGCCTGTCGGAAGATCAGCCCGAGGCCCCGGACGCCTCCCTCTCCGCTCCCGACGTCCTCGACCTGAAGGCGCAGGTTCATTCTTTCGAGTCGGTGTCGGCAGCATTCAGCAGGCGCATGGTCCTGACCGGCGTCGATCGGCCGGAGCGCGTGATCGGCTCGGAAACGGACGCCGACTACTTCCGGGTCCTGGAGGCCTCCGCGCTGATCGGCCGCCTCTACGGGCCCGGTTCTTCGGGCGAGGTGGTGCTCTCCGAGCGGCTGTGGCGAAGGGTCTTTGGCGCCGACCCCCTCGCCGTCGGCCGCACGGTGTCCGTGGACGGTGAGCCGCGCACGATAGCGGGCGTCCTTCCCTCCGGCTCCGGCGTTCCGACGCGCCATGAGCTGTGGGTCTCCACCCTGCGCGGGGTGCCCGCAATGCCTGGATTCCCCCAGGGCCTGACGATGCGCGGCGAGCATTACCTGCACGGCATCGCCAGGCTGCGCCCGAGGGGCACCCTGGCGCAGGCGCAGGCGGAGCTGGATACCCTCTCCTCGCGGCTCGCAGCGGCGTATCCTGACACCAACAAGGGCCATCGGCTGCGCGCCGGCTCTCTCCAGGAAAGGCTCGTGGGCGACGCGAAGCGTCCGCTCTGGATC
>DATFTN010000222.1:0-1959 GCA_035261845.1 Myxococcales bacterium | reverse complement strand
GGGCAAGAAGAAGGCGGCCGTGGCGGTCGGCCATAGCATCTTGCGCATTGTCTACTATCTGCTCCAGCGGGACACGACCTACGCCGACCTGGGCGGGAACTACTTCGACGAGCGCTACCGGGGGCGCGCTGAGCGGCGGCTGGTCCGCGGCCTGGAGAAGCTGGGCTTTGAGGTCACTCTGACGCCCAAAGACCCGGCCGCCTGACCGGCCCCAACGTGATTTTCACAGTAGCGCTCATCGCCCCGCGGGGGCGACCACCGGGGCATGAAAAAGAGGGGCGGGGCACGCTATGCTTCCGGGCAGCCCGCTCGAGTGCCAGCACGTCGGGGTCATCTTGGTGCCGCGAGCCCGAACCGGTAGCGTGACGCGGGTGCTCCGAGGCACCACCGAGTGTTGCTCCCCCCGTGGGAAGCACGCAGACCAGAATCTGAGAACAGGTGAGCACCCCACTCGGGCGGCGCGCGAGGAGGGAGCGCCGATGGACGTCGTGTACACGCACTGTTGTGGGCTGGATATCCACAAGAAGCTCGTGGTCGCGTGCTTACTCACCCCCGGGGCGCACGGCCAGCCCCAGAAGGAGATACGGAGCTTCGGGACGATGACGGCCGACCTGCTGGAGCTGGCGGACTGGTTGCGGGCCGCGGGCTGCACCCATGTGGCCATGGAAGCGACCGGGGTGTACTGGCAGCCGCTCTATAACCTCCTGGAAGAGCACTTCACGCTGCTGCTGGTCAATGCGCGGCACATCAAGGCGGTGCCCGGCCGCAAGACGGACGTGCGGGACTGCGAGTGGATCGCGGACCTGCTGCGCCACGGGTTGCTGCGGGCCAGCTTCGTGCCCGACCGCGCACAGCGGGAGCTGCGGGCACTGACCCGCTATCGGAGCGCCCTGGTGCGCGAGCGCACGGCCGAGGTCAATCGGCTGCAGCAGACCCTCGAGGGGGCCAACGTCAAGCTGGCGGCCGTCGCGACCGACGTGTTGGGCCAGTCGGGGCGCGCGATGCTGGAGGCGCTGGTCGGCGGCGCGACCGATGCCGCCGCCCTGGCCGAATTGGCGCGGGGGAAGCTGCGGGCCAAGCGCCCTCAATTGGTGCAGGCGCTCACTGGGCGCTTCGGGCCGCATCACCGCTTCCTGGTCGCCGAGCAGTTGGGGCATATCGACGAGCTGGACGAGCGGATCGCGCGGGTGAGCGCCGAGATCGCGGAGCGCATGCGCCCGTTTGCAGCGACCCTCGCGCAGCTGGACGCCATCCCCGGCGTGGGGCAGTACACGGCCGAGGTGCTGGTGGCGGAGCTCAGCACAGACCTGAGCCGCTTCCCCAGTGCGGCCCACCTCGCGTCGTGGGCCGGGATGTGTCCGGGCAACCACGAGAGCGCCGGGAAGCGCCAGAGCGGCAAGACGCGCAAGGGCAACCCCTACGTCCGCGCCGCGCTGATCGAAGCCGCCCAGGCGGCGGGGCGCAAGAAGGGCTGCTACCTGGCCGCGCAATACCGGCGCCTGGCGCACCGGCGCGGCAAGAAGAAAGCCGCCGTCGCGGTCGGGCATAGTATCCTGGTGATCGCTTACCATCTGCTCACCCGCGGGACCCCCTACGAGGAACTCGGCGGCAACTACTTCGACGAGCGCGAGCGCCAAGCGGTGAAGCGCCGGCTCGTCCAACGGCTGGAGGACCTCGGCTATGAGGTCACCATCCAACCGGCTACTCCGGCCGCCTGACACGAGACTGAGCTCTTTTTCAGACCAGTCGACCTGCTCTTCTGGTAGCTCCGCGCGATCGTCTTCCGCGCCCGGCGCCGCGGCGAGGATCTCAAGGCTCGACTGAGACACGCGTTCGGGCGCCGCTCCGGCCGCAGCCCGCTCGAGGGCACGGCGATGGGCGCGGAGGGTGCGATAGAACGCCTCGATCGAGGATATGAGCCGCTTCTGGAGGTTCACGAGGACGAGCCCCTGCGCGGCG
>DATFTN010000221.1:0-3405 GCA_035261845.1 Myxococcales bacterium | reverse complement strand
CCTGTCGATCCAGTCCACCTCGGCCTTGCAGACGACGCTCGTCCCATCGGGGAGGAAGACCTCGATCTTCAGCCGGGCCCCCTCCTTGAGCTTCTCGTCGAGATAGACGAGCACACCGCCCAGGTCCTCGATTGACGTCTTCCTGCGCCGGAACAACGGCAAGCCGACGGGCGTCCAGTACACCGGCGCTTGCAACCGCGGATAGTGCGTCCGCTTGGGTCGCTGCAGCGCCAGCGTCGTTTCGGCGAGCAATTCGATGTACCGATCCACGCGACGGCGGACCGGGTCATCGCTGGCCATGAACTGGATGCCCACGCCTGCTCCCGACCCGCCCGGGCGTACTCGCCCGGGCGCTACCACGTGGACGACCTTCCCCTGAACCGGGGCGGGGCTGCCCCCGTCCGGGAGTTCGAGCTTGACCGACAACAGCGCTCCGACGGCCAGCCTTCCGTCCGTGCGCAGGAACATGCCTCCGGCACTGATGTTCGCGGCGTATCCGGGCTGGAACGTCTCGGGGGCGGAGAACACGACAGGGAGCGAGGTCGGGTACCGGGCGGCTGGACTCTTCACCATCCCGCACCTCCTCGGCGCCACCCGGCTGGGCGCGGTGGCGGATGCAGGTCTGGGACTGGACCCTTCTCTTCGGTCGTAGTCGCGCGCCGGAGTGGGTTTCAAGGACACAATGGCCCGCATACCGAGGCTGCCGTCGTTCCTTCCCTCCGTTGCGAGCCGCCCTGCGCTGCTCAGCTCACATCCGGCCCACGCTTGTCATTGATGCAGTAGATGCAGACCGGCATTCAGCGCGTCCACCAGCGCTCGCCCACGGTGCGAGCGCGCACGTACCAGGCCGCAACGCGATACCTGCAAGGACCGCTGTGCGGCATCGAGTCCGTGCGCGCTCCTCTAATCGTCCGCGCGTGCGAGCGCGAATACCTGCGACTGCACCTTGCTCGTCGGATCGAAGTCGCTGGCGTAGGTGAGGAGATGGCAGGAAATCTTGAGTACGTCCTTGACGGTCATCCCGCCTGGGGGCAGCGCGTATACGAACGTGTTGTCCGGTCCGAGCGGGAGGGCGGACGAGAAGAAGTCGAGTGGTGCGGGAACGTGCGCATGTCGGCCGCGATTGGAGGCGGCTGCGGCGCCGGCTTGCCTTCCGTCGCCATCAAGCGCGCGGCCAAGCTGGAGGCGCTGCCGGTCGCCACCTTCATCCGGCGCGCCGCCGTGCAGGCGGCCCGGGACAGGCTGGCGGAGGGCTAGCCCGATGCTCCCGCGCGCGGCTGTCCCGTGTCTGTCCCGTGGACCGGAAGCGGCGGCAGCCGCCTCCGCTCAGATCGTCTCAATTTCGCGGAGTCCTTGGGTTTCGTGGTGGGCGCTGCAGGATTCGAACCTGCGACCCCTGCCGTGTGAAGGCAGTGCTCTACCGCTGAGCTAAGCGCCCGTGAGGCGCGCTCAATTCGCACGCCGGGCGGGCCCAGTCAAGGGGCGTTACCCTCCGGCGAAGTGCGCCGCCCGGCCGCCACATGCTGCCTGATCGCCGTGCTCGCGGCGTGCTCGCGCGAGAGGACCAACCCTGCCCCGCCCAACTCGGTCGCGCTGCAGGACGCGTTCGGAGGGCTCCGCTTCCAGGCCCCGCTCCAGGTCCTTCAGGTCCCCGGCGAGGCTCGTTTCGTGGTGGTGGAGAAGCGCGGAACGGTGCAGGCGGTCTCCGGAGCCACTGCGGCGCCGTTCCTCGACATCCGCTCGCGCGTGAACTCGACGCCGGGCGAGGCAGGCTTGCTGGGCCTCGCCTTCCACCCTCGCTGGGCGCAGAACCGGCAAGCCTTCGTGAACTACACGGCGCCCAGCTCCGCCAGCCCCGCCAACTTGCGGACCACCATCTCGCGCTTCACCAGCGCCGACGGCGGCGCCACGCTCAATCCGGCGAGCGAGCAGGTGCTGCTCACCGTCGAGCAGCCGTTCGAGAACCACAACGGCGGCAGTGTGGTGTTCGGCCCGGATGGGTTGCTCTATCTGGGCCTCGGGGACGGCGGGGCGGCGGGAGATCCGTTCGGCAATGCCCAGAACACTTCCAGCCTCCTCGGCAAGCTGCTGCGAATCGACGTCGACTTGGGGACGCCCTACCGGATCCCGCCCTTGAACCCGTTCGCGAATGGAGGCGGACTCCCGGAGATCTACGCGTACGGCCTGCGCAATCCCTGGCGCTTCAGCTTCGACCGGGCCACCGCCGCGCTCTGGCTCGGCGACGTGGGCCAAGACACCTGGGAGGAGGTCGACGTCATCGAGCCCGGCGTCAACTACGGCTGGAACCGCCGCGAAGGAGCGCACTGCTACCCTCCCGGCTTCTCCTCCTGCCCCGGAGCGTTTCGCGACCCGGTGGTCGAGTACTCGCATGCCGAGGGCGTCTCGATCACCGGCGGGTACGTCTACCGCGGCGCAGCCGTGCCGCCGCTCGCCGGGAACTACGTGTATGGGGACTTCGGCTCGGGACACATCTGGGCCTTCCCCGCTTCGGGCCCGTTCACGCCCGTGCAAGTCGGCCAGGGGAACGCCATCTCCTCCTTCGGCGAGGATGCCCAAGGCGAGCTGTACGTGGTTGACTTGGTCGGCGGCCAAGTCTCCAAGCTGGTGGCCGCCCCCTGAGACCGGCCCGGCCCTTGCCACGCGACTTTCCTGCGTTACCTGAAGGACATGGATACCGCCGGTAGCAACGACGACAAGCGCGAGATGGAGTTCGAGAGGGGCTGCGCAGTCTGCGGCGGCCCGGTCGCGGTGAAGTTCTCCCGTTCCCGCGCGGTCAGCGTCTGCCGCGCCTGCCACCACATCGCCATCGCCCACGTGCACGTCGAGGACGGCAACCTGGTCTTCGAGCAGGTCGTCCGCGCCGCGGCCTGAAGCTACTTCCGCGCCGCCAGGAGCTGATCGAGCTCGTCGGCCAGCTCGGCGCAGCGCCGCTTGAGCTGCGAGAGGCGTTTGCCCGCCGCCTTGAAGTCCTGGCGCGTGACGAGCCCGGCGGCGCGGAGCGCCTTCTCCTGCGCATCGTCGAGAGCGGCCTTTGCCCTCTGCAGCCCGCCGAGGGCAGAGGCGATCGCTTCCGCGCGCCTCGGATCCTCGAACAGCTTGCCGACGACCTTCATACCGACTTCGGTGGCGCGCTCGCGCAGGGTCTTTCCCACTGCCTACTGGCCTCCGAAGACCTTCCGGATGGAGGCGAAGATCCCCTTGCGCGGCTCGTCCTCGGCCTGCTGCTCGGCGAGCAGGCGGCGCCGCTCGTTCTCCTCCGCCCAGGCCGCCTTGAGCGTCTCCGGCGTGTCGCGCGTGGCGAGCAGCACTTCCTTGGGCTGCGTCTCTCCCCGGAGACCCTCGACGGTGACGTGCAGCAGGCACTCCTCGTCCAGGTTGAAGTTC